>RFIB01000283.1 GCA_003695625.1 Acidobacteriota bacterium | reverse complement strand
GGCCTTGCGGAAACGGTCGAGATTCTCTTGCAGCTCACCGAGCTGCCGGATGCAGAACGGTCACCACACGCCCCGGTAGATCACGATCACCACCGGGCCGTGTTCGAGCAGCGACTCGAGCGAGACGCTGCCGCCCCCCGCGGCCGGCAGGGTGAACGCGGGCATCGGCCGGCCGACGGCCAGCGCGGGCCCGTCCTCGGACGCGGATGCGGATGCGCCCGCCACGCCCGCGAGGGCGAATGCGGTCAGGATCGTCAGGCGACGCATGGACTCCTCCCGGCGGCAGCGCCGCCTCGGTCTCGTGGTTGCCCGCGACGGGCCCCCGGTTACGCGATCCGCAGCGTGCGCCGCGCCAGCGCGGCGACCGCGGCGCCGAACGCCAGCAGGGCGGCGAGCCACGGCAGCGTGTCGGCGAATCCTCCTCCGAACGAGATCAGCCGGTGCAGCGCGATCATCGCCCATCCGGTCGGCAGCGCCCGGGCCACCGCCTGGAGCCACGGTGGGACGACCTCGATCGGCCACCAGCACCCGCCGAGCGCCGCGAGCACAAGGCTGACCAGCACGCCGACGTTCGCCGCGCGGGACGGCTCGCGGATCGCCGCGCCGAGCAGCACGCCGAGCGGCGCGACGGCCAGGCCGTAGACGACCAGCACGGCGAGCACCGCCAGCGGGTCTCCGGACAGCGGCAGATCGAACAGCGCGACGGCGGCGACCGCGGTGAGCAGCAGCACGACGATCTGCGTCAGCGAGACGAGAAAGCGCCCCGCGATCTTGCCGCCGAAGATCTCCGCTGCGGTGACCGGGGCCGAGCCGAGCCGGCGCAGCATGCCGTGCATCCGCTCGGCGGCAAGCGAGGCGGCGCCCCAGGTCAGCGTGATCAGCAGGACGAACATCACCGCGTTGCCCGGAGCCGAGTGCGCGAATCCCGACGGCACCACCGCCGCCTGTCCGGCGAAGGACGACTCGATCGTGACCAGGTCGGGCGGCGGTTCGTATCCGGCGAAGCGCGTCTCGTCGAGCGGCGCGTCTCCGGCCACCTGCTTCTGCTCGACCAGGCTGCCGATCACGCGGGCGATCGAGGCGAGGATCCGCGCCTGCACCGCCAGGGCCGCCTCGTCGCTCGTTCCCGGATCGGTCTCCAGCGTCAGCGTGACCTGCTCGCCGGCGACGATCCGGCGGCCGAACTCCTGCGGGATCGTCAAGGTGCGGATCCTGTCCTGCGCCGCCGCCGCCTCGTCCGGGGCCAGCTCCACGACCTCGAGTCCCGCGCCCTCGAGTTCGCGGACGAGCAGCCTGGCGAGCGGACCGCTGTCCTCGTCGACGACGGTCAGCCGCGCCCGTGCCTGCGCCGGCCTGTCGTTCTCGCTGAACACCAGGCCGAAGAACGCCGCGAACAGCACCGGGAACACGAACAGCCACAGCAGGGCCGCGCGGTTCGCGAGCGTCTGCCGCAGGTCGTGCCGGGCGATGGCGAGCATCCCGCGCATCTCAGACGTCTCCGGCGCGGATCCGCCGCGCCAGGCGGAACGCGCCGACGGCCAGCATGGCGAGACCGCCGCCGGCCAGCACGCCGATCTGCGGGACCACGTCGGCCGGCCCGCCGCCGTCCCGGATCAGCACGAGGAACCCGCTCGTCGCCCAGTAGTTGACCGTGAGCCTGGCCACCGGCAGCAGGAAGTCCGGCAGCGCCGGCAGCGGGACGAACGAGCCGCCGACCATCGCCGAGACCATCACGACGATCGTGGTCAGCGCGTTGGCCGCCATCTCGCTCGAGACGAGCGAGACGAGCAGCAGCAGCAGGCCCGAGGCGGCGATCGACGCGGACAGCACGAGGCCGATCACCGCCACCGGCGGTCCCCAGGCGACCCCCGCGAGCCGGCCGATGCCGATCAGCAGCGCGAACCCGAGCGCCGAGACGGTGACCACCGAGACGCACTTGGCGAGCAGGTACTCCCCGGTGCCGACCGGGGCGCTCAGCAGCCTGCGGAGCAGGCCGTGTTCGCGCTCCTCCATCACGTCGCGCGTCGCCGCCTGCGCGAAGAACAGCAGGCTGAGCACGGCGAGGCCGGGAAGCACGAGCGAGAGCACGGCCTGCATCGACGGCCCGTCATCGGACTCGTCGCCGCCGTCCGCGGAGATCGTCTCCAGCTCGATCACCGGCGGGAACAGGTACGGCTCGACGGTCTGGAGCTTGGCGGCGATCCTCGTGCTCATCGCACCGATCGCGACGGGGTCGGGCGAGTGGTCCGCCGCGAGCATCGCGGAGAACTCCGCGAGTTCGTCGCGGAACGTGCGCGAGGCCTGCGAGAGGACGACCGCGGCGGCGCGCAGCGCCTCCTCGACGGCCTGGGGCAGGAACTGCTCGGCCGGGTTCTTGATCAGTCGCAACGTCGCGGGCCGGCCGTCGAGGAACGCGTCGGTGAATCCCTCGGGGATGATCACCAGCGCGGACGCCTCGCCGCGCTCGATCATCGCGCGCCCTTCCTCGCCGACGATCTCGACGTCGAGCGGGCCGGTGTCCTCCTGGCTGCCGAGCGCTCCGGAGAGGAACTCCGAGAGCGCGGTCCCGTCCTCGTCGATCACGAGGACACGCACGGTCAGCCCGGCCTCGCCGCCCGTGCCGAAGGCGAGGGCGAAGATCGCGGCGAGCGCCAGCGGCATGCCGAGCAGCAGCACGAGCCGGCCCGGGTTGCGCGCCCAGCGCACGAGATCGCGGCGGACGATGGCGAGCGTCGCGGCCATCAGTCGCGCAGGGCGCGCCCGGTCAGGGCGATGAACACCGCCTCGAGGCTCGGGCGCTGGATCGCGACGTCGTCCACGCCGGCCTCGGCGTCGAGCAGGCGCGGCAGGAGCTGCGCGAGGCCCGGCCCGTCCGGGCGCCGCGCGAGCAGCGCGAACCCGTCGGCGAGCCGACGCGGCTCGACGCCGTCGAGCGCGCCGAGGCGCTCGCGCAGCGCGTCGGCGGTGAACGAGCCGGTGAGCCGCAGCAGCTCGCCCTCGCCGGCGAGCCGTGTCAGCTCGTCGAGCGTGCCGGTGGCGAGGATCCTGCCGTGGTCGATGATCGCCACGCGGTCGCAGAGCTTCTCCGCCTCGTCCATGTAGTGCGTCGTGTAGAGCACGGTCGTGCCCGACGCCGCCACCTCGCGAACGATCTCGAGGATCGCCAGCCGCGCCTGCGGGTCGATGCCGACCGTCGGCTCGTCGAGCAGCAGGAACTTCGGCTCGTGGATCAGGCCCATCGACAGGTTCAGCCGCCGCTTCATGCCGCCGGAGAACGTCCGCACCCGGTCGGCGGCGCGGTCGGCCAGCCCGACGCGCTCGAGCGCGCGGTCGATCGCGGCCCGGCGCTGCGCGCCGCGCAGGCCGTAGAGCGAGGCCCAGAACACGAGGTTGTCGCGCGCGGTCAGGTCCTCGTAGACGGCGATCTCCTGCGGGACGACGCCGAGCAGCCGCTTGACCTGCTTCGGCCGCGCCCAGACGTCCTGCCCGTCGACGAGCACCTGCCCGCCGTCGGGCGCGAGCACCCCGGAGATCATCGAGATCGTGGTCGTCTTGCCGGCGCCGTTCGGCCCGAGCAGGCCGAAGATCTCGCCGTCCTGCACGTCGAACGAGATGCCGTCGACGGCCCTGATCTCGCCGAACCGCTTCGCCAGATCGCGCACCGAGAGCATCGATCCTCCCCGCGGGATCGCCGCGACCCGCGCCGGTTATACGCTCGCGTCCGCGGGATGCGTGCCGTCGCGGACCGGCCGTTCGACGAACGGTTCAGCCGGACGAGCCGACCGGTACTCCGCCGGCGCGCAGGGCGAGAGCCAGCGCGTGGGCGTCGAGCCCCTCGAGCCGGGCGAGGGCGGCCAGATCGTCTGCCAGCTCCTCGGGCAGCGGGCCCGTGACGGCGAGCCAGCTCGGAAACCTCAGGAAGGTGGCCACCGACAGCCCGGTGAACCGCGCCGCCGCACCGCCACCGGGCAGGGCGTGGTTCGGGCCGACGCCGAGATGGACCAGCGCCGCAGGGCTGCCGACGCCTGCGACGAGCGTGCCGTGCCGCGCCAGCCGCGGGCGGACGGCCTCCGGGTCGGCGACATGGAGGGCGACGGACTCCGGAGCCAGCGCCTCGATCAGGTCGAGCGCCTCCTCGAGCCCGGTGACGAGCACGGTCCGGCCGTTCTGCAGCGCGCGCCGGGCCGTCTCTGCCGCTTCCAGCGAGCCGATCCGCTCGCCGAGCGCCTTGCGGACCGCGCCGACGAGCGCCTGGTCCGGGGTGAGCAGGAGCGGGACGGCGGCCTCGTCGTGCTCCGCGACGGCGAGCAGGTCGGCGGCGACGATCTCCGGATCGACGCTGCCGTCGGCGACGAGGACGAGTTCGGCAGGGCCGGTCGGGCCGTCGGTCCGCACGATGCCGGCGACCAGCCGCTTGGCCGCGACGACGTACGGGCCGCCGGGGCCGACGACGGCGTCGCACGCCGGGACCGGACCGGCGCCGAATGCCAGCGCGGCAATCGCGTGGGCTCCGCCCGCGCCGAGAACCGCGTCCGCTCCGGCGATCGCCGCGGCGGCGAGGACCGGCGTCCCGGGGCGCGGCGAGGCGAGCCAGATCTCGCGGACCCCGGCCACCCGCGCCGTGGTGACGGTCATCAGCACCGACGAGACGTACGGACGGCGCCCGCCCGGGGCGTAGCAGCCCGCCCGCTCGAGCGGGACCACGCGATGCCCCATCGCCACCGGACCCGCGGTGGTGGCGAGATCCTCGAAGCAGCCGCGCTGGGCCTCGGCGAAGCGGGCGATCCGTTCCGCGGCGCGCTCGAACAGGCGACGCAGATCGTCCGGCAGCTCGTCGCGGGCCGCTGCGAGGTCCTCCTGTTCATGGAGCAGCGGCTCGCCCGCGGCCAGGCCGTCGTGCCGCTGGGCCCGCGCGCGGACGGCCCCGAAGCCGCCCGTGCGGACGTCCTCGACGATCCGCGCGGCCCGCGCCATCGTCTCCGGGTCGACCGGGTCCCGCCGCCTGGCGAGCAGGTCTCCCGGGGACGTCTCGGGAAGCAGGGTTCCGGCTGCCATCGGCGCTCTCTCCGCCTCCGCCGTCTCGCGGACCCCGGGCGGACACCCCGGCTCCCGCGAGCCCCCCACGGGCTAACGTGGCGCCCGGCGGCGCGCGGGGCGAGGGCCGCGGACGGTCCGCGCAGGTCGCGGCGAAACATGGAATAATCCGATCCTGCCCCGCCGTCCGTCCGAAGGAGGTGACCCGTGATCCGCGCGATCCGTCGCATCGGGATCGGAGCTGCCCTGGTCCTGTCCGTCGCCGGCCTGCTCGCCGGATGCGGCGAGCCGGAGCCGATAAAGATCGGCGTCCTCGTTCCGGACACCGGCCCCGCCTCGAGCTACGGCAAGTCGATCCGGCAGGGGATCGACCTGGCGGTCGAGGAGATCAACGCCGAGCGCCCCGCCGGCCCGAAGATCGTGACGATCTACAAGGACACCGGGACGAACGTCGAGACGGCAAAGATCGCGTTTCACGAGCTGGTCGAGACCGAGAACGTGTGGGCGATCATCGGTCCGGTCTCGTCCTCGGTGGCGCGCGGGCTGGCCCCGCTGGCCGCCCAGGCCCAGGTCGTGCTGCTCAGCCCCGCGGCCTCCTCGCCCGCCCTGACCAGCGAGGGTGGCGAGTACTTCTTCCGCAACTATCCGAGCGACGTCGTCGAGGGCTACACGATGGCCGAGTTCTGCCGCAAGCTCGCGCTGGCCTCGGTCGCCGTCGTCGCCGCCGACGACCTGTTCGGACAGGGGATCGCGAAGATCTTCGAGGAGAAGTACGCGGCGCCGACGCGGAAGATCGTCCTGCGCGAGTACTTCTCGTCGCCGCTCGACGAGAAGCGGGCGATGGAGATCGCCCGCAAGGTCGCCGCCTCCAAGGCGGAAGCCGTCTACATCGCGGCATACCAGCCGGACGTCGCGGCGCTGCTGCTGGCGCTCGACAAGCTCGGCACGAAGATCCCGCGCCTGGCGACCTCCGCGGTGACCGCCGAGATCGTCAAGCTGGCGGGCAAGGCCGCCGAGCACCTCGTGTTTCCGCAGACGGCGTTCGACCCGCATGCCGACAACCCGCGGGTGCGGGCCTTCGTCGACGCCTACAAGGCGAAGTACGGCGAGGAGCCGGACAACTTCGCCGCCCATGCCTACGACGCGGCCAAGGTGCTCGTCGCCGCGATCGAGCGCGCCCAGATCAGGAAGAACCTCAAGGGCGAGCTGTGGAACATCCGGTACGAGGGCGTGACAGGGAACATCGACTTCGACCTCAACGGCGACGTCGTCCAGGCGCCGCGCCTCTACGCCGTGTTCAACGGCGCGGTCGTGCCGTACTCCGAGTTCCGCGAGGCGATGGTCGGGCGCTCGATCCTGGCCCGGTGACGCCCCGCCGATGAACGCCCCGGAGCGGCTCCGCGGCGCCGTCCCGCTCGAGCAGGCCGTCGCGTGGCGCGAGACGCTCCACGCGCGCGGCCGGCGCGTGGCGTTCACCAACGGCTGCTTCGACGTGCTTCACGCCGGGCACGTCCACCTGCTCGACCGGGCGCGCGCCGAGGCCGACGCGCTGATCGTCGGCCTGAACAGCGATGCGTCGGTCCGGCGCCTCAAGGGCGAGGGGCGTCCCGTCCAGCCGTGCGCCGAGCGGGCGCTCGTGCTGTCGGCCCTCGAGGCGGTCGACCGCGTCGTCGTCTTCGACGACCCGACCCCGCTCGAGCTGATCCTCGCGCTGCGGCCGGACGTGCTGGTCAAGGGCGCCGACTGGGCCGAGGACGAGATCGTCGGTGCCCGCGAGGTGCGGGGCTGGGGAGGGCGCGTCGTGCGGGTTCCGCTGCTCGAGGGGCGGTCGACGACGGCGCTGATCGAGCGGATCTCCCGCGGAGACGACGGTCCCGGCGGAAATCAGGCTGGCAGCAGGTAGAACACGATCCCGAAGATCGCGTAGACCGCGAGCAGCTGGACACCCTCGAGCCAGTGCGACTCCCCGTCACCGGCGATCTGCCCGGTGATCGCCACCGCGAGCACGACGGCCAGCACCTCGGCCGGCGAGAACACGAGATCCATCGGCCGCGGGCCGAGCACGTGGCTGACCAGCACGAGAACCGGCGCGACGAACAGCGCGATCTGAACCGAGCTGCCGATCGCGATCCCCAGGCTCAGGTCCATCCGGTTCTTGCGCGCGGCGATGATCGCAGTGCTGTGCTCGGCGGCGTTGCCGATGATCGCGACGACGATCACGCCGAGGAACAGGTCGGTCATCCCCAGCGCGCTGGCGGCGTGCTCGACGGTGCCGACGAGAATCTCGCTCATCCACGCGATCAGCACGGTTGCGGCGAGCAGCACGAGCAGCGCCCGGCCGAGCGGCCAGACGGCATGCCCTTCGTCGACGGTCTCGACGTCGCCGCCCTCGCCGACGAACAGCGCGCGGTGCGTCCTGAGCGAGAACACCAGACTGAGCGCATAGACGACGAGCAGCACGACGGCGATCTCGGTCGACAGGTCGATCTCCCGCGCGCTGCCGGCCGGCCCCGCGAGGTGGTGGTAGGCCGCGGGCAGCACGAGGGCGATCGCGGCGAGCCACAGCATCGTCGCCTGGCTCCGCGCCGCGACGGCGTTGAACGTCTGCCGGCCGCGGCCGATCCCGCCGGCGAGCGCCGACGCGCCGAGCACGAGCAGGATGTTGCCGATGATCGAGCCGGTCAGCGACGCCTTGACGACGTCGTGCAGGCCGGCACGCAGCGCCATCAGCGCGATGATCAGCTCGGCGGCGTTGCCGAAGGTCGCGTTGAGCAGCCCGCCGATGCCCTCGCCGGTGTGCTCGGCGACGTGCTCCGTGGCGCGTCCCATCCAGCCGGCGAGCGGGAGGATCGCAAGGCAGGCGCCGACGAAGATCGCCGTCTGCGCCGACGGGACGAGGTACTCGGCCGCGACGACGGCCGGGACGAACGCCAGCAGCCAGTCGAGCGACGGACGCGCGAGTCGGCCGGGCACCGCGGACCTCCCCTCCCGGAAAGACCGGTCGTTCTGCAGGCGGCTTGTATCACGCCGGGCGCGCCCGCCTCCATTGGGTGGAGATCGACACGCAGCTTCCTCCTCCGCAAGGCCCGCCGCCCGCGGGCCGGTCGATCCCGAGAAGTTCCTTCCCCCCTTCCCTCGGGGCCCGGTCGGCAATGGGGCCGCACCGGGCCCCCACCTTTCGTGGGGAGCGACGGAAGTCCCGTCTTCGCCTATGCTTGGCGGACGGGGCCGGGCCAGCGGCAGGAACGGGACACAGGAAGGAAACGATGGGAGGGAGCTGGCACGACCGGGACGATGCCGCGCTGGTCCGGGGATGCCTCCAGGGCCGGGAGGACGCCTGGGAGGAGCTCGTCCGCCGCTACCGGCGGCTGATCTACTCGATTCCGGTGGCGTTCCGGTTCTCCGAGGACCAGGCCGACGAGGTGTTCCAGCGGGTCGCGCTGAAACTCCTCGAGAAGCTCGAGAGCCTCGAGAAGGTCGGCTCGCTTGGCTCGTGGATCGGGACCGTCACCCGCAGGGAGTGCCTGGACATCGTCCGCGGCCGGGCGCGCTCGGCCGACGTGGAGCCGGAGGTTCTCGAGCAGCACGCGGCTCCCGAGGTGCCGGCGGACGACACGCTGGTCGCCATCGAGCAGGAACACGCCGTCGCGCTGGCCCTCGAGCGCCTCGACCCGACCTGCCGCGAGCTGCTCCGCGCGCTGTACGTCGAGTCCCCCAGACCGGCCTACGACGAGATCGCCGCCCGCATGGGCCGACCGGTCGGCAGCCTCGGGCCGACGCGGGGACGCTGCCTCAAGAAGCTCGAGCGCCGGTACCGGCAGGTGCTCGGCGGATCTTCATGAACGAAATCGGAAGCTGAAGAACATGTATCAGAGCTGACCGCACCCCGTCTTGTGGGTCGAACAGGTCGGGGTCAGGGGGCTGGCCCGGAAGGGAGACGGCAGATGGCACGGCAGCGCGACGACGACCACGACCGGCTGACGCGGCTCCTGGCAGGGGACCACCTGGTCGAGCCGCCTGCGGGCACGCTGCGCAAGGCGATCGCCCTCGGCGCGCGGCTCGGCGAGCGGCGCGCCGGCGGCGTGGTCGACTGGATCTGCCGGCTGGTCTTCGACTCGGCGGCCCAGCCGCTGCCGGCCGGCGTGCGCGGCACCGCGCTCGCCGACCGCCGGATGCTGTTCCGGCTCGAGCCCGAATCCGGCGCGACCGACCGCGGCTGCGACCTCGACCTGCTGGTCAGGAACGCCGACGGTCGCCGCGTCGTGCTGCTCGGGCAGCTCCTGCCACCCGTGGCCGATGCGACCGTCAGGGCCCGGGCGGGGCGGGGCCGGGCCGAGGCGCCGGTCTCCGCTGCCGGCGACTTCGAACTCGAGCTGTCCGCTTCGCGCGGTCAGCCGATCGAGATCGAGGTCGAGGCCCCCGGCCTCGGTCGCGTCACGGTCGGCCCGATCGCGCCCCCCGATGCAGACCGATGACACCACCCGCCCGCAGGCCCGAGCGACCGGACAGGGCCCGGCTCGTCCGGGCCCTCGAACGCTGTGCGACGCGCGACGCGCGTCGGGCGGTGCTCGTCCGGGCCGGCGAGGCGTGCGACGAGGCGCTGGTCGAGACGCTTGCGGAGCGGTTCGGCGAGGTGTCGCGACGCGACCTCGCGCGCGCGTCGCGGCTGGTCGACGCGGCGCGGCTCGCGGCCGCGCGGATCGGGTCGTCCGGCGCGCGCGCGCACGCGGCGCGTCTTGCCGGCCTGGCCGCCCACCACGAGGGGCGTTCGGCCGAGGCGATCCGCCGGCTCGAGACCGCGGCCAAACTGTTCCGGGCCGCCGGCGAGCCGCTGTCCGAGGGCGATGTCCAGCGCGCGCTGGTCCATGTCGCCACGCTGGCCGGCCGCCCGGAGGTCGCGCGGCGCGCGCTGCGCCGGGCGCGCGCGGCGTACCGCCGGGCGGGCGGCGCGGACCCGTGGCGGCGTGCCGGGCTGCTGGTCAACGTCGGCAACTTCCACCACGCCCGCGACGAGCACCGCGCCGCGCTCGCGGCGTACGACGAGGCGCTGAAGATCTATCGCCGCGGCGGGCATGCCGACCGCGAGGCCCGCACGCTGTACAACCGCGCGAACATCCTCGCCGCGCTCGACCGGATCGACGAGGCGCGCGCCGATCTCGAGACCAGCGGCCGCACGTTCCGCAGGCGGCGCGAGCGCGCCCTGGCCGTCCAGGCCGACTACGCGCTCGCCGGTCTCGACCTGCTCGAGGGACGGCTCGACGACGCGCTCGAGCGGCTCGAGGCCGTCCGCGGGCGGCACGCCGAGCTGGGCGATGCGTGGGGCGTCGCGCACGCCGATCTCGACGCGGCCGAGGCGCTGCTGCGGCTCAACCGGCTCGGCGAGGCCGACGAGCGCGCCCGGCGCGCGGAGCCGTTCTTCCGCCGCGCGGGGCACCACGTCGAACGTGCGGCCTGCCTGGCGGTCCGCGCCGCCGCAGCGCTCGGCCGCGGCGAGGCGGCGGCGGCGGCGCGGCTGTACCGTCGCGCCGCGGAACTCGACCGGCGCGCGGGCAATCCTGTCGCCGCCGCGCTGATGGAGGTCGGCCGCGCGGGAGCCGAGCGGGCGCGCGGCCGTGCCGCCGAGGCTCTCGCGTCCGCGCGGCGCGCCGCGACCCTGTTCGCGCGTCGCGGTCTGCGCTCGCGGACCGCCCGCGCGCTGACCGTCGTCGCCGAGGCCGCACTCGACGCGGACCGACCCGAGACCGCCCGCCGCGCCGCCCGCCGCGCGCGCGAGATCGCGCGCCGTCTCGGCAGCGTGCGGCTCGAGTTCCCGCCGACGCTGGTGCTCGCCGAACTCGAGCGCCGCGCCGGACGGCGTCGCGCCGAGCTGCGCTGGCTCGAGCGCGCCGAGCAGGCCGTCGAGTCGATGCGGGCCGGCGTGACGAGCGAGGAGAGCCGGCTTGCGTTCCTGCTCGACAAGTCGGTGGTCTACGAGCGGCTGATCCTCAACCGGCTCGACGAGGGGACCGCCGAGTCCGCGCGCGAGGCGCTCGCGTTCTCGGAGCGCGGCAAGGCGCGCGCGCTGCTCGAGCGGCTGCGCGGCCTGCCCGCGCCGCCGTCGCGCGCCGACCGGACGCTTCTCGCGCGCCTCGAGCAGCTCGAGCGCCGGCTGTCCGTCGCCGAGGAGCGGCTCGAAGGCGGAGCGTCCGGGCCCGCCGGCGTGCGCGCCGCGACTCTCGGACGTCTGTCCGACGAACGCGCTCACCTGCTCGGCCGGCTCGCCCGGCGCCGGCCGCTCGACGCGCTCGCCCGGGGCGGTCCGCCGCCGCCCGTGGATCGGCTGCTCGCCGCGCTGCGACCCGACGAGACCGTGCTCGAGTACACTGCCGCCGGCGACAAGCTGCATCTGTTCGTCGCGCGGCACGACGGCGTCGTCGCGCTGCCGGGTATCGCGCCGCTGTCCGAGGTCGAGAGCGCGCTGGCGCGGCTGCGTTTCCTGCTCGGCAAGGAGGTGCTCGGCGAGGAGCACCAGCGCCGCTACGGCGAGTTCGTCGCGCGCGCGTGCCGGGCCCGCCTCGCCGAGCTGCACGCGCTGCTCGTCGGCCCGGCCGAGGAGCACCTCGCGGGCGACCACCTGCGGATCGTTCCCCACGGCGTGCTGCACGGGCTGCCGTTCCACGCGCTGGAGGCCGACGGCCGGCCGCTGATCGACCGGTTCGCGATCTCCTACGCGCCGAGCCTGGCCTCCGCCGTGCTGCTCGAGCGGTCCGCCCGGCGAGCGGGCGCGGCGGCTCCGCTGATTCTCGGCGCCGCCGACGCCGCGGCCCCGGAGATCGATGCCGAGGTCGCCGCCGTGGCCGAGGTCCTTCCCGGCGCCGAGGTACTGCGCGGTCGCGACGCCGGACGCCGCGCGCTCTACGCGAGCGAGGCGAGCCCGCCGGTGCTGCATGTCGCCTGCCACGCATTCTTCGCGGAGCGGGACGGCGCGTGCGCCGCGCTGCGCCTCGGCGACGCGTGGGTCTCGCTCGCCGAGATATACGGACTTAACGGTACGGCAGACCTGGTCGTGCTCTCGGGATGTCAGACCGGTCGCGGCGCGGTACATTCGGGCGACGAATGGGTCGGGCTGGTGCGGGGGTTCCTGCAGGCGGGAGCCCGGACAGTGGTGGCAGCACTCTGGGAGATTCACGACCGCACCGCGGCCTCGATGATGGCGGATTTCTACGCGGGTCTCGCTCGAGGACTCGCCGCCGGACCGGCGCTTGCGGAAACGCAGCGCGCGTTCTGCAGAACCACCGGACATCCGTTGCGCTGGGCACCGTTCTTCCTGGTCGGTGATCCGCGCTTCGCCCTGACCGAGGGCACGCGACGGCGCGCGGAGTCCGGAAGGACAGCCCGATGAACCACGCATTCACGACATCGCGACGCGACCATCGGACGCGGGACACGATCTCGCGACGGGCGCGCCGGCTCGGGACGGTTCTCGTCCTGCTGCTTGTCGCCGGTCTCGCGCTTCCTGTGCTCGCCGAGCGGCGCGTCGATCGCGAGATCCTCGTCGAGCTGATTCCGGGAGCCGATCCGGACGCGGTCGCGCAGCGCTACGGCTGCACGGTGATCGACGGGATTCCTCAGTGGCTGCTGTACATCCTGCTCGCTCCGGAGGGAGCCGACGTCGACCAGCTCGTCGCACAGATGAACGATCCGGCCGAGACCGACATCGTCTCGGCCGAGCCGCACCGCGAATTCGAGAACCCCGAGGGCGGGCAGCGCACGATCGGCGAGCTGGACCGCAACGCGACGATCGGCGACTTCCGCAACCAGCCGGCCCTCGGCACGGTCAACGCGAACGGCGCCCAGCAGCAGTACACGGGGCGCGGCGTCGTCGTCGCCGTGCTCGACACCGGCCAGACCACGCAGCACCCCGCGACAAGCGAGCGGATCATGAAGCACAGCGGGGCCGACCTGGCGCAGGGCAACGGCTCGGTCGGCGTGCAGCCCAACGCGGTCGACGACGACGGCGACGGCGACGTCGACGAGATGCTCGAGCACGGCTCGATGGTGACCGGGATGGTCAACGCGGCCGCGCCCGGGGCGCGCATCCTGCCGATCCGCGTGCTTGACTCCGAGGGCTGGGGCCGCGGCTTCTGGGTCGCCAAGGGGATCCTGCACGCGATCAGCCGGGGCGCCGACGTGATCAACCTGTCGCTCGGCATGCTCGAGAAGTCGAACTTCATCTCGAAGGCGATCAACGAGGCGCGCAAGCAGGGCGTCGTCGTCGTCGCCGCCGCAGGCAACCGCAACATCGGCACGCCGGACTACCCGGCCGACGACAGCAAGGTCGTCTCGGTCGCGGCGGTCGACGACGCGAAGCTGCGGGCGCCGTTCACCAGCTACGGCTCGGAGATCGACCTGACGGCGCCGGGGGTGCAGGTGCTCTCGACCTACGGCGCCGACGGATACGCCCGCTGGGACGGGACGTCATTCGCGGCGCCGATGACCGCGGGCGCGGTCGCGCTGCTGCTCGAGCGCTATCCGGGGCTCAAGCCCGACGAGGTGCGCGACCTGCTGGCCGCGACGGCCCAGCCCGACGCCAACGGCCCGGAGTGGAGCGATCTGCTCGGCGCCGGCACGCTCGACGTGGCGGCGCTGGTCACGGTGGTGACCGGCGATCGCACGAGCCTCAAGCTGTCGGAGCAGCCCGGCGGGACGGTCGTGCGCTGGAGTCCCGTCGACGGGGCGACGGTGTACGATCTGGCCCGCGGCGACGTGGCGAACCTGCGCCACGTCGGCCTGACCGATATCGACCTGGGTCCGGTGACGTGCCTGCGAGACGACACGACGACGCTCGACACGCTTGCAAACCCCGATCCGACGCTGCCGGCGCCGGGGCAGGCATTCTTCTACGTGTTCCGCGACGACACCTCGGAGAGCGGCGGACTCGCCTATGGGCAGGGCTCGGACAGCCGCTACCGCACCGCCTCCGGGGGCGACTGCAACCCGCCGCTCTGAGTCGCCGCGCGAGGCTCCGCCGCGCCGGCGGCGCGCTCGTCGCGCTTGCCGCGCTGACCGTCGCCGGCTGCGGGCCGGCGCGGGACGCACCGGCGCGTCCCTTCGTGGCGGCGGTCTCCGAGGATCCCGACGGGTTCAACCCGTATGTCGTCGCGCGCAGCACGGCGGCCGACCTGATGGACCTGCTCTACCCGCGGCTGGTGCGCGAGCGCT
Organism: Acidobacteriota bacterium; assembly: GCA_003695625.1. Classification (GTDB taxonomy): domain Bacteria; phylum Acidobacteriota; class Polarisedimenticolia; order J045; family J045; genus J065. The sequence continues at coordinate 6,003 of RFIB01000283.1, read as the reverse complement.
GGCCGGCGGGCGACGAGCCGTACGAGCCGTGGCTCGCCCGGTCCTGGGAGTTCTCCGCCGACCGCCTGACGCTGACGTTCCGGCTGCGCGACGACGCACGCTGGTCCGACGGGTCGCCGGTGACCTGCGCCGACGTCGCCGCGACGCTGCGCGCGCAGACCAGCGAACAGCTCGCGTGGCCCGGGGCGTTCATCAAGCGGCAGATCCGCGAGATCGCCTGTCCGGACCCGCACACCGCGGTGTTCCGCTTCCGCCGCGCGTCGACGCACCAGATCCTCGACGCCAACGACGACCAGGTGATTCCGGCACGCTACCTCGAGACGCCGCTGGGCGACTGGCTCGCCACACCGTGGCACGAGCGGCTCGTCACCTGCGGGCCGTATCGCCTCGAGCGCTACGTGCCCGATCAGGAGGTCGTCCTCGCGCGCGATCCGACGTTCTGGGGCGCGCCGCTGCCGCGGATCGGGCGGCTCGTGTTCCGCGTGCATCCCGACCGCGATGCGGCGGTGCGCGCACTGCTCGCCGGCGAGGTCGACCTCGTCGACCATGTCCCGCCGCTCGCCGCGCGCACGATCGCGGCGCGGGACGACCTGACGCTGGTCGACCTGCCGTCGTTCTCGTACGCGTTCATCGCCTGGAACACGCTCGCGCCGGACGCGTATCTCGACGACCGGCGCCGGCGCGGCTGTCGCGGCGCCGATCCGTGCGGCGAGACGCGGGAGACGATCGCGCGGCTGCGCGCCCGCGCGCCGCATCCCGTGCTCGCCGATGCGCGCGTGCGCCGCGCGCTGACGCTGGCGATCGACCGGCACGAGCTGATCGAGGGCGTCTGGCACGGGTACGCGCGCCCGGCGGCAAGCCCGATCGTCTCGCTGCTGTGGGCGCACGATCCGTCCGCGCTGCTGCCGTACGACCCGCAGGCCGCGCGCCGACTGCTCGACGAGGCAGGCTTCGTCCGCGTGCCGGGCCGGCCGGAGCGCCGGCGCGGCGATGTTCCGCTCGTGCTCGAGGTGATCGTCAACGCGGACAACCGCACGCGCGTCACGGCGCTCGAGCGGATCGCGGCCCAGCTCGCCACGGTCGGCGCGGTCGTGCGTCCCGTGCCGCTGCCGCGACGCGAGTTCGTCGACCGGGCGCGCGGCAAGCGCTTCGACGGCGTGCTGTCGGGCTGGCGTGCCGGCACGCGCGTCGAGCCCCAGGCGATCCTGCACGGCGAGGCGGCCGTCGAGCGCGGCAACAATCTCGGCTCGTGGTTCACGCCCGAGTCGGACGCGCTGATGGACCGTGCGGCGGCCGCCCCGACCCGCGCGCAGGCGGCTCCGCTGTGGCGGCGCTGGCAGCGGATCTTCCGTGACGAGCAGCCGTACACGATGCTCTGGGAGCAGCGCACGCTGATCGGTCTTTCCGGCAGGGTGCGCGACGCGACGCCGTCGCCGCTCAATCCGTACGCCGGCATCGAGCGCTGGGCGCTCGCCGGTACGGGCGAGGGGGACTCCCGCTGAGCGCGCGCATCGCGTGGCGATTCGCGGCGAGCGCCGCGACGCTGGTCGCCGCGCTGCTCGTCGGCTTTACGCTGCTCGAGCTGCTGCCGGGAGATCCCGCCGAGCGGCTCGACGCGGCCGGCGTGCCCGGTGTGCAGGCCGAGCGGACCCGGCAGGCGCTCGGCCTCGACCGCGGTCCCGCCGAACGGCTGCTGGCTGTCGCGCGCGCGTGGGCGGCGGGCGAACTCGGGTACTCGCTCTCGGCGCGACGTCCGGTCGCCGACGTGCTCGCCGCGGCGCTTCCCGCCACGCTGCAGCTCGTCGGCGCGGCGCTGGTCGTCGCATATATCGTCGGCGTGCTGGTCGCGCTCGTGCTGGTGCGGGCCGGACCGCGGCTGCGCCGCGCCGCGGGCCCGGCGCTGCTGTTCGTCGCCACCACGCCGGGATTCTGGCTCGCGGTCGTTGCGCTTTACCTGTTCCACGACGTCGCCGGCTGGCTGCCTGCATCGCACGTCGCGTCGCCGGGCGGCGGAGGACTCGCGGACCGGCTGCGCCACATGGTGCTGCCGGTGCTGACCGTCGCCCTGCCCGCGGCGTGCGTCGTGGCGCGCTACCAGCTCGAGGCGAGCGCGCGGGCTCTTGCGGGGCCGGCGGTGCGCATGTCGCGCTGCGCAGGACTTGCGCCGTGGCGCGTCGCCTGGCGCGATACGGTCCGCCCGCATCTCGGGGTGGTGATCACGCTGCTCGGTCTCGACCTGCCGGCGGCGGTCTCCGGCGTGCTGGTCGTCGAGATCGTGTTCGCGTGGCCCGGCATGGGCCGTCGCGGAGCCGAGGCGATCGCCTTCGGCGACTATCCGCTCGCGCTGGCGATCGTCGCCGCGGCGGCGCTGGCGGTCGTCGCCGGCGAACTGCTCGCCGACCTCGTCGCGCTCGCGATCGACCCGCGGCGCCGCGCCGCGCGTCCCGAGGCGTTCCGGTGAGCGGTCGGCGTCGGGCCGGCTGGCTGATCGCCGCGCTCGCCGCGCTGGCGCTGGTCGGGCCGTGGCTCGCCCCCCCGGCCGGCCCGCCGTCGCTCGCCCAGAGTGCGGCGGAACTGCTGGCCCCCGCCACGCGCATCGAGGAGATGGCGCTTGCCGGCGGCGGGTTCCTGCGTGCGCTCGAGATCCGCGCCGACGGGGATGTCGTCCGCCTGCGCGGCCCGCGCGGCTGGCGCGAGCTTCCCGGCGTGCGCATGGCCGGACCGGTGCGTGCCCGCCGCGCCTGGCTCGGGACCGACCGCCAGGGACGCGACGTGCTGGCGCGCACGGTCGCAGGCGCACGCACGTCGCTGGTCGTCGCCCTGCTGGCGACGCTGATCGCGGGGCTGTGCGGGACCGGCGTCGGGCTGGTCCGGGCGCTCGGCGGGACGGCAGCCGACGCGGGGGCGGGACTGGTCGCCAACGGCGCGCTGGCGGTCCCCCGCCTGCTCGCGGTGCTCGCCCTCGGCACGGCGCTGCGCGGCTCGCTCTGGGGCGTCGCGCTGACGATCGGCGTCACCTCGTGGATGGGGCTTTCACGGCTCGTACGCGACGGTGCGCACGCGTTCCTCGGCTCGCCCGCCGCCGAAGCGGTGCGTGCCGTCGGCGGGGCGCGGCGCGATCTCGTCCTGCGGCACCTGCCGCCGGCGCTTTCCGGCGTGCTTGCCGCCGGACTGCCGCTGGCGTTCAGCGAGGCGGTGATCCTCGAGGCGACGCTGTCGTTTCTCGGGATCGGTGCCGGCACGTCGCGCGACTCGTGGGGCGCGCTGATCGCCGATGCCCAGCGCCTGCTGCCCGCGGCGTGGTGGATGGCGGCCGCCCCGGGCCTGCTGCTGTGCCTCGCCGCGTACGCCGCGCATCGCATCGCGGCAGAGAACAGCGCGCGGTGACGCTTCGCCGCCGGCTCATGGGCGTCCCGCGCGTCGGCACGGGCGCATGCGCTGGGAGAATGATGCGGATGCCGATGGACCGCTCCGGCTGGCATTCCGCATCCAGGGTCGCGCGACCCCAGCGTGGCACGGAGGGATCGCATATCGGGACGGCTCGTTCTGCTGACCGCGCTCGGCCGGGCAACCGGCGCGCCCGTGCATCTGCCGGACGTCTGGTGACGGCGTGCCGCCGACCGGCTCCCGAAGATGCCAGGTCTTCCCACTGCCCGTGAAACCTCCTGCCTGACGGCGACCATCCGATTGCCGACCGCATGCTGCGCAGTCTCGGCCGTACCGGAGGTCTCCCATGAACAGCCAGCGGTTCCCTTGCCTTCTTCTCCTGGGTTTCCTGGCGTCGCTCGCCGCCGACAGACCCGTGCTCGGCGCGGGTGAGCGTCCACGGGACGTTGCCGTCAGTCCGGACGGCGCCGCCGTGCTCGTCACGAGCTGGGGCTCGAACACGATCACGCTGATCGAGGATGGGATCCCCGGCAGGATCGATGTCGCGGCCCGCTCCTGGGGAGCGTGCTTTCTCGACGATTCCCGTGCGGTCGTCACTGCCCCGGAACTCGACGCGATCCTGCTGGTCGACCGCTTCACTCGCTCTGCCGAGGTGATCGACGCCGCCAGTCTCGGAGTGGCGGGTGCGCTCTACGACTCGACCGAAGTGATTCCCGGTCCGGATCCCGGCACGGTGCTCGTCGCCAACCGGGGGCGTGCACCGGCCGGGGGAGAGTCCTGGCAGCATGCGGTCTACGAGATCGACGTCCTTGCGCGCCAGCTCGTCCGTACCTTCATCACCGAACGCGAGCCGCGGGCGCTCGTACTCTCACCCCGCGGCGCGCGACTCTTCGTCGGGACCGTCCAGGGAGCACTGGGCGGCGCCGGGATCCACGCGGACAGCCCGCTCGCCGACCGCAGCTTCGATGGCGGTTCGATCGTTGCCTATGACACGACCACAGCCCAGCCGACGGCGCGTTTTGCGATCGGCAGCCCGGTGCGGGGCCTGGCGGTGTGGGATCCTTCCGGCGACGGCTCGTCCTCCACGTACCGCGTGTTCTTCAGCCATGCCGGCGAGGGCGCCCAGGGCGAGGACCCGCAGTTCGGCGGACGGGAGATCCCGAACGTCGTCGGCAGCCTGCTGATCGACGTCACGAACGGGCACAACGCGATCTCGCGCCAGGACGTCGTGTTCGAGCACGCGCCGGATACCGAAGGCCCTACGGCCGAAGATCCGTTCGCGTTCCTTCCCGCGGTGCTCCCGGAGCGCCTCGTCGTGAGGAAGGATCCGACAGGTGCGTTCGAGCTGTGGGTCACGAATTCGGCGTCCGGGACGCTGAGCAGGGCGAAACTCGACGGAACCGACGGGCACGTGCTCACGTCCGGCAGTGTCGACCTTCGGGACTTTCTCGATGCCGGGTCGGGTGACATCTACAAGGTGGTGACGTCCCGCACCGGTCCGCAGATGACCATCGCCGACGCCGATCCCTCGAACGCGCTGGTCACCTTCGGTGTCGTGTCGCAGCCGATCCATCTGCTGCTCGATGGCGCCGGCTCCGCGGAGGTTCCCTACTCGTCGAATCCGCGGGGGCTCGCCTGGAACGCCGTTGCCGACGAGCTGCTTGCGGTCACCCAGTTCGACGGGGAGCTGGTCCGTGTCGATGGCGAAACGCTCGGAATGAGCCGGGTCTCGATCGCCGACGATCTGTCGGTGGCGGACGCGGCCGAGCGACGGTTCTTCACCTTTGGTGCCGGATTCGACTTCCGCGAGGTTACGGGCACCCGGAAGGTCAACAACATCGCCTGCTCCACCTGCCACGTCGAGGGACACATCGACGGCAAGGTGCGGATGACCAGGCTGCAAGTTGACAACCGGCGTCCCGGTGCGCCCGATCACAAGGTCGTGGCGGTCCCCTCCGTGTTCGACGTCGGCCAGACGGAGTGGATCTTCTTCGAGGGGCTGCGCACGATCCAGGATACGCATGCCGGCTGCGGCTACTGCGACGGCGCGAGCTTCTTTCCCCAGACCGCGGCGTTCACCAACTCGCTGTCTTCTCCGCCGTCGGCCTACGCACCCGACGGCTCGCTCGACGACAGCGCGTTGCGCGGACGGCACTGGTTCGAGCGGATGAACTGCAGCCGCTGTCATTCGTCCGCGACTCAGAAGTTCCTGCGCACGAACGATCCTGACATCCCGAAAGGCAATAACGAGGACGGTCCCGCATTCGGACCCCTTCCTTTCTCGCTCTCGACCCGCAACAACCTGCTCCACGATGCGACACAGAGCTTCATTGCCGAGCTCGGGCCGCTCGGGACCAGCATCTCGCTGCGCAACATGACGGACGTCGGCACGAGGATCGACGACGGCAACCTCTTCATCCAGGGCGTCAACACGCCCGCGCTGGCAAACGCGTGGGACGCCGCCCCGTATCTGCATGACGGGCGCTACCGGACCCTGGAGGCGGTGCTCGATCACACGTGGCTCGCTCGCAACGACGGAAACCGCGCAGCACCCGTCTGGGCGCTTCCCGGGCCGCCGGACAACACCGACAACGCGCTTCGGCTCGGAGTGAACAT
>RFIB01000041.1 GCA_003695625.1 Acidobacteriota bacterium | reverse complement strand
GCGCTGGGCAGCCGATCCGCCCTTCCCGCGGCCCCCGCGGGGCTCCTGCGGGAGGCGCGCGGCCTCCCCCCGGGGGCGGGGGACGCAGGGCCGCCGGGCGTCCGGAAGTCTGCATGGGCGCCGCTGTGGGGCGCTCCGCCGGGCGCGTCGGGACCCCGCGCCGTGGCGGAGCATGCGGAGATCCCCGCCGGCGCCCCGGAAGCCCCCCCGGCGCGCCGCGCGCTGGCGCAGTTCAGGAACTGCTTCATCGTGGCCGAGGACCGCGAGGGCCTCCTGCTGGTCGACCAGCACGTGGCCCACGAGAGGATGCTCTACGAACGGCTGCGCGCGCAGCTTCTCGAGGGGCCGGTCCCGCGCCAGGCCACGCTGTTTCCCGTCGTGCTCGAACCGGGCCCCGAACTCGTGGCGATCGCGCTCGAGCGTCGCGAGGATCTCGAGCGATGCGGGTTCTCCGTCGAGCCGTTCGGCAGGGAGGCGCTCCGCGTCGTGGAGGTCCCGGCCGTCATGGGCCGGCAGACCAGCGCCGAGGGCGTGCTGGCGGTGCTCGAGGAACTGGCGCGGGCGTCACGCCGCCCGGCCGAGCGACTGTTCGAGCACCTGCTGGCGACCGTCGCCTGCCACAGCGCGGTCCGCAAGGGCCAGCCGCTGTCCCCGGAGAAGATGGACTACCTGCTCGCGGGCCTCGACGCCTGCGAGACGCCTCACCACTGTCCGCACGGCCGGGTGGTCTCCCTCCGCGTCGACCTCGGACCGCTCGAGCGGGCATTCGGTCGCTCGTGAGGCCGGACCCGCCGCCGGAGGGCGGGGGGGCCTTGGCCTGCGGGAGGGATCGCGGTATAGATCTCGCGATGCCCGACCTTCCGCTGTCTCGCGCACTCGGCGCCGTCGCCGTGGCCGGCCTGCTGGCTGCCGCCGGCAGCGGACCGGCGACCGCGGACGTCCGCGTGATCTTCGCGAGCCGGCATACGCTCGTCGCCGAAGCGGTCCGCTTCGAGGACGGCATGGCGACCGTCGACTTCGGCGGGGGCAACGAGCTGCGCGTGCCGGCCTCGGCGATCGCCGAGATCCGGGAGCTGGACCGGTCCGCGGCGCCGGACGGCGCGGCGGACGGGTGGCGGCTGCCCGAGGACCATGCCGCGGCCGGTCGGGGGCTCGAGCGCGCGATCGCGCGGGCCGCGGAGGAGTCGGGTCTCGATCCGGCCCTGCTCGCCGCGGTGATCGAGGTCGAGTCGGCGTTCGACCCGTTCGCCGTCAGCCCGAAGGGGGCGGCCGGGCTGATGCAGCTCATGCCCGGCACGGCCCGGGAACTGTCCGTCGAGGATCCGTTCGACGCGGAGGAGAACGTCGCCGCGGGGGCCCGATGGCTCCGCCGGCTTCTCGAACGCTATGACGGGGATCTCGACCTCGCTCTGGCCGCGTACAACGCCGGCGAGAATGCCGTCGCCCGCTACGGGGGCGTCCCGCCGTTCCCGGAGACGCAGCGATACGTCGAACTGGTGCGCGAGCGCTACGCCCGGCTGTCCGGTTCCGACGCCTGACCCGGTCCGTCCGGCCGCGCGTCTTGCCCCCGGGCGCGGGCCTGCTATAATCCGCGCGCTCCGAGGGGCAGGCATGCTGTTTGATATCAGTGAGTTGGCCCCGACGGGGCGGCATCTCGACGTGACCGTCGAGGTTCCCGACTTCGAGTGGGGCGACGCCCAGGTCGTCGCGTGCGGTGCCGCGCACCTCGTCGTGGACCTCCGGAGGACCCGGCGGGGGATCGAGTGCACCGGCCGGTTCGAGACACGGGTCGAGCTGAGCTGCAGCCGCTGTCTCGCCCGGCTCGCCTATCCGGTGGCAGGCGCGGTGCGGCTGTTCATCCTGCCCGGGGGAGCGCTCGGCGAGCAGTTCGAGGCGATGGAGGAGGACGATCCGGACGCCGTCGATCTTTACCCGATTCCGGGCAGCGAGATCGACCTTGGCGAACTGGTCCGCGAACAGGTAGACCTCGCCCTGCCTTATCGCGTCGTGTGCGCGGATGTCGGCGGCGAGTGCTCCCGCGAGGCGCTCGAGGCGCTGGCGGGGGATGCGGAGGAGGCGGAGGAGGCGCGGCTGGAGCGCTGGGCCGAGCTCCGCAGGTTTCGGAACCGCCTCGGGAGAGGCGGAGGAAAACGCGGGAGCGACTGAACTCCCGGCTGGAGACCGACGATGGCGAATCCGAAGCGGCGGCATTCGAAGGCGCGGCGCGACAAGCGTCGGGCCCACGACGCGCTGCGCATCCCGGGTCTTTCCCGCTGCCCGAACTGCCAGGAGTGGAAGCCGCCGCACCGGATGTGCCCGGCGTGCGGCCACTACAAGGGCCGGGAGATCAAGAGCATCGAAGAGAGCGTCTGACGCGGGGCGGTCCGAGCGCGGTGTCAGACAGCAGACCGATCGCCCTCGACGCCATGGGAGGCGACTTCGCTCCGGCGGAGATCGTCCAGGGCGGCGTCGACTTCGCGCGCGAGACGGGACGGCGGGTCCTTCTCGTGGGGCGTCCCGAGCGGATCGAGCCGGTCCTCGCCGCGACGGAGACCGCCGGCGCGGACGTGGAGGTCGTGCCGGCCCGCGACGTGATCGGGTTCGACGACACGATCCAGGCGATCCGACGCAAGCGGAACTCGTCGCTGCACGTCGGCACGCGGCTTGTCCGTGACGGCGAGGCAGCGGGCTTCGTGTCCGCGGGGCACACCGGGGCGCTGATGGCCCTGGGCAAGGTCGTGCTCGGCGTGATCCCGGGAGTCCAGCGTCCGGCGCTGCCCGCGCCGCTGCCTCGCCGCGGCGAGGGGTACACCATCCTGCTCGATGTCGGGGCAAACGTGGACTGCCGGCCGGAGCATCTCGTCCAGTTCGCCGTGATGGGAACGGACTACGCGGCGCGGATCTTCGGAGTCGAGCGGCCGCGGGTCGCACTGCTGAGCATCGGCGAAGAGGAGACCAAGCGCAACGATCTCGTCCAGGAGACGGCCGAGCTTCTGCGCGGGACCTCGCTCAACTTCGTCGGCAACTGCGAGGGGAATTCGCTGTTCAGCGACGTCGCCGACGTCGTCGTGTGTGACGGGTTCGTCGGCAATGTCGCGCTGAAGGTCGCCGAAGGACTGGCCGAGGCGATCTACGGCATGCTCAAGGACGAGGTCGCCGCCGGCTCGCTGCTGAATCTGCTCGGCGGCCTGGCGATGCGGCCGGCGTTCAAGAACCTCAAGCGCAAGATAGACTACGCCGAGACCGGTGGCGTGCCGCTGCTCGGGCTCCGCGGGGTTGTCGTGGTCGCCCACGGACGCTCGACGGCGCGCGCGGTGCGCGGTGCGATGCACGTGGCGGCGCACGCCGCCGAGCGCGATCTGGTCGGCCGGATCGGACGCGAGATCGGCGGCCTCGGCCCGCTGGCGGGACCGACCGAGGCCGGGGGCGGGTGAGCATGACGACGCGGACGCGAGCCTGGGCGGCGCTGTTCCCGGGGCAGGGCAGCCAGAAGGTCGGCATGGGCCGGGCCCTGTGGGAACGGCACGCAGAGGCGCGAGACGTGTTCGCGCGGGCCGACGAGGCTCTCGGGGAACCGCTCTCGCGGCTGTGCTTCGAAGGTCCCGAGCAGGACCTGCGGCTGACGCGGAACACGCAGCCCGCCCTGCTGACGACCTCGATCGCGGCCTGGGAGGTGTTGCGTTCGCGTGTCCCGACGGCGCCTGTCTGCGCGGCAGGTCACAGCCTGGGCGAGTACAGCGCGCTCGTCGCCGCCGGGGTGCTCTCGTTCGAGGATGCGGTGCGGGCGGTGCGCCTGCGCGGCGAGGCGATGCAGGAGGCGGTCCCCGTCGGCCGGGGCGCGATGGC
>RFIB01000282.1 GCA_003695625.1 Acidobacteriota bacterium | reverse complement strand
TACGGCGACGACGACGACGCCGCGTTCGGCGCGCTCGGAGTCCGCATGCTCGACATCACCGGCAGCAACGTCGATCCGATCCGGATCCGCTCCGTGCTCGTTCCGCTGTGCGCCGGCGAAGGCGACGCGGACCTCGGCGAGGGGTTCGCCCAGCTGCTCGAAGACCCGCTCGCGCTGTCGGCCGAGCCGCAGACTCCGGATCTGAGCGCGATCCGCACGCTGCGGCTCGCGCGCAGCGGCGACGACATCCGCCTCGACTGGACACCGCTCGGCGGCGCGGACGCCTACCGGATCTACGCCTCGCCACGCCCGGACCGTCCACCCGCCCAGTGGACCCTGCTCGGCGAGACCCTTGCCCCCCCGTGGACCGACGCGGGCGGCGCCCTCGGCCCGGGCGTCCGGTACTACTCGGTGGTTACCGTCAGCAACGGCGTCGAGGGAACCTGGTAGCTGACAGGACGGGGACCTCGTCGTATCGTCAGCGCACGCGCGGCGTCCCGGCGCGGACGCGGAAGCGGGAGGCCGCGCCGGGAGGAGGTCGCCGATGCTTCGCACCGCCCGGGACCGGGCCGTGCGCGCCCGTCTCGCGGGCGCGCTGTCGCTGTTCGCCGCGCTTGCCGCCGGATGGGCCGCCGGGGCGCCCGGCGCGGCTCCGCAACTCGCGCCGGCGGACGCCCGCTCGGACCGCGCGATCCTGCTCCAGGCCGCCTCGTTCCGCACCGACGGTCCGCTCGGCCGCGATGCCGCGGCACGGCTGTTCCCGGCCGCGCTCCGGCACGGCGCGCCGGTCGAGGGCGGCTGGGCGATCGTCCAGTTCGCTGCGGACTCGCGCGACGCGGAGCGACGGGCGGTTCTCCAGCGCCACGGAGCGATCGCCGGACCGTACCTGCCGCGCCACGCCCGCCTCGCCCGGCTCCCGGCCGGCGCGTCGCCCGGCCTGCGGGCCGAACCGCTCGTCGTGTGGATCGGCCGGCTGCATCCCGGACTGCGGCTCGCCCCGGAGCTGACCTCCGCCGGAGCGGCAGACGACGGCGCGCTCCTGCTCCAGCTCGTGACGGCGCCCGGGCTGCGCGGGGCCGCGCTCGCCGAGGCGCTGCGCGCCGCCGGGGCGCAGCCGATCGGGGAGACGGACCGCGGCGCGCTGGCCGCGATCGACGACGCCGCCACGCTCGTCGCCCTGGCCCGGATCGAGGACGTGCTGTGGATCGAGCGCTGGGAGCCCCCCGCCCTGCTCAACGACTCGTCGCGCGGCATCGTCCAGAGCGGCGAGATCGGCAACGACGCGGTCCATCTGCACGGCATCCGCGGCGCCGGCCAGATCGTCGCCCTGATGGACAGCGGGCTGGACACCGACCACTGCTGCTTCGACGCGCCGGACAAGGTCGTCGACTACCGCGCGTGGGGCGGCGGCAAGCTCGGCGCGCTGTGCGGCGGCGATCACGGCACGCACGTCACCGGCACGGCTGCCTGTTCCAACGGCGGCGACCACGACGGTCTGGCGCCCGACGCGCAGGTGATCATGCAGGACATCCAGGCCGACGGATTCGCCGCGTGCGCGTTCGGATCGGTCAGCCCGCCGGCGAACCTGACGAGCGCGTGGGACGACGCGCGCCAGCGCGGAGCGTTCGTGCACAGCAATTCGTGGGGCGGCGGCGGCAACTCGTACGGCGGCTCGGCGGCGTCGATCGACGACTACATGTGGAGCCACCAGGACTTCCTGATCGTGTACGCCGCGGGCAACGGCGGCTCGCGCAGCGGCTCGCTGGGCTCGTACTCCAACGCGAAGAACTCGGTCACCGTGGGAGGCTCGAAGAACGGTGCCGGCTTCGAGGACATGTACGGCTCGTCGAGCCGCGGACCCGCCGGCGACGGGAGAATGCTGCCCGACCTGCTCGCCCCGGCGCAGGGCGTCTCGTCGGCGCGCAACGCCGCCTCGCCGAGCTGCGGCTGGACGACCTACTCCGGGACGTCGATGGCGACGCCCGCGGTCGCCGGCGCGGCGGCACTGGTGCGCGAGTACTTCGTCGACGGCTGGTATCCCGGAGGTTCCCCGGATGCGGCGGCCGGCTTCGCGCCGAGCGCGGCGCTGGTCAAGGCGACGCTGCTCGTCTCGACGCGCAACATGACCGGCACGGGAACACGCGGAGACCGGCCGAACGCCGACCAGGGCTGGGGACGCGTGACGCTCGACGACGCGCTGTGGTTCGCCGGGGAGGGACCGGAGCGCCGGTTCGTCGTCCTCGACGACCGGAACACGGCGACCGGCTTCGTCGCAGCCGGCCAGCTCGACAGCTTCGAGCTGCGGCCGACCGCTCTCGGCGAGCTGCGGGTCATGCTCGCCTGGACCGACGCGCCGGGTGCGGCCGGGACGTCCCATGCCCTGGTCAACGATCTCGACCTCGAGGTCACCACGGCCGACGGCACGACCTGGCTCGGCAGCCAGGGATTCGAGGGCGGCTCGAGCAGCGTTCCCGGCGGGAGCCCCGACGACCTCAACAACAAGGAGGGCGTGTTTCTCGACGCGCCCGCACCGGGGCCGGTCACCGTGCGCGTGCGCGCGCGCACGATCGGCGACGTCGCGCTGCACCCGCAGGACTACGCCCTCGTCGCCGTCGGCGCGCTCGACCCGCTGTGCGGCGAGGCACCCGCCGAGGGTGTCGGCCCCGCGATGCAGGTCTCGCGTGACGGACCGGACGTGGTGCTCGACTGGGGCGCGCGGGCCGCGGCCGGCTACCGCGTGTATCGCGGCGGCTCTCCCGACTTCCTGCGCTCGGCCCCCGCACCGCACGATCCCGACGCCACCGACGCGGAGCCGGGGCGTCCCGGGATCCAGTGGCATGACAGCGGCGCGGCCGACGACGGTGCGAGCTGGTACTACGTCGCCGTCTCGGTCAACGGCTGCGGCGAGATCGCGCCCTGACCGCAACGGCGCGCGCCTCGGGCGAGCGGGATGGCGTCACGGCAGGCTCGTCAGCGCGGCCACCAGCAGCATCAGGAGCATCAGCGCCACGATTCCGAGCCCGAGCGCGCGGTCGAGGCGCTCGGACCGTCCGGCGAGCGCCACGACGGCCGCCACCGCCACGAACGGCACACCGGTCGCGACCGGTGTGCTG
>RFIB01000040.1 GCA_003695625.1 Acidobacteriota bacterium | reverse complement strand
GACGACGTGCAGCAGGTCGACCGCTGGCACCCGGCGCTGGCCGTCGGCGACGACGGCACGGTGCACGTCGTGTTCTACGACACGCGGAACAGCCCCGACCGGAGCGGTGTCGACGTCTACTACGCGTACTCGACGGACGGTGCCGCGTCGTGGTCGGCTCCGCGGCGCGTCACCGCGGAGACCTCTCCGAACATCGAGCATACGTTCGAGTTCGGCGACTACGGGGACCTCGACATCGTCCTCTCGGAGCTGGTCGCCTCGTACACCGACAACCGCAGCGAGACCGGCATCGTCGAGGACTCGGTCGACGTGTACGCCGCGGGGATCACGCCCGGCTCGGGACAGGGCGCCGCCGGCCGGATCCGCGGCAGCAAGGACGTTCCCGGAACGCCGCTGACGGTCACGCCCGGCGCGGATGGCGTCGACGTCGACCTGGCCTGGGACACGGCCTGCGGCGCGGCGACCGACTACGCGGTCTACGAGGGGCCGCTGGCCGACCTCGCGAGCCGGGCACCGGTCCTCTGTTCGACCGGCGGCGCGACGGCGGCCACCGTCACGCCGGGCCCCGGCAGCAGGTACTGGCTGGTCGTCGCCGCGGTCGACGGCGCGGAGGGCTCCTACGGCCGCTCCTCCGACGGATCCGAACGTGCACCGGCCGAGGCCGCCTGCCGGCCGCAGCGGATCGGCGCCTGCCCCTGACCGGTGCGGGAGTCAAGCCGGCACCGCTCGTGCCGAAAAGCGGACCGGGAGCCACCCGCAGGAGCCGTACCGTGACGACCCGTCTCGGACGCAAGCCGACCGACCCCGACTACGGGCTCGGAGAGCACACGATCGACCTCGACGACCTCGGGCTGCTCGGCGAGCAGGAGCTGACGGACCGGCTCGTCCGCGCGTTCGAGTCGAAGAACTACAAGCCGCCGCGCCTGCCTTCGGTGGCGATGGAACTGATGGCGCTCGCGCAGAATCCCGACGTCGAGTTCGACGAGATCGAGCGTCTGCTCGAGCGCGACCCGATGCTCGCCGGCGAGGTGCTCTCGCTGGCCCGCTCGGCGTTCTACAGCCGCTCGCGGCCCGTCGACAGCATGCGCGCCGCCCTCGTGCTGCTCGGCCTGCGCAAGCTGCAGGACGTCGTGATGCAGGCCGCGCTGAACGTGCGTGTCTTCCGCTCGCCGGCCTACCAGCCGTGGATGGAGCGTCTGCGCGCGCACTGCCGGGCGACGGCCCACCTCGCGCGGCTCGTGGCGCTGCACACGCCGATCTCCGAGGAGCAGGCATTCCTCTGCGGCCTGATGCACGACGTGGGCTTCGCGGGAATCCTGCTCGTGCTCGGCGACGTCGAGCGCGGGAAACAGGCTCCGGACCTCGAGCCGCTGTGGCCGTCGATCGACGCCGCCCACGCCCGCGCCGGCGCGCGGATGGTCGAGCTGTGGGGCCTGCCGCCCGACGTGCATCTCGCCGTCGGCGCCCACCACCTCGTGCGGATCGACGGCTTCGAGCACCCCCTCGCGGCAACCGTGTGTCTCGCGGAGAGCCTGTGCGGCGAGCTGGGCCTGGCGATCGGGGCGGACGGACGGGCGGAGCGCGCCACGACCGTCCCGATCGACCGCACCAACGACGCGACGCTCGCGATCGCCCGCGAGGCGCTCGGCCTGGGTGACGCCGCGCTCGATGAGGTGCGGGAGGCCGCGCGCCGCTGGCTCGCATCGGAGTCGGCCTGACCGGCATGCGCCGCCTCGGTCTGCAGCGACGTCAGGCCATGGTGTCCTGAATCCGGACAGCCGCCGGTCTGCCGCGGCGGCAGCCGGGCCCGGGCGGTCGCGGCCCGTCGGAGCGGATCCGCATGTGATCTTCGTCGGTGCGGCCGACACGTTCCAGACGGATCGGCGGTCCGACGCGGATGGCTGGCATTTCGCCGCCGAGATCTTCCGCGCCTCCGGCATCCGCTGGGGCGGCGACGAAACGGCTGGCAGCGGGCTGCTCTGGGCCGACACCGTGCTCTCCGGAGACTGGTCCCCGCGCGGCCGCGCGCCGGGTCGCCGCCCGGTCCGGCTAGCGCGGCATGACGTACACGCGAATGCGCCCCGTGCCGGACTCGAGCGTGTCGAGCGCCTTGCCCAGGATCGTTCCCGGCACCGGCGCGGCGGGCGCCGCCTGGACATGGCCCGGCAGCGACGCGGCGACGAGCAGCGTGCCGGGACGGATCGGTCCGGCGGCCGCGTCGGCCCAGACACTCACGACGCTGCCCGGCGCGGCGACCAGCGCCTCGTCGCCGGCCAGCTCGAGGCCGAGACGCGCCGGATCGTCCGCCACGCCGATCACCAGCGGGTCGCCCGCGCGGCTCGCCGTGACCATCACGTCGGGAGCCACCGGATCGATGGCGAGCACCGTGCCCGGCTCGACCGTGCCGGCGACGCGGACGACGAGGTGGTCCGCCGCGGCGTCGCGCGCGGTCGCCGGCGCGGAGGGCGTCGTCCCGGCATCCAGTGCCGGCCCGCGCGCGGCGCGGGGTTCGCGATCCTCCTGCGCTGACGTTCCGTCCGGCAGCGCGGGCGCCGCCGGGGGCTGTCCGGCCCACAGGGTGCGGTCGACGTTGCCCAGGTCGACGGCGCCGACCCGGGCGATCATTTCGCGCGCACGGGCCAGCGGGTCCGATCCGGCCGACAGCCGCGGGCCGCCCGCCATGCGCCCGTAGCGCGCGACCGGGGTCGATGCCGCGGCGACGGTGTCGGTCTGGCGCAGCGCCTCGAACTCCTTCATCGAAGGGATGTACCCCATCCGGCCGTCGGTCGCCGGCCGGATCACCGGGACCTCCTCGAACCCCAGCCGCAGGCCGAAGACGACGAAGTCGAACGCCGCCTGGGGGTCGGTCCCCGGCTCGGCGCGGACGACAAGCTCCCGCGTGCTCACCGACTCGACGTACAGCCTCGCCCCGGGCGAACGCGGGGTCAGGTAGGCGGTCAGGCCCACGTCGGGACTCGTCACCAGATGAAAGCTCTCGCCGAGGCTCACGCGGGCCACGCCGCCTTCGAGCCGCGCGTGCCCGCGGGTGTACGTGCCGACCTCGTCCCCCTCGAGAGCAGCGTAGACGACGATCCGCGACGGGTCGTCCGGGTGGTTCTGCACGAAGTTCTTGGCCCCGTTGCCTGCCGTCGTCGAGGCGCCCCAGGCCGCCCGCATGTTCGTGCCCGACGTCAGGTCGGCGAAGTATCCGCCCTGCTCGTTGCCCCGGGCGGCGATCCCGTCGGCGTTGGTCGCGATCCAGGCATTGGCTCCGGACGAACGGTGCTCGAAGTACCCTCCGGCTCCTCCGACGTTGTCGCCCCAGGCCTTGATGCCGACGTCTCCGGTCGCGAGAAACGCCTCACCCGAGTCGTTTCTGGTATCGAAGAGTCCCGCCGCGGTCACTCCGGTGGCCTCGATGCCCACATCGACAAGACCCAGCTTGGCGATGCCGCCGAGGCCCCCGGCGTTGGAGAACTGGCTGCCCCGTTCTCCCCACGCATCGACTGCCCATCCACTGTTGCTATCGACAATGAACGCATACGAAGACGTGTCGGGGCTTGAGAAGTATCCTGCCCACTCGGCGCCCCGCGCAGAAATCCCCTTGCCCTCCTCAGCGAGATTGACCCTTGATCCGTTCGAGTTCGTGAAGACCGCAGCGGATGCCCCACCGTAGACCCGAAATGATGATGCACTGGGAGTGCTTTCCCGGTAGTCGATGACCAGCCGGCCATGCTTTGTCTGCCCCCCGGACGACGTGTCGAGGAATTCTCCCGGGGCCCGGCCGGCAAACCGTGAGGCGTTGAGCGCGTAGCCCGCCGCGGAGACCGCGAGCCGGGGCGAGAGCGTCTCGGTCGCAATCTGGACCTCGAGCCAGACCTCCGGATAGTCCGCGAACACGTCGACCAGCGAGGTGTACGTCCCCGGCCCCGCACCGTCGACGATCTCACCGCTGCCGATCCGCACGCTGAACAGCCCCCCGCTGACGGTGACCGCCTGGGCGTTGATCGCCAGGTGCCGGTCGGCGAGGATCTCGTCCCCGGCGGTCTCCGCACTCCAGAAGCGGAACACCATGTCGTAGTCGCCGTCGAGCGGAACGCCCGCTGCATCCCGCAGCACGCCCTGGTAGTTGATCTCGGACGGCGTCGCCGACTGCGCGAGCGCGAGTCCGCCGGCGAGCAGCAGTGCGGCGAGAGCCGCGGCGCCGGCGCGATGCAGGCCCGGGCGCCGCGAGAAGCGGTCGATGCGGTGCGGCTTCGGTCTCATTGTCTCGATCTCCCTGGCGCGTGCTAGGGGCACGCCGTCCCGGTGCGGCTCGCACCCGCCGAGTCGCGTCCGCGCGTGCCCTCCTCGGCCAGCCTGTTCTCCGCAGTGACGAGGTAGAACCGCCCCGTTCCCGCCGGAACCGGATCCGGATCGGTCGCGCTCGGCGACGGGATGTCCTGCTGCCAGCAGGTTCCGTAGCTCCCGCCGGTCAGGGCGGACAGCGCGTCGCGGTAGACGTTGTAGGTTCCCGCCGAACGCTCGGCGTCCCATCCCAGAGTCGTCGCATCGGAGAACCGCACGCCGCGGACCTCGCCGGGCGCGGGATACGTCCCTGCGAACGAGGCATCGAGCAGGTACGACGCCGAGGACAGCCCCGCGCCCACGACCGGCTCGCCGAGGCTCTCCAGCGTCAGCGAGAAGCTCGCCGACCCCGACGTCGTCCCGCCCTGCGGGCGTCCGCCGAGATTGAGCACGCGGTCGCTGATCTCCCAGCTCGCGCTCTGCTGCGCCCGTGCGGGCGCGAGTCCGCCCGCGGCGACGACGCCCAGCGCGAGCACCGCGCACAGCCGGAGCACGGAGAGTCGGTCCCGTCGCATCGCCGTCCATCCTCCCTCGTCGAGGAATCCTCGATCACCGACGGAGAGCGTACGGGGCCGGCCCCGACGGCCGGTATGGCATGAACATGCGGGTCCGGTGTCCGGAGCCGTTCGCGACGGGACGGGACGCGGCTCAGATCAGCCGGCGGCGGATCGCAATGCGCACCGCCTCGGCGGAGGTGTTCACCTGCAGCTTGCGGTAGACCGACCGCACGTGGTGACGCACGGTGTGCAGGCTGATCCCGAGGCGGTCGGCGACGCCCTGGTAGCTCAGCCCGTCGACCAGCCCGCGCAGCGTCTCCTGTTCGCGCTCGGTCAGGCCGAAGCGCTCCGGAGCGGGCCCGGCACCCTGCGCCGGCGGCGCGTGGCGCAGCAGCTCGAGCACGGTGCTGGCCACCCCGGCCGTCAGCGGCGCGCCACCCCGCGCGACCAGCTCGAGCTGCGCGATCAGCTCCCTGGCGGAACTTCGCTTGAGCAGGTACCCGTCGGCTCCGGCCGTGATCGCCTCGAGGATCACGGTCGGCTCCTCGAAGACCGTGATCATCACGACCTTGACTTCGGGCCAGTGCGCCTTGAGCCGGCGGGTCGCCTCGATCCCGGACAGGCGCGGCAGTTCGATGTCCATCAGCACGAGATCGGCCGCCGGAGCGCGCTCGATCTCCGCGAGCAGGCTGTCGGCGGCGGGGTGCACGGCGACGAGTTCGAAGCCGGGGGCGTGGCGCAGGAACGTCGCCAGACCCTCGCGATAGCGAGGATTGTCCTCGACGAGAATCACCCGCAGCGGTTCGCCCTCACCCATGCCGTCCCCGCTCGTCCGCCACGATCGCCGATTCCGCCTTCCGGCACCACGGCATGATCATGCCGTGTGCCGCGCGCGCGGATCGAAGGTGACGACGACCCGCATGCCGCCCCGGGTTCCCGGGCCCAGCTCGAGTTCCGCGCCGATCGCGCGTGCGCGCCGTCTCATGCTCTCGAGACCGAATCCGCCGATCTCCGCGTCGCGCGCGCCGTCGGGCAGCCCGCGACCGTCGTCCTCGACCATCTTCCGCCAGCGCCTGCCGCCCGCGGGCTCGAAGGCGAGCACGACGCGGCACGGTCCGGCATGCCGCGCGACGTTGTGGAGCGCCTCGACAGCGATCCACTGCAGCTCGCGCCGGACCGCCAGGGAGAGCCGGACATCGGGCCACGGGTCGGGATGGCGGACCTCGAGCCGGGTCTCCGGGGGGAGCAGGCGTCCGGCACGCTCGACGAGAAACCGCCCCAGTGCGGCAAGCGACGAACTCCTGCCGCGCAGCGACCACACGATATCGGCCACCGAGGCGCCGAGTTCCCCGCTGGTCTCCGCGATCTCGGCCGCGATCCGGCGGCGGGATGCCGGTTCGGTCTCCTCGCCGAGCAGGCTCGAGAGCAGGCCGATGCTCCCGAGCCCCGCGCCGAGTTCGTCGTGCAGGTCCATCGCGATCCGCGTCCGTTCGCGTTCGCGGGCGAGCGCGAGCGCCAGCCGCACGCGATGGACGGCCCAGCTCGCCAGCAGCAGCGCGATCGCGTAGCCGGAGAACGCCCACCACGTCGCCCACGGTGGCGGCGTGACGGTCACCTCCAGCGCGTGGGCCGCCGTCGACCAGTGCGTGCCGTCCCACGAGGCACCGAACGAGAGCCGGTACCGCCCCGGTCCGAGTCCGGCAAGGCGGACCAGCGGCCGCCGCGTGGTGATCCACGGCGCGTCGTCGCGGAGCCGGTAGCGGTACCGCAGAAGGTCGGGGGCGCGGTAGCTCAGCGTCGACAGCGTGACCTCGAGCCGCGCCTCGCCGGCCGGCAGCGTGACGCGGCGGAACGCGTCGAGCGGACGGCCGTCGTGGCTCAGCCCGACGACGCGCGGCGGCGGGGGCGGGCCGTGCCCGCCGCGTTCGTCGGCAGGCACGCGCATCAGCCCGCGCGGCGAGGCCACCCACAGCGTGCCGTCCGGGCGTTCGAGCACGTTGCCGGCTCGCGGGATCGAGCCGGGAAGCCGCTCGACGACGCGCCAGTCGCCTCCTGTCGGGACGGCGCGAACGGCCTGCTGATGACCGGCGACCCACGCGCCGCCCCGCGGCGATATCGCGAGCCGGAAGAACGACGGCGTTGGCTCGCGCAGCGAGGAGGGCAGACGCGTCCACCCCGAGTCCGTGTGCCGGAACACGCCGCGACGGGTGGCGACCCACAGGGTTCCGGGTGCGACCTCGAGCACGTCGAACGCCTCGAGCGCATCGTCGAGCGTTTCGCAGTCCCAGCCGCCGGCTGGCGACGGCTCGAGCTGCGCCGAGCAGACCTGCGGCCCGCACGAGGCCCACAGGCGTCCCCGGGCGACGGCGCGCAGGTACGGAGCGGCGCAGCCGGCGGGAGACAGCGCGCCGAGCCGCGAGGCCGGAGCGCCGCGCGACGCCGTGCGATAGACACCGTCGCCGGCGAGCAGCACCACGCGACCGTCCGGTGCGCTCGCACATCCGCCAGGACGTCCCGGGGCCGGCTGGAAGCGCACGTCGTCGCCGTCGAAGGCGACGATGCCGTCGACGGCGCGCCCGGAGGCGACCCGGCGACGCGCGGTCATCCACGCCACGCCGTGGCGGTCCGCACAGATCTGCCGCGAGGAGACCACGTCATCGCGCACCTCGAAGCGCCCGGTCCGCGGGTCGAATCGCGCGGGATGCAGCCACGTGCCGATCCACAGTCCGCTGGCGGTCCACGCCAGGTGGCGCGGGTCGGTGACGGGGAGCCCCTCGTCGACGCCCCAGAGCCGCATGCCGGGTCGCGGCACGTGGACCAGCCCGAGCGAGGAACCGAACCAGACCCCCTGCTCGCGGTCGACCAGCAGCGCGCCGAGGCGCGCTCCGAGGTCGCGCCGGTCGAACCGCTCCGGCGCCGCCGGCGGTCGCCAGCGGAACGCGCCGTGATCGCAGGAGATCCACACGTCCTCTCCCCGGAAGGCGATCGCCGCGGGACGCAGCGACTCCGCGTCGAACGAGCCGACGGTCCGCCCCTCGCGCAGCGCGAGAAACCGGCCCATCGGCTCGGACAGCCCGAGAACGAGCAGGCCGTCGTCGCGCTCGGCGAGAACGATCGCGTGGCGGACATCGCTGACCGGGACGACGCGGTCGCCGGACTGCACGCGCACGACGCCGCGGTCGGTGGCGACGAGGGGCGGCCCGGAGCGCGCCCGGCCGAACGTGTGGCCCCGCGCACCACCGAGGTCCACGTCGTGCCACGCGCCGCGGGTGTCGCGTCGACGCAGCCGGCCGTCGCCGAGCAGCAGCCAGAGTTCGCCGGAACGGTCGGCGTGGATGTGGCGTACCGGGCCGACGGCGGCGCCGCTCGCGTCGCGCAGCACGTGCGCCTCTTCACCGTCGACCAGCCAGACCCGGTCGTGATGCGCCTCGAGCACCGCGAGGCGTCCCCTGGGCAGGGGGGCGATCTCGTAGATCTCCTGCTCGATCTGCTCCGGCGCGACCCGTCGCAGCGTCACGCCGTCCCAGCGGCGCAGGCCTGCCGTCGTGCCGACCCAGATGAAGCCCGTCGCGTCCTGGGCCAGACCGCGCACGCCGACCTCGAGGCCGTCCTTCTCGTCGACGACCCGGACGAGCAGACGGCCCCCCCGGGCGGGAACGATCGCGCAGACAAGCAGCGCCGCGAGGGCCGGCAGCGCCAGCCATCGCCGTCGGCCGCCGTTGCCGGACCGCCACGCCATCGCCGCGAGAGGATAGCAACGGCCGCCCGCGGCGCGACATCGGATGATCATGCCATCCCGCCGTTATACGATCCGCCGATGAACGACCGGCCTTCCGCCCCCGCTCGAGCCGCGGACGACGCGCCCCGCGTCCCGCACGTCTACGTGATCATCCTCGGTCTGCTGGTGGCCACCGCACTGGCGAGTCTCGTCGTGCCCGGAGGCGCGTTCGTGCGCGATGCCGACGGGCGTCCGGTTCCGGGCAGCTTCCGGTTCGACGCCCCCGGCGAGGGGAGCGATCGCCCCGGCCCGGCCGCCCTGCCGATGGCGGTGCTGTCGGCACCGCTCCGCGGCATGGTCGACGCGGCGGACATCATCGCGTTCCTGGTCGTGATCGGCGGCGCGTTCCGGATCATCGACCGCAGCGGCGCGTTCCGGGCGCTGGTCCATGCCACGGTACGGCTCGTCGCCGGACGCGGCTGGCTCGTCATTCCGCTGTCGATGTGCGTGTTCTCGATCGGCGGCGCGGTGTTCGGCATGAGCGAGGAGGTGATCCCGTTCGTGCTGATCTTCGTGCCCCTCGCCCGGGCGCTGGGCTATCCGCCCGTGATCGGCGTCGCGATCCCGCTGGTCGGTGCGGGCATGGGCTTCGCAGGCGCGATGCTCAACCCGTTCACGATCGGCGTCGCGCAGCCGATCGCCGGGCTGCCGTTTCCCTCGGGCGTCGGGTTCCGCACCGGCGCGTGGCTCGTGCTGACCGCGTTCGGCATCGGCTGGGTCCTGCTCCAGGCGGCGCGCCTGCGCGATCCTGCGCGCTGGCACGAGCCGGAGACGGACGCGTCGCGGCCGGATCGCGAGCATGCCTTCGTGCTGCGCCATGCGGCGGTGCTCGCCGCCCTGGCCGCCGGCATCGCGGTGATGGTCTGGGGCATCGGCGCCCGCGAATGGTACGTGATCGAGATCGGCGCGGTGTTCCTGGGGGTCGGCTTGGTCGCGGGTCTCGTCGCGCGGCTGTCCGGCCACGAGATGGCGCGGGCGTTCACCGACGGCGCGCGCGACCTGCTCGGCGCGGCGATCGTCGTCGGTGCGGCGCGCGGCATCGTGCTGCTCGCCGGCGACCTGCGGCTGCTCGACCCGACGCTCCACGGGATCGCGACCGTGCTCGGCAGCGCGCCGCCCGTCGTCGCGGCCAGCCTGATGTTCGCGTTCCAGAGCATGTTGAACTTCTTCGTGCCGTCGGGCTCAGGGCAGGCGGCGCTGACGATGCCGATCATGGCGCCGCTGGCGGACCTCGTCGGCGTGACGCGCGAGGTCTCCGTGCTCGCGTTCCAGTTCGGCGACGGGTTCAGCAACCTGATCATCCCGACGTCGGCGGTGCTGATGGGCTCGCTCGAGGCCGGGCACGTGACCTACGAGGAGTGGTTCCGCTTCTCGTGGCGATTGCAGGTGTGGCTGTTCCTGCTCGGCGCGGCGATCCTGACCACCGCGGTGATCGGCGGATTCGGAGCCTGAGCGGCCCCGGGGCTCAGGGCGCCGGGCGGCCCGCAGATCGATCTGTCCGAGGCGCGCCAGCAGGTCCCACGGGCCGTTGTTGCGCAGGATCATCGCCATCCGCCCCGTGACCCAGGCCGGCAGATGATCGGTCGACGCCGATTCACGGCGAACCTGCGGGAGGTGGCGTGCCGCCCGGAACCGTCCCGCCGCATGCGGACAGGACGAAGGCGAGAAGCACCGACGCCTTGCGAACGACTTCCATGCCGCCTCCCGCGGGCCCGCTTGGCCTGCGCACGGCGCGGCCCTACGTTTCCCGGGACGAGACGCCGGGGGGCGCGTCACGCCGGCGAGAGGATACCTCCCGTGAGCGAACCCGCCGTCGATCAGACTCCCGCACAGCGCGCCGCCGTCGAGTTCGAGAAGACCGCCTCGGCCGTCGGTGCCGGAGCGAACTGGTTCTACTGGATCGCCGGTCTGTCGCTGCTCAACTCGGCGATCGTCGCGTTCGGCGGCCAGTGGAGCTTCGTGATCGGCCTCGGCGCGACGCAGATCGTCGACGCCTTCTCCCTCGCAGCCACCGAGGAACTCGTCGGACAGCAGGCCCTTGCCGTGCGTGCGGTCGCCTTCGCGATGGCGGTCGTGCCGGCGGCGATCTTCGCCTGCTTCGGCTGGCTCGCGCGCCAGCGCCTGGGCTGGGCGTTCCTCGTCGGCGGGGCCCTGTACGCCGCCGACGGGCTGATCTTCGTGCTCGTCGGCGACTGGCTGAGCGTCGGGTTCCACGTGTTCGCGCTGGCCGGCATCCTGTCCGGCTTCGCAGCGCTGCGCCGGCTGCGCAGCCTCGAGGGCGCGGCCGCGGCGCCGGCGGAGCCGATCCCGGTCGCGGTGGCCGTCGGCGCAGCATCACCGCCCCCCGAGGCCGGCGTCGCGGACGAGCAGCGGGACTCCGAGCGGGTCGTCCCGGCGCCGATCGAGCCGCGCTGACCTTTCTCCCGGCTCAGGGCGACGGTTCGTCTCCGCTCGATCCGGCCGCGTTGACGGCGACGATCCGGTAGAACTCGCTTCCCCCGGCGGCGGTGCGCGACGAGCGCAGCACCGTTGCGGTGTCCTCGACCGCGAACCCGCTGTCGGGCCGCACCGACACGTGCACCTCGTAGTAGTCCGCCGGGCCCTGCCCAGGCCCCGTCGGCGACGCCTGCCAGCTCAGCTCGACGTCGGCCGACCGGGAGACCCGCAGCGTGTCGCCGATCCCGGCGGGCGGATCGGTGGACGGTGGCGCGAGGCAGTCGGGCCAGGTGCCGGTCACGCGGACGTCGTCGACACCCATCTCGAGCACGTTGTCGGAATCCCTGTCGCCCACGGAGAACCAGACGTGGACGCTGCCGATCATCGGCACGTACGGCGTCAGGTCGACGGTCCGCTGCTCCCAGCCGTTGGTGCCGAGCGGCTCGAAAGCGGCGTCCGGCACGAAGTCGGGCCCGTCCGCATCGGTGTAGGCCCGGACCGTCGCGTAGTCCTCGAGCGGATCGGACGCGTCGGAGGCATCGTAGAGCCAGAGCGCGTACTCGAGCGTCGCCCGCTTGTAGCCGTGAAGGTCGAATGCCGGCGAGTACAGCCGGTGCGGACCGCCGTCGACGTCGGTGGCGTTCACGTCACCGCCTGGAGAACCGTTCTCGGTCACGTAGCAGCGGGTTCCGGCATCGGTCGGGCTGTCGTCCTCCGGATTGGCCGGGCTGCCGCCGTCGAAGGTGCCGACCGGGTCGCCGCGCTCCCACAGCCCGGCACCCGGAACCCCGTCACCGACCCAGCCCTTGTCCGTCTCGAAGTCGTCGCTGAACACGGTTGCGCTGCCCGTGCCGCCGTTCTCGGGATACCAGTAGAGATCCGAGCGCGTGCCCGCCGCGTCTGTCACCTCGACCACGAGCAGGATCGTGTCGCCACACGAGACGTCCGGCGCCAGTGTGACGGTCACCCCGTCTCCGGTCGAGCCGGCGACCTGTCCCGGATCGATGTCCGGATACGCGATCGCGTCCTCGTGCACGAGCAGCTGGGGGGACGCGAGCCGGACGCGCCCGATCGGGGCCGACGCCGTGGCAGACCCGGCGTTGCGTACGTCGAGCACGAGGCGCGCGGTCTCGCCCGGCTCGAGCAGGCCGTTCCCGTTGCCGCCGGCGAATGCCGTGTCATCGACCAGCACGTCGTCGAGCACGAGCGCCGAGCGGGCGCAGCTCGATGCGGACTCGACGCGCACGTCGTCGATGCCGTATTCGGCGAGCAGCCCGTCGGGGATGGCGACAAACGTGACCTGCATCGTGGCGGTGGGCGTCACGTGCGCGGCGAGATCGATCTCGGCCCGCTGCCAGCCTGTGCGGGTGACGGCGTCCCGGACGGGGACACCGGGAAACGGATCGACGAACACCTGCGCCGTCTCGGCGCCGGTGTCGACGATCAGGTAGATCCCGGACTCGTAGTCGCCGCGGGAGCGGTTCCACCAGTCGAACGACAGGATCGTCGCGCCCCCGGTGCCGTCCCACACCGGCGAGATCAGCATCGCGCTGCCGTCGCAGTCGGTGTCGGCGATCGAGCGCGGCTGCGCGGCGTCGCCGGTGACCCAGGCGAAGCTGCCGCTCGACGCCGCGTCAGGCGCGAACGGCGCGCCTCCGTAGCGCGCGCCGTGCGGTTCGACCAGGACCCAGCCGCCGGACGGGTCGGCGCTGTTGTCGACCGTCCAGCCGTCGGGACCGGACTCGAAGTCCCAGGAGGCAATAGTCGTCCGCGTCCCGGACGGAACCGCGGTCACCCAGCGCAACGGCTGCCGGTCTCCGCGGTCTCGCAGGTCGGGAGGGTCCTCGGGCCGGCCGTGCTCGGCGAGCACGGTGTAATACCAGCTGTCGACACCTTCGGGAGGCGTGTCGACGAACGTTGTCCCGTTCGTGCGTCCGACGAGAAAGATCCGAGACGGCTCGAACCCCGGAGCCGGACCCCGGAACACCGAGTAGACGACGGGATCGGTGGCGCCGGGACAGGCCGGCGCGGCCGGGTCCCATGCGATCTCCACGGTGCAGCCTGCGCCGGGGCTCGCCCGCAGCCGCGAGTCGAACACGGGGAATCCGTCACACGCGCCCGCAGCGAGGGCGTCGGCGGGCGCCGACTCCGCGGAGCGGCACGTGATGCCGGCGCTGCCGAGCGCGACGAGATGATAGCGATAGCTCCGGCCGCCCTGGACGTTCGCGTCCGTCCAGCTCGCCGTGTCCGTCGTGCGGCCGATGAGCACCGGCCGGTCGATCGGATTGTCGAGGTCCTCGCGCCAGATCTCGATCGACGACGCGCCGGGCGCCGAGTAGTCGAGCCGGATCGCGTTGTCACTGTCAGGCGTCGCGGTCAGCCCGGACGGCGCCGCGGGCGGCGTGCACTCGAGGCCCGCCGGCACGGACGCGCTGCCGACCGGATTCGTGTCGCCATCCCAGGTGGAGGACGCGCCCTGGCCCATCCGGCGTGCCGCGAACACGTTCCAGATGACCTGCTCCCACGCGCCGCCGAAGCTGATCGAATCGGCCTGGAGCAGCGCCGTACGGCCGTCGAGCATCGTCGGCGTGCACGGTGTCCAGTTCAGGCCTTCGTAGACCAGGCGCTCGAACGTCTCGGCTCCCGATACCGGGTCCAGCGCGATCATCGATTCGCGCAGGTCCCACAGCGCGCCGGCCCAGATCAGTCCGTCGGCGTGGATCTCGCACTCGCCGTCGGCGACTCGGCACAGATCCTCATAGACGAGGTCCTGTCGCAGATCGCGCTCCCAGCCCAGCCCGTACCACAGGTGCTCGTCGAAGCGGGGATCGGCGCCGAACGACGCGGACAGCGCATCCGACCACCCCTCGCCCATCGCCCCGGACTGGATGCCGGACAGGCATGACCAGCCGATCCGGCGCGTGGTCAGGCCGTGGACGTACTCGTGCCACACGACGTCGCGCGGAAAGGCGCTGTTGCGCTCGCCCTCGTTCTCGGGGTAGCCGTCGTGATCGTCGCAGAACGAGCAACCGACCCAGAGGAAGTCCATCACCGGAGGCTGGCCGTCGGGCGTCGGGTTGAAGTAGGCGTTGTCGCGACCGCCCCAGGCATGGACGACGACCTGCACCGGATCGCCGCCGGCTCCGCCGTTGCCGAGATTGTCCTGCTGGAAGTTCCCTGCGGCTTCGTTGAAGCCGAGCCGGTACAGTCGGTCGTGGGCATCGTTGCTCCACCACCATGCGTTGACCGCCGCCGCCTCGAGCGTGTTGTACCTGAAGTCGTAGACGTCCCCCAGCCCGGCCAGGACGGGCTCGAGGTCGTCGACGAGGTGCGCCGCGGCATTGTTGCCCGACAGCAGGTCCCCCGGTGCCGCGATCCAGCCGACGGGAGACTCGGGGGTCGACGCGGGGATCGGCTGCAGGACGTGTCGCGAGGGTGCGTACTCCTCGGTCTGCGGGTCGGGGAAAGGAGCATCGAGGAAGCGGGCCTCCGCGCGCAGCGTCAGGTTCCGTCGCCACAGCACGGAGCCGTCATGGGCGTCGACGACGACGAGGTAGCTCGTGCTGCGGTCCGGTGCGGTGACCCGCACCTGCCACGCGAGCCGGCCGTCACGGCGGTCGGGGAACAGGACGAGCCGGGCCTCGGGGCGCATCCCGAACGCGCCACGCGCGAACCGCACCGTGCCGGCCGCGTTCGGCTCCGCGACGACGCGCTCGTCGAACGGTGTTTCCGGATACAGCTCGGAGGCGACGAGGCGGACCGCGCTGACGGCGTCGAGCGACGGGCGTCCCGGTCGCCGAAGGCCGGGGAAAAGCGCTCCGGCGACCGAGACGAGCCCCCCTTCCCTGTCGAAGCTGGCCAGCAGGTGGCTGTCGAACACGTCGACCCCGTCGACCTGCTGGACGAAACGGACGTGCGAGGACTGCCCGGGGCGCACCAGGCTCTGCGTCACGGCAAGCTCGAGATCCGCGCCACCGAATCCGAACAGCGCCGCGTGCCGTTCGAGGAACGCGCGCGCCCCGTGTTCCGGGCCCCGCGGATCGGGAGCGGCGAGTCGCGCACCGCGGGCAGCGGCGACGAGCGACGGGCCGCCGTGAAGGCCACGCCACGTGATGACGAGCCCCGGCGAGCGTCGGCGCAACGCATCGGCCGCCGCCCCCTGGGCGGCGCTCGGCGCGCGAAGCGACTCGCCGGGGCCCGCGGCACGAGCCACGGAGAATCGGCTGTCGAACGCCGGGGCGACGTCGACCCGTGACCGCCGGGCACCCTCGGCCGAACCCAAGAGGCAGGCAAGGAGTGCGGATCCGAGGAAGACGGACGTGCGCGTGCGCATCGGCAGACCTCCCGTCGCAGGAGGGGCCTGCCGCATCACGGCGGCGGGTCCTCCGTGCTCTGCTCTTGTGACGCTCGGGAGGGGGCGATCGTCTCATCCCGTTGCGGGGGACCGCACGATTCAGCCCTTCTGGGCCCACTTCTTGACGGCGACCGCCTGCTTCATCTGCTCGATGATGTCGACTCCGATCTCCTCGGTCAGCTCGTCGAGTTCGGCACGCAGCGGCCCGCGCAGCACCTCGTCGAGGATCGCCCCGGCAAGCTGCCGCACCGCCTCGGCGCCTTCTGGAGAGTCCAGCGTCTCGGCCAGCGAGCGCAGGGTGGCGTCGGCGACGAGTCCACCGGCGCTCTCGACGATCGGACGGATCAGCGCGGACGGCAGCGGGACACCGCGGAGTTCCGCCGCCGCACCGGCCGTCCGCTCGACATACAGGTCGACCACCGCCCGCAGTCGGTGCTGCACGCGCTCGCTGAGCAGCACCGAACGCACCTGTGCCGCCATGACGGCCTCGAGCCGCTCGCGGCGCTCGACGACGGCGCGGTCGAGGATCCGGCGGTGCGTGCCTTCGCGCAGCTCGTCCTGGGCCTCGCGCAGGATCCGCAGCGCGACCGCGTCGGAGATCTCCTCGGCGATGATGTTGGAGACGTAGGCCACCGCGCGGCTGATCACGTCCTGGCCGATCCGCGTCAGCTCGCTGCGGCGCAAGCGCATGTAGATCGACGCGATCCGGAACAGGCGGAAGATCCGGAACTCGGTGTAGGGCACGAGGCCGATCAGGTCGTACCAGTTGAAGATCGGGAAAAAATACCAGCGACGATGCTCGCGGCGGCGGACCGACAGCACCCAGCGGACCGAGAACTCGACGATGAACAGGCACAGGAACGGCAGGTCGATCAGCCAGAACCAGTCGACCGGACGGCCCGACAGCGTCACCTCGCGGAAGTAGTTCACGCGCAGCAGCGGTCCGACGGTCTCGTCGAACAGGGCCAGCCGCCCGGCACGGTGCTCCGGCGGTACGGACCAGTACCTCCGGACCAGGTCCAGCATCGACTCGGGGTCCTCGACCTCGAGCGGACCGGCCCCGACCTCGCGGGCGATCAGCGTCCGGATCACCTCGAGCGTCCGCTCCTGGCCCGAGCGCG
>RFIB01000039.1 GCA_003695625.1 Acidobacteriota bacterium | reverse complement strand
TGTTCGGCCGATCTGGTTCAAGTTTGTCGGCAGGAAAGTGGCCGACGCGGCGCGCGGCGGGGCCGGGAGCGCAGGTTCCTATCGAGGCGCTGTCCGCGTACCCCGCTCGAGCCCGGCACCCACGCCGTTTCCCTGTTGCCGTGCGAGCGACGGACCGCAACCGACCGATGGATCAGTGGACGCGTGGCGTGCTGCCCCGGGGGAGGAGCGCGCAATGCCACGCCAGCGCGGAGATGGAGAAATACCGGGCGAGGAGAGAGATTGCGATCTGATCCGCGCCTATCTTGTGGGAGACCGAGATGCCCTGGACCTTGTGGAGCGATGGACGCGCCAGGAGCTCCTGGCACACCGACGGCCCCCGGGGCTCGAGCTGTCCGAACTCAATCAGTCAGTGCATTGCAGGCTGCTGGGCAGCCTCCGTTCGGAACGCTTCCTCCGCCAGTGCTCGCTGCGGACTTACGTAAGCAGGATCGCCCGCTACACATTGCTAGAGCACTTGCGGCGCCCCGA
Organism: Acidobacteriota bacterium; assembly: GCA_003695625.1. Lineage (GTDB taxonomy): Bacteria > Acidobacteriota > Polarisedimenticolia > J045 > J045 > J065. The sequence goes on along the minus strand of RFIB01000039.1, from coordinate 16,595 downwards.
CGGCCTTTGCTCGCCAGCCGCCATCTCGGATCTGTGGTCGCATGACGATCCAGCCGAAGAGATCGGGCGGGCGGAGATGCAGACTGTTCTGCGGCGAGCCCTGGAGCAGGTCCCCCCGGGCTGCCGGAAGCTTTGGCATTATGCGCTCGTGGACGAGCTGACCTGCGCTGAAATCGCGCGCAGGCTCGACATCCCGACAGGCACCGTCAAGTCACGGATGTGGTACTGCCGCAGGCGGCTCCGCTGTGCCCTGAGGAGGCTTGGTGTGCGTCGGGAAGATCTACCGCTGTATCGGCGCCCCGGTTGAATCGTCGGAGGGGCGGACAGAGCAAGCAGGGATGGAAGCTGGCGCCCCGCGCACCGCGAGACGCCAGCCCGTGTGTTACTGACAGAACCAGTATCTTCCGACATCGAAACAAACGTGGTTCGGATCGCTCCTCTCGCAGGTACACGTCTTGATATGCACCGTCTGCCCGCCCGGGCAGGCGGCGGCTCCATCGCAGATGATGTTCACACCAGTATCTGTCACCGTGCAGTCGCCATCGGAGCAACCGCTGAGAACGCCGCATGGCGTGAAGTCCGGGCAGTCTGTGCGCTTCTCGGGATGCAGAAGATTGAACTCGTGGATGCGCAGGATCTGCTCGACGGCGCTCTGCGCGGCAAGATCCCTCTGTTCGACCGAGGTGCACGACGTGGTTCTGTCCTTCGTAATCGCACCGGAGTTCTTGTCCATGGCCCACGCCGCAAGCCCGGCGACAAGAACCAGCAGGAACAGGAAGACAAGACCTTTTCTCATGACATTCACCTCCTCCTTTCTGCAGCCACCATTCGACAGGGGGCACGCCTTTTCTGGAGGCAGTACCGCCTTCCAGACTCTCGTGAGGCTTGCCCGGTCATGAGTACTGTGCGAGGACATCTGCCTCGGTTCGATCATCGATGGGCACGAGTCGGAGTGCCTGACATACTGGCTATTGCCTACCCGTACCGGCTGCGATGGGCAGAAGATCGAGACATCCCGATTGCGAAGGTTGTCTCACCACACAGGGAGCGTGGGCAGTTCCGGCGAGCACCTTCTTGACACTCGCAATTATGTCAGTACAATGCAGACACTTGAAAGGAGCAGCCCGATCGGGCCCGATCACGATGTTCTCGAACACCCACTTTTCCATGGCGGTCCACGTGCTGTGCGCGCTGGCGTACAACGAGGGCGAGGTCGTCGCCTCGGAGGACCTGGCACGGACCGTGGGGACCAACGCGTCGTTCCTGCGCGCGCTGATCGGGCAGCTTCGCGACGCCGGGCTCGTGGAAACTCGGCTCGGCAAGGGGGGCGGCGCGCTGCTCGGCCGGCCCGCATCGAAGATCACGCTACTCGACGTGTACCGCGCCACCGAGTCACGTCCCGCTCTCAGGATGCACGAGTGCGACCCGCGGTCTCCCTGCCCCGTGGCGCGCCGGATGCCCCGGCTGCTCGAAGGCCTGAACCGGCGCCTGGAAAAGGCAGTCGAAGCCGAGTTGAAGTCGACGACGATCGAGGGCCTGGTGGCCGGTTCCGTCGACCGCGGGCGGTGAGTTTTTTTGCGGATAAGTGTCAGCATGTTGCCAACACGCAGACATACAGGAGACCTCTCAATGACCGGAAGACTCAGGAACAAGGTCGCGGTGATCACAGGCGGGACGACCGGCATCGGGTTCGCCGCGGCCCGGCGCTTTCTCGATGAGGGCGCCGAGGTGATCGCCACCGGCACCAACCCGGAGACGATCGCGGTGGCGCGGAGCGAACTCGGCGAGCGGGCCGAGGTCGTTGCCTCGGACGCTTCGTGCGGAAAGGACATCGCAGCGCTGTTCTCCGACGTGAAGGAGCGCCACGGTCGGATCGACGTGCTGTTCCTCAACGCGGGAATCGCGCGATTCGCCCCGTGGGAAGAGCACTCCGAGGAGGACTTCGACCGCCAGTTCGCGATCAACGTCAAGGGCCCGTGGCTGGCGATCCGTCAGGCGATCCCGCTGATGCCGCAGGGAGGCTCGATCATCGCGACGACCTCCGTCGTCAACCAGATGGGCTTTCCCGGAGCCAGCGCCTACGCGGCCACCAAGGCGGCGCTGCGCCAGCTCGTGCGCACCGCGGCGGCCGAACTCGCCCCGCGCGGGATCCGCGTCAACGCGGTCAGCCCGGGACCGATCGACACGCCCATCTTCAGCAAGACCGGAATGCCGGCCGCCGACCTGGAACAGATGGCCGAGGGGATCAAGGGAAAGGTCGCCGTCGGGCGTTTCGGCCGCCCCGAGGAGGTGGCCAACGTGGCCGTGTTCCTCGCCAGCGACGAGTCGTCGTTCGTCCAGGGCCAGGAATACGTCGTGGACGGCGGGATGACGCTCTGAAGGTCGCCGCGAAGCTCGACGACCACGCACGCATCGCGCCCCGGGGACAGCATGCTCCCCGGGGCGCCGCCATCAGCGCGTCAGCTCGCCGATCAGCGCGGCGTGCTCCGGAAATCGCGCGGCGAGGTCGCGTCGGTCGGCCAGCTCGAAGTCGTCGAACTCGAAGCCGGGGACGACGACGCAACCGAGCACGGCGAACGCGCCGCCCGCGGCGACCCGTGCCGCCTGCCAGCAGCCCGCCGGGACGAGATGCTGGAAAGACTCGCCTCGCGCGGCGCCGGCACCGAGCACGACGCGGACGAGGCCGCCGCCCTCGTCGAGGACGAACAGCTCGAGCGGATCGCCCGCGTGGAAGCACCACAGCTCGTCGGAGCGCACGCGGTGGAACGCCGAGAAGTCACCGCCCTCGAGCAGGTAGACGATCGCCGTGCCGAGGCTGCGCTCCGCGCCGTCGAGCGCGGCGACCGGCGCGCGGGCCGCGGCGCGCCACGTCTCGCGGTACCAGCCGCCTTCCGGGTGGCGCGCGAGACCCAGCGCCTCGATGAATCCGCGCGCCTCCGGAGGCGTCACGGCGCCGGTTCGGGCACGGAGGCGTCGACCGGGACCTCGCACGGCTCGTTGCCGATGTCGATCGCGACGCGCCACGAGCCGTCGTCCTGCCGCCGCCAGACGGTCACGTAGCGCCCCGCCGTCCGCCACGCGACGCCGTTCTGGTCGGTGCCGCTGCCCTCGTAGCGGCCCCACGTGTAGCCGAGGTCGCCCGACGCGGCGACGTCTCCTCCTTCGGGCTCCCAGACGAACCGTGTGTCTTCGCTGGCGAACAGCGGCGACATCAGCGCCTCGATCTCGCGCCGGCCGCGGTAGACCTCGCCGGCCGCGATCTGCGCGCCGTCGTCCTCGAACCACCGCAGCCAGCCGCCCAGACCGTCGCGCGCGACGGCCTCGGCGAACGCGCGATCCGCGGCGAGCAGCTCGTCGACGGTCGCGGCGCGGTCCGCGGACTCGCCACGCGGCCCGCACGAGACGACCGCCCCTGCGAGAAGCACCGCGGTCAGCGCAACCGGGAGCCAGGCCGATCGGCGTGTCATGAGGATCCTCCCTCTCCGGGGCCGGGGCCCCGGCGGCACAAAGAGTATCGCAGCAGGCTCGCACGCGGCGGTCCACGCGCAACAAACGCTGCGGACGATCGTAGAAGGCAGCGTCCCGCCGGCGACGCAGTTGCGCCGGCGCGAGCGCCGACCCGCGGGGGTGCAACGATGCTCGAGAAGCTTTTCGCGTTGATGTTCATCGTGCCGGGGCTGCTGATCCTCGCCCTGGTCCTCTACGTGATTGTCAGGAGCCGATACAAGAAGGCCGGCCCCGACGAGGCGCTGATCATCTACGGCCGGCGCAAGCTGTTCGGTCCCAAGGTGCGCGACGAGTCGGGCGAGGCGACCGGCTTCCGCATCGTGCGCGGGGGCGGGACGTTCATCATTCCGGCGTGGGAGAACTTCCAGCGCCTGTCGCTGAAGATCATGACGCTCGAGATCGACCTGCGTCACGTCTACACCGTGCAGGGGATCCCGATCAACGTCAAGGCGGTCGCGCAGGTCAAGATCAAGTCGGACATCGAGCACATCCGCCGTGCGGCCGAGGGCTTTCTCGGCGTGCCGCCCGAGCAGATCCGCCAGACGATCCAGGAGACTGTCGCCGGTCACCTGCGCGGCATCATCGGCACGCTGACCGTCGAGGAACTGTACCGCGACCAGAAGTCGTTCCAGGACAAGGTCCGCGACGAGGCGCACCGCGATCTCGAGGGCATGGGGTTCGAATTCAAGAGCTTCGTGTTCCAGGAGATCCAGGACGACGAGGGCTACCTCAACGCGCTCGGCCAGCCGGAGATCCAGGAGGCGCTCAAGCAGGCGCGGATGGCGACGGCCGCCGCGGACCGCGACGCGAAGATCGAGGAGGAGAACGCCCGCCGCGACAAGGAGGCCAAGCGCCTGCTCGTCGACAGCGAGGTGCTCGACACCGAGCGCGAGCTTGAACTCAAGAAGGCCGCCATCAAGCGCGACGTCGACGTCGCCAACGCGCAGGCGGTCAAGGCCGGCGAGATGGAGCTCAAGCTGCAGGACATCCGCATCGGCGAGAAGGAGGTCGAGCGCCAGAAGCTCGAGCTGAACGCCACCGTCCGCGAGCGCGCCGACGCCGAGAAGTACCGCATCGAGCGTCAGGCCGAGGCCGAGCGCATTCGGCGCGAGCAGGTCGCCGAAGCGCTCAAGGCCGAGGGGCGCGCGCAGGCGGAGGCCGAGGCGGCCAAGCGGCGCGAGATCGGCATCGCCGAGGCCGAGGCGATCCGCGCCCGGGGCGAGGCGGAGGCCAAGGCACGCCGGCTGCTTGCCGAGGCGCTCAAGCTCTACAACGAGGCCGGCCTGTCGATCGAGGCACTCAAGGTGCTGCCCGAGATCGCGGCGGCAGTCGCCGAGCCGCTGGCCCGTGCCGGGTCGACGACGATCATCAGCGGCGGCGATGGCTCGTCCGGCACCGGCGCGGCGAAGCTGAGCGAGGACGCGATCGAGGTGATGGGACGGCTCGGCCCGATCCTCCAGCAGCTCGCCGGGATCGACCTCAAGGACTTCCTGCGCGGCATCGCGGCGCTTCCGGGAGCGACCGCGGCGCGGCTTGCCGGCGACGCGGGCCCGACGCCCCCTCCGGCCGACGACGCCCCGGCGAGTCCGGCGGCGGACTGACAGACCGATGGCCTCGTCGCAGGAACTCGCCGCGCTGATCGCGCAGCTCGCCGCGGCCGACTCGACGCGGGAGCGCCTGCGTGTGCTGCTCCGATCGGCCCGGCTGATCGCCGCGCTCGACCGGGAGCAGCGCTTCGAGATCGCGCGCACGCTCGGCGGCGGCTGGCTGCGCCGCCGATTCGAGGAGTTCTGCGACCGGCTCGACCGCACCGGAGCCGGCGAGGCGATCGCCCAGCTCGCCCGCTCGGCGGGAACTGCGATCGATCCCGACCCGGCGGTGCCGCCCGAGCCGCCTGCCCCGGTGCGACCCGCGGCCCGACAGGCCGGACCGGGACCGCACGAGGCCGAGTCCGCGGAGGGCGCGCCTGAAGAGAACGCGGCACCCGAAGCGGAAGCCGTGCCGCTTGGGGCCGACGCACGCGCGGACGAGCCCCCCGCCATCGCGAGCGAAAGGCCCGGGACCGGGGATGCGCCTCCGTCGGAGCCGGTGCGGCCCCTCGCCGCCGCAAAGCCGCTTCCGCCGCCCGCCGCGCGCGCAACGAAGATCGCAGCGTCCGAAGGCGACGGCCCGCCGCGGGACGCCGAACCGTTCGCCCCCCGCACGGTCCTGCGCCGGCTGCGTTCCGATCCGGGACGCTTGCGCGCGGCCGGACCCGACGCCAAGCGCCGGCTCGTCGGCGCGCTCGCCGGTTCCTGGGCCGGACGGCGCGCCATCCTCGCCCTGCTCGACCAGGGAGCACTCGCCGACTGGCGCGAGGCGGTGGACCTCGCCGCACTGCTGCCGGAAGGCCCCGACCGGGACTGGGTTCTCGTGCGACTCGCCGACGCGTTCGCGGACGACGCGGCGGCGCGGGAGGCGATCGCCGCGCGGATCACCGGTCGCGCCTGGCAGCGCCGTCTCGCACTGCGACAGCTCCGGTCGTCCTGAATGCGCTCAGCGCGCCGGCGCCCCGCCCGCGGCCGCGCGCACCGCGCAGCGATAGGCGGTGCGCAGCTCGTGGCTGCGCCGGCGCTCGGCGGCGGCGAGCGCCTCGAGCACGCCGCGCACCTCGGGATCGCGCTGCCGTGCGGCGAGCGCACCGAACAGCGCGGCGGCCCGCGCCCGCCGCTTGAGCGCCACCAGCAGCGCGCCGGCAGGGTGATCGCTCTCCTGCACGTCCGTCGGGCCGGTCTCGTCGAGCGCCGGGATGCCGAACTCGCCGAGCGGCTCGAGGGACCGCCGCGCACCCGCCGGAAGAGCGGTCCTGATCCTCTCGTACTGGTCGAGCGCGTCGCGCTCGATCTCGATGAACCGGTCGATCATCTGCGCCAGCGCATCCTCGGCGTGTGCCCGGCGGATCCGCTCGAGCCCCGAGATCGATCGGAGCGTCTCTTCACCAGCGCGTGACAGAAGTCCGGCGAGGTCGATGCTCTCGTCGTACATTGCGTGCACTGTCATCGTCCGTGCCCCCACGCGTATGAACGCACGGGCCGGGCCCCTCGTTTCCCCGGGACCTCCTGAAGGGTCGTGCCGGCCGGTTCACCGGTCGGAACAAGGACCCGGCGGCAACCAGGCCGGAAGGCGACGAGCACGGGAACCGTTCGCCGGACGGGCATCGCCGCCGGAGCGGTCGCCTGCCGCGCCGTGGAGCGCCGGGACCGGGCGGCCCGTATCGTCGGTCGGCAGATCGGGAGGCTCGATTCGTGGAAGCCCTGGCCCGGAGGTTGCGGACACTCTTTCCGGTGCACCGGGACGAGATCGTGCCGACCCTGCTCGCGGCCTCGTACGGGTTTCTCGTCATCGGCGCGTACCTGGCGCTCAAGGCGGCGCGCGATTCGATCTTCCTGACCCGGCTCGGCCCCGAGCGTCTCCCGCTGGTGACGATCGGCATCGCGCTGATGGTGGGCGTGTTCGTCGGCGGCTACCTGCGCGCGGCGCGGCGGTTCGACACCGGCCGCCTGGTGGCGCTCTCGCTGCTGTTCTTCGCCTCGCACCTCGGGCTGTTCTGGTGGGCGGCGCGCGCCGACGCGGCCTGGCTGCCGTGGGCGTTCTACCTCTGGGTCGGCTGCTTCGGGATCATCGCGCCGGTCCAGCTCTGGACCCTCGTCAACGAGGTGTTCACGATCCGCCAGGCCAAGCGCCTGCTGCCGTGGATCGGGGCGGGCGGGATCCTCGGCGCGACGGTCGCCGGCCAGGCGGTCGGACTGGCGGCGCACCGCGTGGGCACGATCGGCCTGATCGGCGTGAGCGCCGGCGTGCTCGCGGCCTGCGCCGCGCTCGCCGTCGCCCTGGCGGCGCAGCGCACCGCCTCCCGCCACGCCCGCCGGGACGACGTCCGCTCCGGCGGCGGTCTCGCGGCCTCGGTGCGGCGGATCGTCCGCTCGCGGCACCTCGCGATGCTGGCCGGGCTGGTGTGGATCAGCGGGGTCGGGACGACGCTGGTCGACTGGCAGTTCAAGTCGGTCGCCTCCGGCACACTGCAGGGCGACGCACTGACGGCATTCTTCGGCAGCGTCTACGGCTTCATGGCACTCGCCAGCCTGCTCGTGCAGCTCCTGCTCGTGCGAACCGTGCTGCACGGACTGGGCTTCCGCTGGTCGATCACGATCCTGCCGCTGGCGCTGCTCGTCGGGACCGCGGCGTTCCTCGCCGCCGGCACGCTCGCCGCGGTGGTCGCGATGCGCTTCGGCGACGGTGCGTTCAAGCACTCGATCGACCGCTCGGCGCGCGAGCTGGCGTACATGCATCTGCCGTCGCGGCTGCGCGTGCGCGTGAAGTCGGCGATCGACATGGTCCTCGACCGTCTCGGTGACGGAACCGGCGGACTCGTGCTGCTGGCGCTGATCGTCGCCGGTGCCGGAACGCCCCGCATCGTCGGACTGGTGAACGTCGTGATCCTCGGCGGCTGGCTGGCACTGGCGATCGGCCTCGGACGCAACTACCGCCGCGAACTCGAGACCGCGATCGCCGACCACCGCGGCGGAGAGGACTGGACGCCGGAGTCGCTCGACGATCCGGACGCGCGGCGCGCGCTGCGCACCGCGCTTGCCGCAGACGACCGCCGGACGCTGCTCGGCGCGCTGGAGCTCGCCGGCCGCCACGCCCCCGGCGTGTTCCGCGACGAGTTCGTCCGGCTCGCGCGCAGCGGCGACGCCGAGATTCGCGCCCTGGCGGCGGGCCTGCTTTTGCGGGAGACGGACGGCGAGCTGCCCGACGGACTGCCGTCGCACCTGGGAAGCGGCGACCGGGCGCTGCTCGCGGCGGCGTTCGAGGTGATGCTCGCTCCGGACGCGAACGCCGCGCGCGCCCGCGCCGTCGCGCTGCTCGACGGCCTGTCGCCGGCAGCGGCCGCCGCTCGGCTGGCGCTGCTGTTCCGCCGACTCGGCGACGACCTGGCACCGGTCAGCGAACGGATCATGGATGTGCTCTCGGCGCGCGCCGCACCGCGTGACGTGCGCCGGGCGCTCGCGGCCGCACTCGGTCTGGCGCCGGGGGATCCGCGCAGCACCGCCCGACTGCGCGTGATGTTCGAGGACGAGGATGCCGAGGTGCGCGGCGAGGCGATCGCCAGCGCCGGCCAGTTGCGCGACGGCTCGCTCGCGCCGCTCCTGCTGCGGTTCGTTGACGATCCGGCCCACGCAGCGGCGGCGCGCGAGGCGCTCGTCGCGCTCGGGGATCGCGCGGTGCCGCACCTCGAGCAGGCGCTGCGCGGCGGCGACGAGCACCCCGCCCCCGCGGAAAGCGCCGCACTCGTGCTCGGCGCCATCGGCTCGGCAAGGGCGCTCGACGCACTGCTGCGCGTGCTCGAGGATCCCCGCGGCGAGGTGCGCTCGGCGGTGCTGCTCGCGCTGGTCGCGGCGCAGCGGCGCGATCCGGCACTGCCGGTGTTCGACTCGAAGCGCGCGCTGCCGGCGCTGCACGCGGAGGCCGACCGCTGGGAGGATCTCGACCGGCTCGAGCAGGCGCTCAGGTCGCTCGGGCGCGACCGCGAGGTCGAGCTGCTCGAGCGGGCGGCTGCGGAGTCGGTCGGCGCGATCCGCGAACGCGTGTTCCGGCTGCTCGAGCTGCGGTTCGGCTCGACGCGGATCCTGCGCGCGGAGCGGCAGATCATCGGCGGCGGTCCCGCGGCGCGCGATGCCGCGCTCGAACTCGTCGACGATCTGCTGCCGCGCCGCATCGCCGCGCGGCTCGTGCCGCTGATCGAGGCGTCGACGCGGCCGGCGGCGCCCCGCCCGCGGCTCGTGCCGTCCGCCGTCGACACGACGGAGCTGCTCGCCCGCCTCGCCGCCGACGCCGATCCGTGGGTCGCCGCCTGCGCGCTCGGAGTCGCCGCACGGCTCGAACGGGCCGACGCGCGGGTGCGCATCGCGCGCGCGGCGCTTGCCGACGGGCCGGCCGCCGTCCGCGACCAGGCCACGCAGGTGCTCGTCGGAGACGAGGCGCCGATCGGCAACTCGACAGCATCTCCCGTCGAGCGGGTGCTCTCGCTGCGCGGCACCGCCCTGTTCTCCGCGGCGCGCACCGGCGACCTCGCGCACCTCGCCACGGCGGCCCGCGAGCGCACGTTCCGCCCGGGCGAGTCGATCCTGGTCGAGGGACGCGACGACGCGCCGCTGGTCGTGATCACGGCGGGGCGCGCCGGCGTGCGGCGCGGCGGCGAGGACGTCGAGACGCTCGGTCCGGGCGCGACGCTCGGCGCACGCTCGGCGCTCGGCGAAGTCCCCGCACACAGCGGCGCGGTCGCGCTCGGTCGGGTCGAGGCGCTCGTCGTCGAGCGCGAGGCTCTTGCCGCGGTGCTTTCCCGACGCCCGCGCCTGGCCGCGACGCTGATCTCGCGCCTGGCGGCCGGCCTGCCGGACCACCTGTCCGCGACGGAGGTGACCGATGATCCGCACGTACGCGATGGCCGTCACGGCCCTGGCGCTGTCGACCGCGGTCGCGGCGACGTCCCCGAGGCCTGAGCCTCCGGTCGCCGGGACGGACCGGATCGTCGTCGTCGGCGATCTCGACGGAGATCTCGAGCTGCTTGCCGAGACGCTGGTCGGTGCCGACGTGATCGACGGCGACGGCACGTGGATCGGCGGCGGTGTCCGGGTCGTCCTGCTCGGCAACGCCCTGCCGACGCGCGGGCCGGCCGGAACGGCGCTGGCGACTGTCCGTCGGCTCGCCGAGAGCGCGGCAAGCGCGGGCGGTGCGCTGCATCTCGTGCTCGGCGGGCACGAGATCGATGCCGCGCTGGCACCGGCGTCGTGTCGCGGACTCGATCCTGACGACCGGCGCTGGCTCGCCTCCCGCCCCGCCCTGCTCGTGCTCGACCGGACCGCGTTCGCCCACGGCGGACTCTCCCCTGCGCTGGCCGACGCGCTGGCCGCCGGACTGGAGCCGGGCTCCGACCCGGAGTTCGTCGCGCTGTCGGGGGCGGTCGGACGCCTCGCCGAGACAGGCGGCCGGACGCCGTGCGGGCCGCCGCTGACGCTGCTCGGCGAGATCGGCGCGATCGCCCGCGACGCCGGGCCCGGCACTCCGCGCGCCCGCCACGCCGCCGAGGTTCTCGAGCGGACCGGTGCCTGGGTCCTGCGTGCGGACGGCCCGGTGTTCTTCACCGGGCTGTCGACCGGCCCCGAGGCAGACCTCGCGGCGCCGCTGGAGCGTGCGCTGAAGATCCTCGGTGTGCGGCGTCTCGTCGTCGCCCGCGTGCCGACGCCGGGTCGCCGGATCGTCTCGCGCTTCGAAGGACGCCTCGTGCGGGTCGACACCGACGCGACACGCTCCGGACCGGGCCACCTCGAGATCGCCGGCGACGCACTGCATGCCGTCCATCCGCGTCAGGGACGCCCGGACGCCTTGCGACGGCAGTCCCCCGACCGGGCGCGGCTCTACTCGCAGGCCACCGCCGAGGACGACGCGGCGACCGAGAAGTTCCTGCGCGACGCCGAGATCGTCGGCGACGAGGAGATCGGCACGGGAATCACGAAGCCGAGGCGGCTGACACTGCGGCGCGACGGCGTCGAGCGGCGCGCGGCGTTCAAGTTCGTCGACCAGCGGATCGACCGCATGGTGCGGCTGCACGACCGGATGGAGCTCGCGTTCACCGACCGCTACGTCTACGAGGTCGCGGCGTACCGCATCGACCGTCTGCTCGGCATCGGGGCGGTGCCGGTCACCGTGCTGCGCGAGATCGACGGCCGCGAGGGTGCCGTGCAGGTGTGGGTGGAGGACTCGGTCAACGAACGCGACCGCCGCGCGGAGGGCCTCGAGCCCGACGACCCGACGCTGCTCGCGCGGCAGCGCACGCTGATGAACGTGTTCGACGCGCTGATCTACAACACGGACCGCAACCAGACCAACATCCTGTACACGCGCGCCGACTGGAAGCTGTGGCTGATCGACCACTCGCGCGCTTTCCGGCTCAAGACCGGCCGCCCGCCGGGCCTCGAGCACGTGCCGATCGCGCTGTCGCCCGACATGCGGGCGCGGCTCGAGGCGCTGACCGAGGCGTCACTGCGCGAAGCGCTCGGGCGGATGCTCAGCCGCGCCCAGGTCCGTGCGCTGCTCAAGCGCCGGGACCGCCTGCTCGCGGACCGGTAGCGGCGCCCTTTGCGCACGCGATCCGGTGCAGCGCACCATCGGCGGGCGTAGCGGCGCCCCTTCGGGGCGCCGATTCTTCAACCGCAACGCCTCCATCTCCTATACGGGCAGGGCTAGCTCCGTCAGAAGTTGATCGTCACGCCGGCGAGGAAGCCGTCCGGGGTGATCTCGCGCTGCACGCTGCCGAACGTGTAGTCGATCGTCGAGGTGCGGTACCCGGCGCGCAGGTTCAGGAACGGCGCCGGCTTGACCGACACGCCGAACTCGACCTCGTACCCGTCGACGTCCGTGCCGCCCCCGTCGAAGTCGTCCATCTCGAGGTAGTACGCGGCGTCACCGTAGACGGCGATCAGCCGGCCGAGCCCGAAGTGCGCCTCGGCGGCGAGGCGGAAGCCTGCCGACTCGTCGGACCCGCCCGCGTCGTCGATCGAGATCCGCTGGATGCCGGCGCCGAGAGCGATGTAGTTGCTGTCGGTCAGTTCGAACGCCTTCCAGCGCACGTCGACGCTCTGCCAGTCGATCGAGAAGTCCAGTCCCATCTCGCCGACGTCGGTCGAGTACTGCGCGCCGCGGACGGCGATGTCCCCGATCCAGACCTGGGCGAACAGGCCGACGTCGTCCCCGTCGACCGTGAAGCTGCTCGCACCGGACTGGAACTCGACGTCCTGCATCCAGTAGACCACGCCGGCCTCGACGTCGACGGGGCCGAGCGCGAGCGCCGGCGCGGCGAGCAGCAGACAGAGTGCGGTTCCGGTCAGAATCCCCAACGTCCGTGTCATGAGAACCCCTCACCCGGCCGGCCGTCCCCCCGCCACGCGGGCGCCGCCGGTATCAGGGAGAAGATGGACTCCCGGGCCCCGCCGGGGCAAGCCGGCCGACGGCGGCCGCGATCCGGGCGCACTCCTCGACCAGCGCGTCGAAGCCGTCGAAGGTCAGCGACTGTCGCCCGTCCGAGAGCGCCCGTTCCGGATCGGGGTGGACCTCGACCATCAGCCCGTCGGCGCCGGCGGCCAGCGCGGCGCGCGCCAGCGCCGGAACCAGTTCGCGCCGGCCCGCGGCGTGCGACGGGTCGACGATCACCGGCAGGTGGGTCTTCTCGCGCAGCACCGGCACCGCCGAGACGTCGAGCGTGTTGCGGGTCGCCGTCTCGAACGTGCGGATCCCACGCTCGCACAGGACGACGCGCGGGTTGCCGCGCGAGACGACGTACTCGGCGGCGAGCAGCAGCTCCTCGACCGTGGCCATCAGCCCGCGCTTGAGCAGCACCGGCTTCGGCTGCTCGCCGACCGCGGCCAGCAGCCGGAAGTTCTGCATGTTGCGCGCGCCGACCTGGAGCATGTCGGCGTGGCGCGCGATGAGCCCGACGTCCTCCGAGGCGAGCACCTCGGTGACCACCGGCAGCCCGGTGGCCTCGCGCGCGGCGGCGAGCAGCTCGAGGCCGCGCTCGCCGAGCCCCTGGAAACTGTACGGCGAGCTGCGCGGCTTGAACGCACCGCCGCGCAGCACGCCCGCACCGCGCGAGGCGACGTGCCGCGCGACGGCGAGAATCTGCTCCTCGGACTCGACCGAGCACGGGCCGGCGATCATCACGAGCGCCCGCCCGCCGAACGCGACGCGGCCGAGCTTGACCACGCCGCGCTCGGGGCGGTGCTCGCGCGAGACGAGCGGGTACGGCGCCGCGACCGGTCGGATCTCGATCACGCCGGGCATCGCGCGCAGCTCGTCGGCGATCGACTCGGCACCCGGGCCGATCACGCCGACGAGGCTCTCGCGCTCGGTCTCGCTGACCTGGACGCGGAAGCCGCGGCTCTCGACGAGGCGGACGATCTCGGCGCGGGCACGCAGCGGCAGGTTCTTCTCGAGCACGGCGATCATCGTCGGTCCTCCGTCCCGGCGCGCAGCTCCTCGAGCAGCGCGGCGGGATCCTCGCCGCGCTCGAGGCACTCGACGATCGCCGAGCCGACGATCACCCCGTCGACGTGGCCGGCGAGCGCCTGCATCTGCTGCGCGCTGCGGATGCCGAAGCCGGCGCAGACCGGCACCCGCGCGGCGGCGCGCACGCGCTCGAGATAGGCGAGCGTCCCGGGTGCGATCGCGGCGCGGCCGCCGGTCGTTCCGGTGACCGTGACGGCGTAGACGAAGCCGCGGCTGGCGGCGCACAGCCGCGCGAGCCGCTCGGGCGGTGTCACCGGCGTCGCGAGCTGGACGAGACCGACGCCGCGACGCGCGAGCGGCTCCGCGAGCGGCGCGGCCTCGTCGAGCGGAAGGTCAGGAACGATCACGGCGTCGATCCCGGCGCGGACGGCCCGCTGCGCCAGCGTCCCGACCCCGAGCGCGAGCAGCGGGTTGAGATAGCTCATCAGCACGAGCGGCGCCGCCGGGCGCGGATCCATCGCCTCGAGCGCGTCGAGGATCGACGTCGGTGTCGTGCCCTGCTCGAGGGCCGCGCGGCTCGCGCGCTGGATCGTGACGCCGTCGGCCATCGGATCGGAGAACGGCACGCCGATCTCGACGACGTCGGCGGCACGGGCCAGCGTGCGGAGGTCGTCGGCGAACCGGGCCGGTGCGGGGAAGCCGGCCGTCAGGTAGGCGACCAGCGCCGGACGGCCGGACGCGTTCGCCGCGCGGATCGCGTCCTCGACACGGGCGCCGGCGCTCACGGAGCCTCCCGGCGCGCCGCCAGCGACGGCAGGTCCTTGTCGCCGCGCCCCGAGCACCCGATGACGATCCGCGCCCCGGGCCGGGTCGTGGCCAGGCGGCGCGCGCCCGCGAACGCGTGCGCGGTCTCCAGCGCCGGGATGATCCCCTCGAGACGGCAGCACTCGGCGAACGCCTCGAGCGCCTCGCCGTCGGTCGCGGTCTCGTAGCGCGCGCGGCCCAGCCGGGCGAGCAGCGCGTGCTCCGGTCCGACACCGGGATAGTCGAGCCCCGCCGAGATCGACTCGGTCTCGACGACCTGGCCGTGCTCGTCCTGGAGCAGCAGAGACTGCGCCCCGTGCAGCACGCCGGGCGTCCCGCACGCGATGCTCGCCGCATGCGACGCACCCGGCGCGCCGCTGCCGCCGGCCTCGATCCCGACCAGCTCGACGTCCTCGTCGGCGATGAAGTCCCAGAACAGCCCGATCGCGTTCGACCCGCCGCCGACGCAGGCGACGACCGCGTCGGGCAGCGCGCCGGCGGCCTCGAGCACCTGGGCGCGCGCCTCGCGGCCGATCACGCGCTGGAACTCGCGCACCAGCCACGGATACGGATGCGGCCCGACCGCCGAGCCGAGCAGGTAGAACGTGTGCTCCGGGTCGGCGACCCAGGCGCGCAGCGCCTCGTCGATCGCCGCGCGCAGCGTCGCGTCCGCCGAGCGCACCGGGACGACCTCCGCACCGAGCCGCCGCATCCGGTCGACGTTCGGGGCCTGGCGCTGCACGTCGACCGCGCCCATGTAGACCGTGCACGGCAGGCCGACCCGCGCTGCTGCCGCGGCGCTGGCGACGCCGTGCTGCCCGGCGCCGGTCTCGGCGACGATGCGCCGCGCGCCGAGCCGGCGGGCGAGCAGCGCCTGGCCGAGGGCGTTGTTGATCTTGTGCGCGCCGGTGTGCGCGAGGTCCTCGCGCTTGAGCCACACCTCGGCGCCCCACGCCTCGCCCAGCCGGCGCGCCGGCGTCAGCGGCGTCGGCCGCCCGATCCAGTCGCGGGCCTCGCGCCCGAGCTGCGCGACGAACTCCGCGTCGGCGAGCGCCTCGCGGGCGCCGCGCTCGAGGCGCTCGAGCGCCGGCACGAGGATCTCCGGCACGAACCGCCCGCCGAACGGGCCGAACCGCCCGCGCGCGTCGGGCAGGCGACCCGCGAGCAGGTCGGCGAGCAGGGTCCCGGCGTCGCCGGGACGATCGAACGGGTGCGCGGTCATCGTTTCATCTCCTCCGCGGCCGCGGCGCGCGCGGCCTCGCAGAACGCACGGATGCGCTGCGGGTCCTTGACGCCGGGCGCCGATTCGACGCCCGAGCTGACATCGACGCCGAACGGACGCACGGCGCGGATCGCCGCGGCGACGTTGTCCGGTGTCAGTCCACCGGCGAGCACGAGCGGGACCTCGGCGGCGAGACGACTGGCACGCCCGCGGTCGACCGGCACGCCGCGTCCGCCGCGTCCCGGTCCCTCGAGATGGACGTGGCGCACGTCGTGCCGTGCGACGAACGCGCGGACCTCGTCGCAGACTCCGTCGTGGTCATGGAACACCGGGATCACGCGCCCGCGCCACGCTTCCGGGACGGCGTCGAGACTCTCCGGCTCGAGCTGCAGCGCGTCCGGAACGAACGCGTCGAGCACCGCGGCGAGCGCACGCGCGTCCGGCCGGTGGAACACCGCGATCGCCTGCACGCCCGCGGGAAGCTCCCGCGCGAGGCGTGCCGCGCCGGCAGGATCGATCCGCCGCGGCGAGGCGGCGAACACGAACCCGATCGCCGACGCTCCGGCATCGAGCGCCGCCTCGAGTCCGCGGCGGTCGGTCAGCCCGCAGATCTTGATCCACGGGCGCATCAGCGTGTCTCCGCGGCGGCGCGTCCCGCGGCGAGCATCGCGCGGACCAGCGCCGCCGGATCGGCCTCGCGCATCAGCGCGCTGCCGACCAGCGCGAACCGGTAGCCGAGCGCGGCGACGCGTGCGGCGTCTTCCGGCCCGGACAGTCCGCTCTCGGCGACCGCCGGCACGCCGGTCGCCCGGGCGCGGCCGGCGAGCCGCGCGAGCCGTCCGGGGTCGACCGACAGGTCGCGCAGGTCGCGCGCATTGACGCCGACGAGGCGGTCGCGTCGGCCGCTCGCCTCGAGCAGCGCCTCGATCCGGTCCAGATCGCGTTCGTCGAACGCCTCGAGCAGCAGGAACATCTCCAGCTCGCGCGCGCGCTCGTCGAGGGCGGCGAGGATCCCGTC
>RFIB01000281.1 GCA_003695625.1 Acidobacteriota bacterium | reverse complement strand
GCCGCGCACCGCAGCCTCGACGGCGAGCCGGTCGCCGATCTCGAGCGCCTCGGCGGCCGGCTGGCGATCGACCCCGGGCGCGGGATCGACGCCGAACTCGAGCTCGAGCTCGCCGCGCCCGCCGGGACCGACCTGGCCCGCGTCGTGCTGACGCTCAACCCGGGATTCGAGATCCGCGAGGCGCGGCTCGACGACCGCGAGGTGCCGTTCGAGGCACACGACGGCCTGCTCGTGGTCGAGCACCCGCTGCCGGCGGGCTCGCGGGCGACGCTGGCGCTGGTCTACGGCGGGTCTCCGGACGTGCGATTCGCGTATCTCGACCAGGCGGTCGGTCCGCGGGACGGGACGGCGCAGGACCAGCAGTCGCGGGCAATCCTCGGACCGGACGACGTCGTGTTCACGCGGCGCTTCGCGGCGCTGCTGCCGGGTGCGGCGTGGCTCCCGCAGCCCGGACCCTATGCGAGCGGCGACGATCCGGCGCGCCGTCCGCGTGACCCGTTCGCGCTCGACCTCGCGGTGGACGTGCCGGACGGGTTTCTCGTCGCCGGGCCGGGACGGGCCCGGGAGGAGACCGCCTCCGGAGCGGGCCGGCGGTTCCGGTTCGCACCCGGCGCCCCGGTCACCGCGGTCGCGCTCGTCGCGTCGCGCTACGTCGCGCGCACGGCGGAGATCGACGGCGTCGAGTTCACCGTGCTCGTCTCGCCGGGGCACGCACGCGGGATCGATCGCTTCGCCCCGGGGCGCGAGGCGATCGTCGAGTGGGTCGCCGAGCGCCTCGGGCGGGCGCGGGATCTCGGGCTGGCCTACCCGTACGACGGATTCACCATCGCCGAGGTGCCGGCGCGCCTGCGCGGATACGGCGGCGGCTGGCGCATGGACACCGTGCTGGCCCAGCCGGGGCTGGCCCTGATGCGCGAGTCGAGCCTGCCGACGGCGGCGTTCGACCGCTGGCTGGCGGGCAGCGCCCTCGCCGAGCTCGACGAGGCCGAGCGAGGCCGGGCGATCCGCGACGCGCTGCTGCGCTTCTTCCGCGGCGACCTGCTCGGCGGCGACGTCGTCGCGGCCGCGGCCCGCAATCCCGCCTGGCATCAGGTCGCCGCGTCCGGACGCGACGGCCTCGTGCTCGACTATCTGGTCGAGACGCTCTCGGCCGAGGTGCTGATCGGCGACCCGGGGTTCTTCTCCTCGCACCTGTTCGACCGCAACCTCCAGCGGCGGATCCAGCAGACGATCGTCCAGGTCGTCACCGGGGGTGGCGAGGTCACGCCCGCCGAAGCGCTGGCAAGCCAGGTGCTCAACCGTCCGGCGGTGTGGGAGAGGATCGGCACGCTCTCGCTGGCGGAGTTCGATCCGACCGAGGACCCGGACACCACGCTCGCCGCCCTCCAGCTCAAGGGACGGGCCCTGGCCCGGACCCTCGTGCTGGCCGACGGAGAGGACGCGACCGGGCGCGCCCTCGGTGCGCTGGTCGCCGCGCGCCGCGGGCAGCGGTTCGTCCGCGACGACGTCTCCGCCGCGGCAGGGACGCTCGGCCTCGACTGGGCGCGCCCGCTCGCCGACTGGATCGACGGCACGGCGCTGCCGGCGTTCGTCGCCGGCACGGCACGCGCGCGACGGCTGGCCGCGAGCGAGGCCGGGACGCGCCCGCGCGTCCAGGTGGTCGTCCCGGTGCGCAACGAAGGTGAGACCACGGGGTTCGTCGTCGTGCACGTCGTGCTCACGCCCGAGGAGGAGGCCGGCCAGGCCGGTCCGCCCGGGCGGCGCAACGAGTCGCGTCGTTCGGAACCGGTGCGCATCGAGCCCGGCGAGGCGCGGGAGATCGGTCTCGTCGTGCGCGACGTGCCGATCCGTGTCGAGATCGAGCCGCTGCTGGCGGAGAACCGCCGGCCGTTCGCCGTCCGCATCGAGCGGCCCGAGGACGACGAGGAGCCGCTTGCGGCGGAGCCGTTCGAGGGCAGCCGGCCCTCCGGCTGGGCGCCGCGCGACGCGGGCCTGGTGCTCGACGACCTCGACGAGACGTTCGAGGTCGAGGAGCCGGAGGAGACCGGCTGGCTCGCCCGCCTGCGCGGCAGCGGCCGCCGTCTGCCGGACAGCGAGCTCGACCGCGGGCTGCCGGTGCTCGGCCTGGTCGACCAGCCGTCGGCGACGCGCTGGGGACGGATCGAGGCACCGTCCGCCTGGGGGCGCTGGCGCCACACCGCCGCGCTGGCGATGCCGGCCGACGACCGCACGGCCGCCGTGTTCCGCGGCGAACTGGCCGAGTCCGGAGCGTACCGGCTCGAGATCCACCTGCCGCCGATCGCCGAGATGCCGTTCCCGGCGCGCGGGGACTCGGTGCGTCCGGGGCGCTGGCGGCTCGCCTTCGTCGCCCCCGAGGGCGGCCCCGAGCTGACGTTCGACGCCGGCGGTGCAGATTCCGGCTGGCACGACGTGGGCCGCGTGCGGCTTGCGGCCGGCCCGGTGGCGATCCGGCTCTCGAGCGCGGCGGCGAAGCGCGCGCTGCTGATCGCCGATGCGTTGCGTCTCGTCCCGGCGGCGCCGGAGGACGGGTCGCCGGCATCCGACGGAGGGGCACGATGACGCGGGAGACCACCATCCTTGCGGGACTGGCTGTCGTGGCGCTGGGCGGGCTCGCCGGCTGCGGGGCGGGGACACGCCAGGGCGAGGAGGCGTCGATCCGCGTTCCCGTGGCGACGCGCGAGGTGACCGCGCGAACCGTCGAGGACCTGGTCCGGGCCAGCGGCGTGCTGCGCGCCCCCGAGCTCGCGACGCTGACCGTCGAGACGGCCGGCGTGCTCGAGATCGCCGCGCGGCCCGACGGCCGCCGTCTCGAGGAGGGCGACCGCGTGCGGGCCGGAGACCTCGTCGCGCGGATCACCGGCAAGGACGTCGAGGTCGCCGCGCGTCTCGCCGCCGCCGAGCAGTCGTGGCGCAGCGCCGTCGCCGAGTTGGAGGCCAAGCAGGCACTGTTCGAGCAGGGCCTGATCAGCCGCATCGACCTGAGCCGCGCCGAGACGGCGGCGGCCGATGCCCGGGTCGAGCTCGATCGGGCGCGCCTGACCCTGACCCGTGCCGAGCTGCGCAGCCCGATCGACGGCGCGATCCTGCGGCTCGCGCGGACGGAGAGCGGCCTGCCTGCCGCCGCGGGGCAGAAGGTCCCCGCGGGATTCCTGGTCGCGGAGATCGGACCGATCGACCGGCTCGTCGCCGACGTCGATCTCGCCGGCGAGGACGCGCTGCGCGTCCGCCGGGGTCTCGAGGCGCGCGTCATCCATCCCGGCCTCGATCGCGTGTTCGCGGGGCGGGTCGCCCGCGTCGCGCCGCGCCAGGACGAGCAGACCCGCGCGTCCCGCGTCGAGGTCGGGCTGGCCAACGCCGGGCTGCTGCTGCGTCCGGGGATGATCGTCACCGTCGAGCTGGTGCTCGAGCGGCACGAGGACGTCCCGGTCGTGCCGCGCGACGCGGTCACCGAGCGACGCGGGCGTCCGGTGGTCTACGTGCTCGAGGCGCAGAAGGCGGACGAGCGCGAGGTGCGGCTCGGCCTCGGCGACGATCGCGTCGTCGAGATTCTCGAGGGGGTCTCGCTCGGCGAGCCGGTGATCGTGCGCGGGCTGGAGACGCTGACCGACGGGACCCCGGTGCGCGACACGGGGGCGTGATGCGCGCGCTCGCCGAGCTGGCGGTCCGCCGCCCGGTCGGCGTGCTCGTCGTCGCCGCCGGCGTCGCCCTGCTCGGGATGGCGGCGTGGGGCACGCTGCCCGTCGACCTGCTGCCCGATCTGCAGAGCCCGACGGTGGTCGTCTCGCTGCGGGCAGGCGACCGGCCTCCGACCGAGATCGAACGTCGCTACGGTGAGCAGGTCGAGCAGCGGCTGTTCGCGGTCCGCGGCATCCGGCACGTGACGACGATCGCCCGGCCCGGGCGGCTGATCACGCGTGTCGAGTTCACGTGGCGCACCCCGATGGACCGCGCGGTCGTCGAGGTCCAGAAGGCGATCAGTCCGCTGGCGGGCGACCCCGACGTCGACGAGCTGATCGTCCGCCGCTTCGATCCGCGGCAGGAGCCGGTGCTCTCGATCGGCCTCGTCGCGTCGCCGGGAGGACCGGACCTGGTCGAGCTGCGCCGCATCGCGCGCCGCCAGCTCGCTCCGGCCCTCGAGCGGCTCGAGGGCGTGGCCGAGGCACGCGTGCTCGGAGGACGCGAGCGCGAGGTCGCCGTGCTGGTCGACCCGGTGCGGCTCGCCGGCCACGGGCTGACCGTCCGGGAGCTGGCCGGCCGGATCCGCGAGGCCAACGCCGATCTCGAGGCCGGCACCCTCGAGCAGGACGGCGAGGTGCTCGTCGTGCGCGGCCTGACGCGCTACCGGCGGCCCGGTGACGTCGCCGCGGCCCTGGTGCGGATCGACCGCGACCCGACGGGCCGTCCCGCGCCGCTGCGCGTCGGCGATCTGGCGCGGGTCGAGTACCGCGAGCAGCCGATCACGCACCTGGTGCGGGTCGACGGTGTCGAGGGCGTCGGGCTGTCGGTCTACAAGGAGGCGGGAGCCAACACCGTCGAGGTCTCGACGACCGTGCGCGATGCGCTGCCACGGCTCGTCGCCTCCGCACCGGGGGTCGAGGCGCGCGTGATCAGCGATCAGGCGGCGCTGATCGAGGACGCGATCGGGGAGGTCGAGTCGGCGGCGCTGATCGGCATCGCGCTGGCCGTGTTCGTCCTCGGCATGTTCCTGCGCTCGTTCGGCGCGACGCTGGTCGTCTCGCTCGCGGTGCCGATCTCGCTGCTCGCGACGGTGCTCGGATTCTCGGTCGCCGGGCTGTCGCTCAACGTGATGACCCTCGGCGGACTCGCCCTCGGGGCGGGAATGCTGGTCGACAACGCGATCGTCGTCGTCGAGAGCATCCACCGGCGGCTCGAGGGGCGCGGCGCGCGGGACGAGGCGATCGTCGCCGGCACGGCGCAGGTCGCCGGCGCGATCGCGGCCAGCACGCTGACCACGTGCGCGGTGTTCCTTCCGGTGATCTTCGTCCGCGGACTGGCCGCGCGGCTCGTGGCGGGACTCTCGTTCGCGGTCGTCGTCTCGCTGCTCGCGTCGCTCGTCGTCGCGCTGCTGGTCATTCCGGCGCTCGCGCGCTGGGTCGGTGCCGGGCGAGGCGCGGCGACCCCGCGGGCGCGGGAGCGGTTCGAGGCGTTCATCGAGCACTGGCTCGGCCATTCCGTCGCCGTCGTGCTCGTCGCCCTGGTCGTCGTCGGTGCGGGGGCGGCCGTCCTGGTCCGGCTCGGCACCGAGCTGCTGCCGCCGGCGGATCCGCGGCAGCTCGCGGTGCGGATCGTCGGTCCGCCGGGCCAGCGGGTCGAGGCGACCGCGGCGAGCGTGGCGACGGTCGAGCAGGTCCTGCGCGCCGCCGGGGACGGGCACGTCGTCGGCATGCTGGCCGAGGTCGGACGCCTGCCGCTCGACGATCGCGCGATCCGCGAGGAACTCGACGAGGAGAACACGGCGCGGCTGGTGGTCCGGCTCGACGGCGAGGGACCGACGGCGCGCACGCTGGTCGAGCGGGCGCGGCCCGCGATCGCGCAGCTCGCGCGACTCGAGGTCCAGTGGGACGTCGGCGCCTCGGCGCTGGCGCGGACGCTCGGCACCTCCGGCCCGCCGATCGTCGTCGAGCTGCGCTCCGATGCGCTCGAGGACCTGGTGCGCGGCGCGGAGGCTGTCTCCCGCGAGATGGCCGCCGAGCCGGCACTGTGGGATGTCGAGACGTCGTTCGAGGGCGGCCCTCCGGAACTGCGCGTCGGGCTCGACCGGCTCGCGGCGGACGCGCGCGGCATCGACCGCGCCAACCTCGAGGCGACCCTCGCCGCGGCGCTCGACGGACACCGCGCGACGCGGATGGCGATCGGCGACGAGGAGTACGACGTCGTGGTGCACCTGCCGCGGAGCACGCTGCGCGACCTCGCGCGGCTCCCGCTGCTCGGCGAGGGCGGCGCACGGGCGACGGTCGGTGAAGTCAGCCGGTTCGAGATCGTCGAGGGTGTGCGCGAGATCCGCCGCCGCGACCAGCGTCGGGTCGCGCGCGTGACGGCCCGTGTCGCCGCGGACGCGACGTATCCCGCGGCGCGTGCCGCGGCGCTGGCGGCGCTGGCGCGCGCGCCGATCCCGCCGGGTGTCCGCGGGACGCTCGCCGGCGAGGAGGAGGAGCGTGCGGAGACGGTGCGCCAGCTCGGCTTCGCGCTCGCGCTCGCCGTCGTGCTGGTGTTCATGGTCCTCGCGGCGAGCTTCGAGTCGCTCGTCCATCCGCTGACCGTGCTCACGGCGCTGCCGCTCGGACTGCCCGGCGTCGCGCTGGCGCTCGCGCCGGGGGCCCGGCCGCTCGGCGTGATGGCGCTGCTCGGGCTGGTCATGCTGGCCGGGATCGCCGTCAACGACGCCATCCTGCTCGTCGCGACGGCGCGGGACATGCAGCGCGCCGGCACGCCCCGGCGCCGGGCGCTGGCACGGGCGGCGGCGATCCGGCTGCGTCCGATCCTGATGACGACCGCGACGACGGTGTTCGCCCTCGTCCCGCTGGCGTTCGGCGGCGGGGAGGGGGCCGAGCTGCGGGCGCCGCTGGCGCTGACGGTGATCGGCGGACTGGTCGCCTCGACGATCGGGTCGCTGCTGGTCGTCCCGTGCGTGTACGAGCTGCTCGACCGCCTCGGCCGCGGGGGACGGACGCCGCGATGAACCCCGGCGTGCTGGCGGTACGCCGGCCGGTCGGCGTGGCTATGCTGTTCGCCGGGCTGACGCTGCTCGGGGCGATCGGCCTGGCCCTGATGCCGGTCGAGCTGTTCCCGCGCCTCGTCGGCGACACGCTGTGGATCTCGTTCAGCCGACCCGGTTCGGATCCGGAACTGGTCGAGCGCGAGCTGCTGATCCCGCTCGAGGGTCGGCTGGCGACCCTCGGCGGTGTCAGCGAGACCGAGGCGACGATCACCGGCTCCGGGGGCACGCTGCGCGTGCGGTTCGAGGCCGGAGTCGATCTCGACGCGCGCGAGCTCGAGCTGCGCCAGCTCGCGGCGGAACTCCAGCGCGAACAGCCGTTCGGCACCGTCGTCGAGGTGTTCTCGTTCGATTTCGACGCACTCAGCCGCTTCGTGATGCTCGTCGAGATCACCGGCGACGTCCCGCGCGAGGCGCTCGACGATCTGGTCGAGGAGCGGGTCAGTCGACCGCTGTCGGCGGTCGCGGGCGTCTCGCGGGTGATCACGGCCGGCAGCACGCCGGCCGAGATCCGCGTCACGTTCGACGCGGACCGCGGCGCGGCCTGGGGCGTGCGCCCCGCCGACCTCGTCGCCGCCCTCGCCGCCGCCCTCGAGCGTCCGGCCTCGGCCGGCCGCGTCGAGCGCGGCATCGGACGGATGAGCGTCGTCGTCGACGGGCGCCCGGCGGGCCCGGTCTCGCTCGCGCGGCTGCGGGTGGCGCCCGACCGGCCGGTCACCGTGGGCCAGGTCGCCGTCGTCGAGCGCACCCCGGGCCGCCGCGAGAACGCGTACCGGATCGGTGGCCGGCCCGCGGTGTCGGCGATCGTGTTCAAGGACGAGCAGGAGAACCTGGTCGCCGTCTGCCGCCGCCTGCGCGCGCGCATCGCCGAGCTGGACCGCGAACTCGCTCCGCTCGGCCTGTCGGTCGGCATCGGCTTCGACGGGGGACACGAGATCGAGCGCCAGATCGCCCGCCTCGCGCGCCTGGCGCTGGCGGGATTCGCCGTCGCGCTGCTCGTGCTGCTCGCGTTCCTGCGCGACGGGCGCGCCGTGGCGGTCGTCGGCCTCGCGGTGCCGGCGAGCCTGCTGATCGCGCTGGGCCTGATCCATCTCGGGGGTGCGAGCCTCAACGTGATCACGCTGTTCGCGCTGGCCGTCGGCCTCGGCATGCTGGTCGACAACGGCATCGTCGTCTACGAGGCGGTCCAGCGCCGCCTCGAGCGCGGCGTCGAGGCTGCGCGCTCGGTGACCGCGGCGGTCGCGGTCACGGCACGGGCGATCGTCGCGGCCAGCGCGACGAACGCGATCGTCTTCGCGCCGCTGCTGCTGCTCGACCTGGACAACACCGTGCTCGAGGGGATCCTGCGCGTGATCGCGCTGGCGATCGTCACGCCGCTGGTCGCCTCGCTGCTCGTCGCGCTCGGGCTGGTGCCGCTGCTCGCGCACCGCCTGGCGGTGCCGGCGGCCGTGCGCCGGCTCGCGGCGATGCGCCGCGAGCGGCTCGCGTTCGCCGGGCTTCCGCCGCCGGACCGGCTGCGCGAGGTGTTCGCCGCGCTGCTCGCGTCGACGCTGCGCCGGCCGTTCCCGATGATCGCCGCGACGCTGGCCGCGGTCGGCGCGACGCTCGTCATCGGACTGCCGCTGCTGGCGATGAACGCGCTGCAGGCCGAACCGACGCGCGCGCGGGAGATCCGGGTCGACCTCGCGTTCGAGCGCGAGCGCGACCTGCCGGCCGCCGAGGCGCTGTTCGACCGGATCGAGGCCGAGATCCCGGACGATCCTGCGATCGAGAAGGTCACCTCGTACGTCGAGCCGCAAGGCGGGTGGATCCAGGTCCGGTTCGCCGACGACGCGCGCACCGCCGACCAGCGTCTCGCCGGACGCGTGCGGCGCACGCTCGAACGGGCCGCGCGCGAGACGCCGGGCGTTCTCGTGCGCCGTGCCGAGGAAGGGCCCGGGCAGGACGCGCTCGTCGCCGAGGCCCTCGGGCAGGGGCTGTCCCGGGTGGTCGTCTCCGGGCCGGAGAGCCGCCGCCTCGAGCTGCTGGCGCGCGAGATCGAGGCGCGCCTGGTCCAGATCGACGGCGTGGGCCGCGTCTACCTCGAGACGGGCGCCGCGCGCGACCAGCTGCTCGCCACGCCGCTCGAGGCGCGATTGCTCGGTCTCGGCCTGACGCCCGACCAGGTGCTGCCCGCGCTGGCCGCACTGCGCCGGGAGGGCACCCGCCTTGCCGGCGGGCTGCCGGATGCGCGCGGACGGGAGATCCCGGTGGTCGTGGTGCGCGAGGACGCCGAGCACGCCACCGTGCAGGCGCTCGAGCGGACCGCGATCGACCTCGGTGCCGCGCGCGTGCGGATCGGCGAGCTGTTCTCGTTCCGGCGGGCCGCCGCACAGCCCCAGATCCGCCACCGCAACGGGCGGCGCGAGATCGAGGTGCGCTGGGGCTTCGCCCCCGACGCGCCCCGACGGGGTCCGGCCCGTGCCGCGCTCGAACGGCGGGTCGCCGACGAGCTGGCGTCGGTCCATCGGCCCGCGGGCTACGTGATCGATCCCGAACCTCCCGGGGGCTCGTCACGCTGGTTCCGCCGGGCGTTCGTTCCGGTCGTGCTGCTGCTGTTCGTCGTCCTCGCGGCGACGTTCGAGTCGGTGCTGCTGCCGCTGCTCGTGCTGCTGGCGCTGCCGCTGACGATGATCGGCGCGGTGTGGGGACTCGTCGTCACCGGCGAGGGCGCCTCGCCGATGGCCCTGGTCGGGGCGGTGGCGCTGATGGGCGTGACGGTCAACCCGGCGATCCTGCTCGTCGACAGGATGCGCTCGCACGCCGACGCGGGGCTGGGCCTCGGCGCGTCCGCGCTCGCCGCGGTCCGGGAACGGGCGCGCCCGGTGCTGATGACCTCGGCGACGACGGTCGCCGGCCTGTGGCCGCTGGCACTGGCCACGGGTCGCGAGAACGAGATCTGGCCGCCGTTCGCGATCGTGATGATCGGCGGGCTCGTCGCGTCGACCGGGCTGACGCTGCTGGTCATCCCGGCGTCGTTCGTGCTGCTCGGCCGCATCGAGCAGGCGCTCGCGCGGCTCGGCGGGCGCTGGACGCTGGCGTGGATGGCGACCAGCGTCGCGATCCTCGCTCCGCTGTTCGCGGCGGGGCTGATCACCTCGCTGCTGTGGCAGGTGCTCGTCACGGTGCTCGTCGCGGGCGGCCTGCTCGCGCTGACGATCACCGTCCTCGCGCCGGCACGGCGACCCGATCCGCTCGAGCACGGTGTCCCGCCACGGATCGAGGTTCGCTCGCTGCGCAAGGTCTACGGCGAGCCCGGGGCGCTGCGCCGGGCGTGGCGCAGTCCCGAGGAGTTCGCGGCGCGCGTCGCCGCCCGTGGCGGGGAGGACTTCGCCGCGTGGCGCGCCCGGCGCCGCGCCCTGCCCCTGGTCGTCGGCGCCGCGGCGACCGGCTGGGCCGGGTGGGCGACCCCCGGCCTGCTGCTGCCGGGAATCCTGCTGCTCGTCGCCGCCGCGCTGGCCGGGATCCTCGTCGCGGACGTTCCGCGACTGCTCCGCGGGCCGCGCTGGATGCGACGGATCGCCCTGCTGCGCTGGGCGCTGCCGTGGGGCGCGCTGGGGCTGCTGCTCGTCCGCGTGCTCGGGCGGTCGTCGCGTGCCGACGGGATCGCGCTGCTGGTGCTCGCGTCGGTGGGGCTCGCCGGCGTCCAGGTCGGGCGGGCGCTCGCGCTGCACGCCGATCGCCGCCGGGCCGCGGGGCGCCCCGCCGGGAGGCTCGCGCGGACCGTCGGACGCCTGTTCGCGTTCGACCTGCCGACCGAGGAGGTGCTCGCGCTCGACCGGGTCGACCTGACGGTCGACGGAGGGATGGTCGGCGTGCTCGGTCCCAACGGCGCCGGCAAGACGACGCTGCTGCGCTGCCTTGCGGGGGTGCTCGTCCCGTCGCGCGGCGCGCTGCGGATCGGCGGCGTGCCGCTCGGCGCCGTCCGCACCGTGCTCGGGCGATACGTCGGTTACCTGCCGCAGGAGTTCGGTCTGCCCGGCGGCATGACCGTGCGCGAGTATCTCGACTACTGGGGGCTGCTCTACGAACTCGACGACGGAGCGGCGCGGCGCGCACGCGTCGCCGACCTGATCCGCGAGGTGGGGCTCGAGGAACGCGCCGATGCGCGCATCGCCGAGCTGTCGGGCGGGATGCGCCAGCGCGTCGCGGTGGCCCGCACGCTGCTCCGGCTGCCTCCGGTGATCATCGTCGACGAGCCGACCGTCGGGCTCGATCCGCGCGAGCGGGTGCGGTTCCGCAATCTGCTCGCGCGCCTTGCGCGCGGCCGGCTCGTGCTGTTCTCGACGCACGTCGTCGAGGACGTGGCGGTGGCCTGCGAGCGCGTGATCGTTCTCGCCGGAGGCCGGCTGGTCTACGACGGACCGGTGCCGGGCCTGGCGGACCTCGCCCGCGGGCGCGTGTACGTGCTGCGCGCGGCGGAAGGCGAGGCGTCGCAGGCGATCGCCGGCGCGATCGAGGCCGGCCGGCGCGTCGTCGAGGGAGGTGTCGAGATCCGGCTGCTCGCCGCGGAGCGGCCCCATCCGGACGCCGTCCCCGACGAGCCGACACTCGAGGACGGCTACCTGTGGCTGACCGCGGGGAGGGAACTCCGGTGAGCGCGGCAGGACTCGCACGGCTCGCCTCGCGCGTCCGGCTCGTGCGGCTCGCCGCGGTCGGCGTCGCGGGACGCCGCGCCCTGCTCGTCGCGTCGCTGCCCGCGCTGTGGCCGGCGCTGCTCAAGGTGTTCTCGCTGCTCGGCGACGGCGGTGCGCCGGGGGCGCCGGCGGTCGCGGGCTGGGTACTCGGCCTGCCCTGCGGGGTGCTCGCCGTCGCGCTCGGCTGCCGGCTCGTCGCGTCCGAGGTGGACCAGCGCACGCTCGAGGTCGTCTACACGGTGCCCGGGGGCGCGCGCCGGGTCTGGCTGGCGCGGTTCGCGGCGGGGGCCGCGCTGGTGCTGCTCGGTGAACTCGCAGCGGCGCTCGCCGCCTTCCTGATGCTCGTCGACGTCACCGCGTTCGACCTGCTCTCGTCGTGGATCGGGGCGCTGTTCCTGCTCGCCGTGTCGATGCTCGCCGGCGCGCTGTTCCGCAGCGTGATCACGGGAGCGCTGGCCGCCGCGCCGGTGCTCGTGCTCTCGGTGCTGATCGGCGGCACGGTGCGCATCGCCCCGTTCTTCAGCGTCGCGTCGCTGGCGGAGTACGATCCGGCCGACGTGGCGGCGTGGGCGTTCCAGAGCCGCGCGGGCTTCCTGCTCGCCACCGCGCTGCTCGTCGCGATGGCGATCTCCAGGGCCGAGAACCGCGAGGCGATGCTCCGCGACTGAGCCTGCGCGCCGTCAGGTGTAGAACAGCTGGCCGAGCCGGGCGCGCGTCGCGGCGCGGAACCGTGCGTCGCGGCGATAGCGCCCCTGGCAGCGCCGGCACACCGGACGCGGCTCCTCGCCGAGGTCGTGCGGCACGAGGCGACTGCGCGAGAGCGTCGTGCGCGGGCGCTGCTCGCCGCAGACGCCGCACACGTAGCACTCGGCGTCCGGCGGGACGAGCTCGCCGAGATCGTCGAGGGCCTGTTCGGTCTGGCGGATCAGCAGGTCGAGCAGCTTCTGCTGGGCCCGCGAGGGCGCATGCAGGAACGGGCCCGGCCACGAGCGCAGGAACACCTCGGCCTCGCGCCCCGCCGGAAAGACGCCGGGTCGCAGCAGCGCCGCGCCGGAGCGCCGCGGCTCGAGCAGGCAGCGGCCCGGGCACGGCCCGAGGCAGACACGGAACAGCAGCGCCTCGCTCGCCTGGACGAGCAGGTCGAGCAGGAATCCGTGCCCCTCGTCCCAGCGCGCCCGCGGCAGCCCGGTCGCCGACAGGGCGGCCCGGTAGACCTGGCGCAGGTCGTCGCCGAACGGGCCGAAGTCGTCGCCGAGCCGGATTCCGCTTTCGGGGGACGTGACCTCGCCGAACCAGCCCTGGATCGCACGCGCACCGGCCCGTGCGCAGCCGAGGGTCGTCTGCTGGATCTGGTCGCCGTGCGGCCGCTCGACACACGGCACCCGCGAGAGCCAGACCTCGAACGCGCGCGAGAGGGTGAACGCGAGGTCGACGGCGAACACGGCGCCGCGCGTCGGCCGCCGGCCGTCGAGCACGAACTGCGCCAGGTCGTGCCGCTCGGGCAGGTCCGGGATCGGTGTCAGGAAGTAGTGTCCCGGGTGCAGGCTCTCGCGGATCATCCGGCGGACGAGCGGGATGGCGGCGAACTCGCCGCGCTCGAGCCGCCGCGCGGTCTGCTGGGCGATCCGCGACAGCCGCGCCTCGCCGGCGGCCTCGTGGACCAGCGCGTTGTGCCGCAGCATCCGTGCCAGGCGCTGCGGCTCGCCGCCGGCCGCCAGTCGCCCTGCCGCGCGGTCGATCAGTGCGTCGCAGACCGAGCGGTCGTCGGCGGCCAGGGCGTCGAGCGCCTCGAGGCGCACGTCGTCGAGGGCGTGATCGCCGGCGTCGTAGAACCAGCCCGCGTACCCCTCGTGATCGAGCAGTCGCGCCGACTCGGCCGCACTGCCCGCGGGCTGGCGCGTGCGGCGCGGTTCGGGGACGAGCGGCCGCAGGTCGGCCAGCGGATCGAGCAGACGCCGCGCGGCCTCGTAGTCGTCCGGCGGCGCGTGCCGCTCGCGCCGGTCGAAGCGTTCGGCCTCGATCAGCAGCGCGAGCGCCAGCGGAACCGGGATCGGCACCATCATCTCGCCCGCGCAGTCGGGACCGTCCGGCTCGTCGGCCGGGGCGAGCCCGTCGTAGCGGCGCACGTCCAGGCCGGTCAGCGCGAGCGCCTCGCGCACGCCCGCGCCGTGATTGAGCACGAACAGCGCGGTGCGCGGACGTCGTCCCTCGAGGCGGAAGTCGAATCGCAGCGGGAAGCTGCCGGTCCCGTCGCAGAAGCCGACCCGGGCGCTCCAGCCGTCGGGGACGCGGTCGGTCTCGGCCTCGCTCGCGTGCCGGGCCAGCGCGCCGGTGACCAGGTCACGTTCGGCGGGCGACCGCGTGCGCACCCGCCGAAGTGCGGCGCGGACCGCGGGATCGCGCCCCGCCGCGAGCGCGGAGATCAGCGCGCGGCGCAGCTCGGGGTGGTCCTCGGCCTCGAGCAGCATCTCGAACACCGCCGCGCGGCCTTCGCTGTCGCCGAGTTCCTGGTCCTGCAGGGCGATCCAGGCCGCGCGTTCCGGGGGCGGTGCGCTGCGGTAGAGCCGCTGGAGGGGCGGTCGCAGTCCGGGCTCCTCGGCGAGGAAGCGGGCCTGCCAGCGCAGCACGAGGCGCGAGATCTCCTGGTCCGCGATCGGTGCAAGGGCGTCGTGGCCGAGCAGCACCAGCGCGGCGGTGACGCGCGCCGCCTCCGGCTCCGCGGTGTCCTGCACGATCCGCTCGAGAAGCGGCCGGTCCTCCTCGGTCGCCAGCCGGCCGACGAGGTCGAGCGCGGCGATCTCGTCGGCGATCCGGCCCTCGCGGAAGAAGCCGAAGATCTGCCGCAGTGCGACGTCGCGGCACGGCTCGAGCTCCTCGAGCAGGTCGTCGACGGCGCCCTCCGGTCCGGTCCCGGACACGAGAACCGGGCGCAGCGAGTCCCGCACGCGCTTGCGCAGCGCGAACCCGCTGTGATCGACGCGATCGCTTCGCCGGCCCATCCCGCCGGCGAGGATACCGGGGGGGCGGGACCCGGACCAACGAGGATGCGGCGCGGGGCGGATCGCCGTACCGGAAGGGGGATGCCCGTCCGCACGATCGTCACGATCCTGCTTCTCGCCGCCTCGCTGGCCCTGGCCGGCGACGTGGTCGACGCGCTCGACGGTCGGGAGGCCGGGTTCAGGCTCCGGATCGACCCGCTGGCCGGATGGACGGCGCTGGCCGGGCTCGAGCGGACGTCGCACCGCCCCGCGGTCTCGTGGACGGCGCCGCCGGAGGGGACCCGCTTCGTGGTCGTCGCGCTCGAGGACGCCGACGGCGCCGGCGGCGCACCGCTGTGGGTCGCCTGTGCCCCGGCGGGGCAGGCGCGTGCGGGCCGCGCCCTCGCCGATCTCGTGCCGTTCCGGGCGCCGGGCTGGAAGGCGCTGTGGCACGGACGGTACGTCGTCTCGGCGTGGGCGCTCGAGCGCCCGCCGGCCCCGGGCGAGGACGTCGCGGAACTGCTCGCGCGGGCGCGGCGGGAGGCGCGGGCGAGAGCCGTCTGGCAGGCGGGCGGGGGCTGGCTGCGCTGAGGGCCGGTCAGGAGGGTGCTTCGCGGGCCTCGTCGAGGACGCCCTCGAGTTCTCCGCGGCCCCATTCCCAGGCCGCCGCGACCGAGCCGCCGACGAGGATCACCGCGTAGTGCAGGCCGCGGGCGAGCAGGACCGCCGCAGCCGCCTGCTCGTCGCTCACGCCGTGCGCGGCGAGCACGGCGATCTGCGCCGCCTCCGTCACGCCCACCCCTCCCGGGGCCCCGGTCAGCGTGCCGGCCGTGCCACCGACCGCCACGGCGAGCAGCGCGATCCACCACGGCACCTCGGCGCCGACCGCGAGCAGGGCGGCGTGCTGGGCCAGTCCGGTCGAGACGGCGAAGGCGAGTCCGCCTGCCAGTCCGATGGCCAGCGCGACGCGGTCCGCCGCGAGC
The DNA here is from genome assembly GCA_003695625.1 of Acidobacteriota bacterium. GTDB lineage: Bacteria > Acidobacteriota > Polarisedimenticolia > J045 > J045 > J065. The sequence continues at coordinate 16,890 of RFIB01000281.1, read as the reverse complement.
TGGCCCGCGCCGCCGAGCGCGTCGCGGCCGGCCCCGGTCCAGCGCCGAGGCGGCCGCGTGCCGAGCCACGCCTCGATCCGCGGGGCCCACCGCGCGAGGGCTGCCACCGCGGTGACGAGCAGCACGAGCGCCACGGTGGCCAGCACCGGCAGCCGGATCGACCCGGAGCCGCGTCCCGCGGCGACGGCGGGCGCGAGGGCGAGCGCGACGAGCATCCACGAGACCGCGACGAGCAGCTGGTCGAGCAGGTTCGGCGCCAGGTGCAGCGCCACGCCGCCGCCGAAGCGCCGGTTGGCCAGCGCCGCGCGCACGACGGCCGCGCCGGCGCGGACCCCCGGAATCGCCAGCCCGACGAGCTGTGCGGTCATCGTGATCGGCACGAACGCGCGCCGCCGGCAGGGAATCAGCCTCCGCGTCAGGGACCCGAGCCGCCACGCCGAGACGCCGAACCGCGCGAGCGTCAGGGCGAGCGCCGCGGCGAGCCACGCCGGACTGGCCGAGACGATCAGGCGCCGGATCGCCGCGGGATCGGCCGAGCGGAGCTGCCACGCGAGCAGCGCCAGCGCGCACAGGACGATCGCGACGACCGCGGCACGACGCAGGCGCGAACGACCGACGTGCCGGCGGACGAGCGTGCCGGACGGCATGGACGGTGGCATGCGCGGATTCTGTGGCGGCGTGCCCGGGGGGGCAACCGCCGGACAGACCGTAAGATGGTCCGCCGCGCGCGAGGAGGGCTCAGATCGTGGACACGTCGCCGGCCGGTCCGGGCCCCGCGTTCCGCGGAGGCGAGGCGGAGGGCAGCCTCGCCCCGGTCGAGAGGCGCCTGCGCCTGTCGATGATGAGCGGCGTGCTCGCGCTCGCCGTCCTCGTGCTGGCGATCAAGGCCGTCGCGTGGTGGCTGACGGGAAGCCGCGGCCTGTTCTCCGACGCGATCGAGTCGGTGGCCAACGTGGTCACCGGAGGGTTCGCGGTGTTCACCGCCTGGTGGGCCGGGCGGCCGCCGGACGCGAGTCATCCGTACGGTCACGGCCGTCTCGAGGAGTTCTCGGCCGGCTTCGAGGGGCTCGTGCTGTTCCTGGCCGGGATCGGGATCGTGCGCGAGGCGCTGCCGCACCTCGTCGATCCCGCGCCGCTGGTCCGGCTCGAGGACGGGATCGGTCTCGCGCTCGTCGCCGGTGCCCTCAACGGCGTCGTCGGCACGGCGCTCGTCCTGCGCGGCCGGCGTCTCGGCGCGCCGGTGCTGACCGGCGAGGGCGTCCACCTGCTCAGCGACACGCTGACCACGGCCGGCGTCGTCGTCGGCCTGGTTCTCGTCCGCGCCACCGGCATGCCGTGGATCGACACCCTCGTCGCCCTGCTCGTCGGTGCGGCGATTCTCGCCTCGGGCGTGCGCCTGCTCGCCGCGGCCGGCCGCCGGCTGCTCGATCGGCAGGAGGCGCCGCTGATCGGGCGTCTCGCCGCGGCCCTCGAGCGCCGCCGCCGCCCCGAGCGGATCGAGATCCACCTGCTGCGGGCGCGACGGACGGGGGCGGTGGTGATGGTCGACTTCCATCTGACGCTGCCGCGCTACTGGAGCCTCGAGCGCGTCCACGAGGAGCAGCACGAGCTGGCGACCGAGCTGATCGAGGAACTCGGCGAGCCCGCCGAGATCCTGGTCCATCCCGACCCCTGCACGCCGGCGCTGTGCGCGCGCTGCGCGGTCGAGCCGTGCCCGGTGCGCGCCGCGCCGGCGACGGTCAGGGAGACATGGGACCCGTCGCGACTGGTCGGGCACAGGGCGCCGGACGAGCCCGACGCGTGCCTGATGGCCCAGCGGGAGGCGAGCCGGCGCGTGTCCGAGGCGCGGGCCGGCAGCCGTGCGGCGCGAAAGTGATAGAGTGGCCGGCCGCGCCCGGGGGAGGGTCCCGGCAGCGGATCGAACCACCACGAGCGGGGATCGAGACGATGATGCCGAAGGCGAGGATTCCGCACATCCGCACCGTGATCGCCGCGGTGCTGCTCGCGCTGCTGGTGCCGGCCGGGTTCGGCCAGGACGGCGGGGGCGGCGAACCGGAGGTGCGGTTCGAGTCGCTGCGCGAGACGTTCGACCGGCCGGTCGTGAGCTTCGCGTGGGGCCCGGCGTCGCTGCTGATGACGCCGGAGGAAGTCGTGCTCTACACGACGCGGGCGCGCTCGCGCGCCCAGCGGGCGGCGTTCATCCGGCAGTTCTGGGCGACGATGGCGCTCAACTGTCCCGAGGGCGAGAACCCGGCGCGGGAGCTGTTCTGGAAGCGGGTCGACGAGGCTGCGCGGCGCTTCGACGACGAGCCGCTGCCCGGGTGGCTGACCGATCGCGGCCGGCTGTTCATCCTGCTCGGTCCGCCCGAACGGGAGGAGATCGCCACCGCGCGTCTCGGCAGGACGACGATCGAGGTCCTCGCCTGGCACTGGCCTGCCGCCGACGACCTGCCGCGGACGGTCGTGTTCCGCCGCCGCGGACTGGAGTGGTTCTTTCTCGACGCGGATCCCGCGCCGGATCCCGAGGATCCGTCGGTGCTCGTGGTCGAGCCGGAACGGTTCGGCGACCTGCTGCCGAAGCTCGCGCTGCATTTCCGCCAGGCCCACGCCTGCGCGCTGACCGAGGAGCAGAAGGCGGAGCTGGCGCAGACCCGCTGGAGGCAGGAGCTGTGGCGCATCGCCGACGCGGTGCTCGCCGACGAGCCGACCGGTGTCGAGGCCCGTGTCGAGCCGCAGTGGGCGTTCTTCCCGGCCGAGCAGGGCGCCACCTTCTTCTGGCTGACGATCCCGGAGACCGTCACGCCCGACGAAGGACAGCGCTGGGTCGCGCTGCTGCGCACCGAGGGCGAGACCGCGCGGTATCTCGGGACCGACGACTTCCCGTTCGCGCGCCGCGAGACCGGCGGCGGGGCGCCGGCGCTGGTCCAGGCCGCCCGGTCCGTCGAGCCGGGTCGCTACGCGGTCGTGATCGGTCTGGCCGACGCGTCCGGCGAGCTCGAGCCGCTGTGGGCCGGACGGCAGGTCGTCGTGCGCCTGCCGACCGACGTCCTGCGCCTGACCAGCATCGTGACGACCCGGTCGATCACCCAGCTCGAGGGCGATGCGGCGCAGCAGACGGGTCCGTTCCGGTTCGGCGGCTTCGAGATCGTCCCGCGCATCGACGAGGTCGTGCATCACGGCGAGGAGTTCGGCGTGTTCTACCAGGTGCTCGGCGCGGCGCTCGACGACCGGGGCAGGGCGGACCTGACGATCACGTACCAGTTCCAGATCCGGCGCGGCGAGCAGTTCGTCAACGCCGGGCGTCCCGTGGTGCACGAGCACGCCTTCGGCGCCACGCACGCGTGGTCGACGCCGATCGTGCCCCAGTGGCCGCGCGCGGCGTATCGGCTGCAGATCTCGGTCCGCGACAACCGGAGTGGCGGCTCGGTCGAGGCTTCGGTACCGTTCCGGGTGGAGCCCTGACGCTCCGACGGAGACGACGATGAGCGACGGCAAAGGCACCTGGGCCTGCTCCCGGTGCGGCGGTGACGGCCCGCGGCTCGACTTCTCGCCCTGGCCCGGCGAGGTCGGCCAGCGCGTCGTCGACAGCATCTGCGGGCGCTGCTGGGACGAATGGATGGGCCTGCAGACCAAGATCATCAACGAGTACCGGATCAACGTCCTCCATCCGGAGCACGCGCAGGCGGTGCGCCAGCAGATGGAGATCTTCTTCGGATTCCGCGAGCCCGAGTCGGCGGGTTCGTGACGGCCGGCCTCCCCGGCGAGGACGCGGCGTGTCGCACGACGGACTGATCCGCAAGGGCTTCGGGCTTCGGCGCGAGGTTGCGCCCGAACTCGAGCGCGACTACGCATCCGCGCTCGTGCGGCGCGCCCGCGAGCACGGCAACGAGCTGGTCCTCGACGGGCTGACAGTCCGCCTCGCCGAGGAGTTCGGCTTCTGCTACGGCGTCGAGCGCGCGGTCGACTACGCCTACGAGACGCGCCGCAAGTTCCCCGACCGCCGCTGCGTGATCACGGGCGAGATCATCCACAATCCGCGCGTCAACGCGCGCCTGCGCGAGCTGGGGTTCGAGTTCCTCGACGGGACGCTGGGCTCGACGATCACCGTCGACGACCTCGGTCCCGAGGACGTCGTGCTGCTGCCGGCGTTCGGCGTGACGACCGAGCTGCTCGAGCGGCTGCGCCGGGCAGGCTGCGTGCTCGTCGACACGACCTGCGGCTCGGTGCTCGCCGTATGGAAGAACGTCGAGCGCTACGCGCGGGACGGATTCACCTGCCTGATCCACGGCAAGTGGCAGCACGAGGAGACGCGGGCGACCGCCAGCCGCGCCCTGATCTATCCCGAGGGGCGCTACCTGATCGTGCTCGATCTCGAGGAAGCCGAGTTCGTCGCGCGCTACATCGAGCACGGCGGAGACCGGGACGCGTTCGCGCGTCGCTTCGCCGACGCGGTCTCGCCGGGCTTCGATCCCGACCGGCATCTCGAGCGGATCGGCATGGCGAACCAGACCACCATGCTCTCGTCGGAATCGATGCAGATCGCCGGACGGATCGGCCGGGCGATGGTCGCGCGCTGGGGTCGCGAGGAGGCCGCGCGGCGGTTCCGCTCGTTCGACACGATCTGCTCCGCGACTCAGGACCGGCAGGACGCGGTGCTGGCGATGATGCGCACGCCGCCCGACGTGATGCTCGTGATCGGGGGGTTCAACTCGTCGAACACCGGCCACCTGGCGGAGATCTGCGCCGGGCACTGTCCGACGTGGCACGTGGAGGGTGCCGAGGACCTGCTGGCCCTCGACCGGATCCGCCACAAGCCGGTCGATGCGCGCGAGCCGGTGATGCACCGCGGGCCGTGGCTTCCGGACACCGCGCGCGAGATCGGCCTGACGGCCGGCGCGTCGACCCCGGATCGCGAGATCGGCCGCGTCATCGCCCGGCTGCTCGAGCTGCGCGGGATCGACCCGCCGGCATGACGCCCCTGCGCTAGCCGACGAGAGCCTCCACCCGCTCGATCGCCGCCTTCGCGGCCCGCTCCGTGCGCTCGAGCGCCTCGCCGAGACGCCCGGCGATCGCCTCGCGCTCCGCGTCGTCGGGCAGTCCGGGCAGGTTGATCCGCACGTTGAGCGCCGCACCGTGGGCCGCCGCACGGGCGCACCACGCCGCGACGCCACAGTCGGACGCCGCCGCCTCGAGTCCGATCCGTGCGATCTCCCCGGCGAGCGAGGCGGCGTCGGCGGCGCGCTCGGCCACCGCGAGCGGCACGTCGATCGCGCGGCGCGTGGCGGCGACGATCGCCTCCTCGCGCGCCGCGCGCTGCTCGTCGGTCCGGCGCGGCAGCCGGCGCGCGGCGACGATCTGCTCGAACGCCTGCGTGTCGTCGTCGATCGCCCGCAGCAGCGCGTCCTTGATCTGCTGTGCGCGATCGCCGAGTGCGACGAGCTCCGCGCGGTCGGTCGCCTCGGGCGCCCCCTTGCCGGCGCCGTGCGTCAGCGCCGCGACCATCGAGACGAGCCCCGCGGCCAGCGCGCCGCACAGCGCCGCCACCGAGCCGCCGCCGGGGGCCGGCGTGTCGCGTGACAGCTCGTCGGCGAAGCCGACGAGGCTCATTGCGCGCAGTCCCTCCTCGCGCGGGAACAGCCGGTAGTCGATGATCGCCCGCGACGGCTCGAACGGCTTGACGTCGTCGAGCCCGAGGCTGACCCGCGCGGCCTGCACGAGGTCGGGCTCGGGGACGGCCGGCGTCGCGCCCTGCTGCTCGAGGTAATGGCGTCCGGCCCGTCGCACCGCCTCGAGCGGAACGAGCCCGACGATCTCCGAGCCGGTCACGCGCAGGCCGCGCCGGCGCGCCTCGTCGCGGATCGCGTCGAACACGACGTGGGGCGGCGTGATCTCGTAGTTGGTCAGGTTGATCGAGACCTGTGCCCGGCCGAACTCCGGGATGAACCAGCCGACGGCGCGGACCGCGCGGAAGCGGCCCGGCTTGCGCACCTTCTCGCCGTTCGCGTCGCGGACGATCCTGCCGTTCTCGTCGCGCAGGAAGCGTCCCTGCTCGCGGATGTCGAGCGCGATGTCGTGGGCGAGCTTCTTCCGCGTGGTGTTCAGGTCGACGTTGTAGGCGATCAGGAACGGCCGGGCGCCGACCGCCACCGCACCGAACTTCGGCACGAACCGGGCCGGACCGAAGTCGGGGGCCCACTCGGGATCGGCGAGCCGTGCCGCGAGCCCTTCGTATTCGCCGGCGCGCACGCTGGCCAGCGAGCGGCGCTCGGGGCGCGTGGCCGCCTCCTCGTAGAGGTAGACCGGGACCTCGAGCTCGGTGCCGATGCGTTCGCCGACGCGGCGCGCGATCGCGATGCAGTCGTCCATCGTCGCGCCGCCGCCGACCGGCACGAACGGACAGACGTCGAGCGCGCCCATGCGGGCGTGCGCGCCGTGGTGCCTGGTCATGTCGATCAGCCGTGCCGCGGCCTGCGCGAGGCGGAACGCGGCCTCGGCGACCGCATCCGGACCGCCCACGAACGTGAACACCGTACGGTTCGTCTCCTGGCCGGGATCGACGTCGAGCAGCTCGACGCCGTCCACCTCGCGGATCGCCTCCGCGAGCCGGTCGAGCACCGCGCGGTCGCGGCCTTCCGAGACGTTCGGGACGCATTCGATGATCTTCATCGGGCCTCTCCCCGCCGGTGTTCCGGCGCGCGAGCCCGCATTCTGTTCGAGACGGCGCGGCGGTGCATCCCCCGTGTGGCGGGACGACGATCCGCTCGTGCGGTTCAGGGGGCGGGCGGGGGACGGAGCAGCTCGACCGGACCGCCGGGCGCCCAGCGGGCGACCGGCGTGCCGTCCGCGGCGACCAGCAGGCCCGCCTGGAGACCGCGGGCCTCGGCCACGGTCATCAGGCGGGTCAGCGCCAGCTCCCGCTCGTCGGTGGCCATCCGGTCCCAGGACGGGTCGACCGTCGCGACGAGCAGTCGCCCGACCGGCTCGGCCGAGAGCAGCGCGAGCGCCGGGGCGAAGTCCTGTGCCGCCACCGCCGGCGGCGCCGGAGGCGGGGCGGGCAGTGCGAGCAGGCGGAACGCCTGGAGTCCGAACGCGACGACGACGGCCGCAGCGGCGATCATCGAGAGCCGGTCGGCACCCGTGCGGCTGCGCCGGGCCTGTCCGGGCAGCGGCATCCGCTCGAGCTCGCGCTCGAGCTGGCGCGCGACGTCCTCCGCCTCCTCGGGATCGACCGGGGCGGGCCCGGTGTCGTCGCCGGCAAGGGGCGCGGACGGGTCGTCTTCGGCCGTCGGGCCGGTCGTCCGCGGGCCGGTCCGCTCGCGCGCGGCCTCCCGCGCCGCGCGCAGGCCGGCGATCGCCCGCGCGTCCGCGGCCTCGGTCCCGGCGTGGCCGGTGGGACCGGTATCGAGGTCGCTGCGCCGCGCCGGACGGGTCAGCGCCTCGTCGATCTGGCTGCGCAGCGTCCGCACGTAGCGCAGCCACAGCGCGACGCGCCCCTTGCGCTCGAGGTCCTTGTCGCGCGAGTGGGTCAGCTCGTAGACGGCGTTGTCGAAGCGGACCAGCAGGCGGCGCACCAGCACGCGGCACAGCCGCAGCTCGTCGACCTCGCCGGAGGCGATCGCCTTCTCGACGGCCAGCCCGGCTGCCAGCGCCTCGAGCGCCAGGCCGTCCCACGGGCGCATCGAGCGCCGTCGGACCGCGGCGAGCAGGTGGGGCAGGTCGGACACGCCGATGGCGACCATCTCGATCTCGTCGGTCTTCCCGTCGCCCGCCGCCTCGACGACGACGGCCAGTTCGCTGGCCAGGCGCGATTCCGCCTCGAGCTCGCGCGCCTCGGGCAGCAGGCTCTGCGCCGCCTCGACGATCGACGCGCCGGGCTCCCGCGGATCGCAGCGCAGCTGCGGGACGAGCGACTCGACGCGCCGGGCCATCCGGCCCCACTCGATCGCCCGCGCCTGGACCACCGTGGGATCGAGGATCGGTCGCGCCAGGCCGACCGACAGTCGCTCGATCCGGTAGCGCGCGCCGACCGCATCGACGACCGCCGAGCGCAGCGCGTCGTCCCGGATCAGGTGCCGCTCGCCGGCGATCGCGGCGAGCGCCTTGAGATCGCTCGCCGAGGGGTTCTTCCACAGCGTGCGCGAGACCGCCTCCGCGAACGAGACGCTGCCGACCGGGAGTTCCCCGAGCAGCCGCGCGACGGGATCGCCGCTGCCGCCGGTTCCCGCCTGCGCCCCGAGGCCGGTCGACGAGACGCCGACCGCCTCGCGGGTGCGCGAGGCGCCTGCCCCCGCGCCTGCGGCCGGCGGTTCGGGCGCGGTCACCGGGCCGGTCGAGACGTCGGCGTCCCGGTCCCGGACGTCGGTCGTCGCCCCGGCCCCGACGGACGACCCGGGGGCCGGCGCCCGGGGACCTGCCGGCCGTGACGGGCGCGCCGGGCGGTTGGGGCGAACGACTCCGATCGCCTCGCGCCAGTGCTTCCTGCTGTCGTCACGATCAGCCATGGCCGGCGTCCTGTCGTGCCCCGTGTCCTGCGGCGGGCGGCGGAAGATCGATCTTGACCAGGCGGCTGCCCTCGACGCGGTAGAGCCCCTCGAGCCAGGTTTCCGGCACCAGCGGGAAGCGGTCCGTCCTCGCGACGAGAACGACGAGCCGCGGATCCGACGCGTCGCGCAGCACGAGCCAGAACCGGTCGCCGGTCACGTCGTAGGCGGTCACGCGCTGGCCGGCGAGCTGCGCGAGGATCTCCTCGGCGCCCGCGAGATAGCCGCGGGTCGAGAGCGGCGCGAGGGTACGCACGTTCAGCCCGTCGCTCCGCGACGAGCCGGGCGGGGGAGGGGCTCCCGTCTCGGCGGCCCAGGCCTCGAGGGCCGCATAGATGCGCTCGCCGCCCTCGACCAGGGCGGCAAGCCGCCGCTCGGCGGCGAGGCGCTCCCACGCCTGCCAGGCCGAAAAGGCGGCGAGGCCGACGGCGAGCACGGCGAGCACGCCCGAGACGACGCGGGCCGCACCTCCGGCGCCCCGCCTCTCGCTGACGTCCGCCTCGTCCCGCACGCCGCCTCTCCTTCCGGGAGGAAGTGCCCCTCCGTCGGAAAGTTCGGGCCCGTCTGATCGCCGGTCAAGTCCGGAATCTGCTGATACGATCCGCCTCCATGGAAGCGGTCCTGCTCGTCCTGGTCCTCGCCGCGGCCGCGGTCGGCCTGGCCACGGGGCGTGTCGAGGCGATGGGGACCGAGACGCTCGAGGCGGCACGCGGCGCGGTGCGGATCGCCCTCGAGCTGATCGGCGTGATGGCGCTGTTCCTCGGTCTCGTCGAGGTGCTCAAGCAGGCGGGCCTGCTCGGCAGCCTGGCCCGCGCCCTGCGGCCGGTCTTCCGGCGGCTGTTCCCTGACGTGCCGGACGGGCATCCGGCGCTCGCCGCGATGACGCTCAACATCGGCGCCAACATGCTCGGCCTCGCCAATGCGGCGACGCCGTTCGGCATCAAGGCGATGGAGCAGCTCGACCGCCTCAACGGACGCAAGGGCACGGCCACCGACGCGATGTGCCTGTTCCTGGCGATCAACACGTCGAGCGTCGCCCTGCTGCCGACCGGGACCATCGGCCTGCGCGTGGCGCTCGATTCGGCGGACCCGGTCGGCATCCTGTTCCCGACCTGGATCGCGACGTCGCTCTCGACGCTGACGGCGATCACCGCCGCGCTGCTGCTGGCCCGGCTGGGGCCGTTCCGGCGGAGCCGGCCACCGGTGGTCGTCGCGCCGGCGGCGGGGGCGGCGGACGAGACGGCCGGGACCCCCGACGTGCCGCAGGCCCCGCCCTGGCGTCCGGGGCGGGCCGCGGTGGCCGCCGTGCTGGTCGTCGTGCTGGGGATCCTCGCCGTGCGGTGGGCGCTCGGCGCCGCGGGCGACGCCGCCGGCGAGTCCGGCGCGCTCGAGCGGCTGTCCTCGCTCGTGCTGCTCGCGGTGATCGTGCTGCCGCTGGTCTACGGCTGGTCGCGCGGCGTGCGGGTCTACGAGGCGCTCGTCGAGGGCGCCCGCGAAGGATTCCAGGTGGCGGTGCGGATCATCCCGTACCTGGTGGCGATCCTCGCCGCGGTGGCGCTGTTCCGCGGTTCCGGCGCGATGGAGCTGCTCGCCCGGGGGCTGTCGCCGCTGACCGACGCGGTCGGCTTTCCCGCCGAGGCGCTGCCGATGGCGCTGGTCCGGCCGCTGTCCGGCTCCGGGGCGATGGGCCTGATGGTCGAGACGATGAAGACCCACGGCCCCGACAGCTTCATCGGCTACCTCGTCTCGACGCTGATGGGCAGCACCGAGACCACGTTCTACGTGCTCGCCGTCTACGGCGGCGCGGTCGGACTGCGCCGGGCACGGCACGCGGTGCCGGCGTGCCTTGCCGGCGACCTGGCGGGCGTGATCGGTGCGACGCTCGCCTGCCACCTGCTGCTGTCCTGACGCCCGGCCGCCGCGGGGCCCATATTGCCGGCAGGAGGCGGCTCGCGATGCGTCACGGGACGATCCGGGCGGCGGGACTCGTGCTCGCCGCCCTCGCTCATCCGGTCGGTCAGGCGGCCCCCGCCGTCGAGAAGGGCGATCTCGCCGCGCTCGCGCACCGGGTCAGGCCGTCGGTCGTCGAGGTGCTCGGCACCGTCGACGCGAGCGGAGAGACCTCGTACGGCACCGGGTTCGTCCTCGGCCGGTCCGGGCTGGTCGTCACGAACGCCCACGTCGTCCGCGGCGTGTCCCAGGTGATGGTGCGCACGATCGACGGGGCGCTGCTCGCCTCCGTCGAGGTGCTCGAGGCCGACGCCGACGTCGACATCGCGGTGCTGCGCGTCACCGGACTGACCGCGCCGCCCCTCGAGCCCGCACCCGCCGAGCCGTCGGTCGGCACCCGCGTGCTCGCCGTCGGCCACCCGCGGGGATACGAGTTCACCGTCTCGGACGGGATCGTCTCGGCGCTCCGGACGCTCGACGCGCGTCCGGGACTCGAGCTGATCCAGACCACGGCGCCGATCAGCCCGGGAAGCTCCGGCGGTCCGCTCGTCGACCTGGCGGGGCGCGTCGTCGGCGTGTGCTCGATGACCCTGATGGAGGGCCAGAACATCAACTTCGCCGTTCCGGTGCGCACGGTGCTGCCGGTCGTCGACCGTGCGCTCGCGCTCGAGCGCGCACTGTCCGGGCAGACGCCGCCGGACGCCGCCGATCCGGGGCAGCTCGCCGCGTGGATCCGCCGCTACCGGATGCGCGGACAGCTCGTCCGTGCCGGCGAGCTGACCCGCCGCGCCCTGGCGCGCCACCCGCGCAGCCTGCCGCTGCTGGTCGAGGCCGCGGAGGTCGCCTGGGCGCGCGACAGCCTGCCCGAACTCGAGGCGTTCGTGCGCCAGATGCGGCGGGTCGATCCTGACTACGGGCCGGCGCTCCAGCTCGAGGCCGTGCTGCTCGCCGAGTCCGGGCGCTGCGACGAGGCGCTGGAGGTCGCGCGACGGGCGCTGGCCGGCGGACTCGAGTCCGCCCGCGCCGCGTCGGCGCACGCCGTGCTGGCCGACTGCCTCGCGCGCGCGGGCCGGGCGGAGCAGGCCCTCGAGCATCTCGACCGCGCCCTCGAGGATCCGGGCCTGGCGGGGACCGCCGACTGGCGCGTGCTGCGGGCCTTCCTGCTCGACGCGCTCGGACGCGCCGACGAGGCCGACCGCGAGGCCGTGGCGGCGCTGGAGAGTTCCGCGTGGGACCCGGTGGTCCGGTCGAGCCTGCGCGAGCGGGGGCTGCCGCGACTCGTCGAGGTCGTCTCGCACCGCGCCGAGAAGGTCTCCGGCACGGTGGTCGTGCGCGGCGTCGTGCGCAATCGCGGCCCGCTCGAGCTGGCCGACGTCGAGGTCCTCGCCGAGGGACTCGACGCAGACGGCGTCGTCGTCGCCACCGGGACCGCCGTCGCCACGCCGTCGCGGCTGGTTCCGGGGCAGTCGGCGTCGTTCCGCGTCGTGCTCGGCGGAATCGTCGAGGACGTCACCGAGATCGAGGTGCGGGTCGTCGACTTCGACGAGCGCTGAACGCGGGGTACCCTGTCCGGCATGACGGAACGGACCTCCGACCCGTCGCGTCCGCTCGCGCCGCTGGGACCCGACCACCCGGTCGTCGCGTGGGTGCGCCGCGAGGTGCTGCCGCTGATCGTCGAGCGCCTGCGCCCGACGCGCGTGATCGTGTTCGATCCTCCGGACCGTCCCGCCTCGGTCGGCGACCACCCTCCGGGGCTGCTCGTCGTCGCCGAGGGCTTCCGCGGGATCCCGGTCGCCGACCGGGTGCGCCTCGTGCGCGAGCTGCTCTCGGCCGCCTCGCCGGTCCGGCCGTTCTGTCTCACGCCGGAGGAGTTCCGGCTCACGCGTCACGCACCCGGGCCGCTGCTCGCGGCGGTGCGCACCGGCGTGACCGTCCTCTGAGCGCGCGGCGCGGCTAGCCCAGCCCGTCGACCAGTGACCGGCCCTGCCGGATGCCGGCACCGGTCAGCACGACGACGACGTCCCCCGCGTCCGCCCCCGCGCCGCGTGCCGCCCGTGCGAGCAGCCACGCGACCGGCAGCGCCGCCGTCGGCTCGACCTTGCACCCGGACAGCCACAGCAGGCGCAGCGCCCGCTCGACGGCGAGGTCGTCGACCGCGACGATGCGGCCGCCGCTGCGCCGCGCCGCCGCGAGCGCCTCGTCGCCGCGGGCCGGGTCCGGGATCGCGACGCCCTCTGCGAGCGGCCGACCGGCGGGAGGCTCGGCGGGCACGACCCGCGTGTCTCCGCGGCTGCACGCCGCGGCGATCGGGGCGCACGCTGCCGACTGGACGCCGACGAGCCGCGGCATCGGCCCGTGTCCGGCGCTCGCGAGCGCCTCGAATCCCCGCGCCAGGCCGGAGAGCAGGCCGCCCTGGCCGACCGGTGCGACGACCTCCCGCGGGACACGCCCGAGCCGCTCGTGAATGTTGAACGCGATCGTCGCGGCCCCGAGCGCATGCAGCGGCCGCACGGCGTGCGAGGCCCACCAGGCGCCGTGCGCGGCGGCGCGGCGCGCGGCCCGGGTCGCGGCGGGACGCGGGCCCGGCACCTCGACCAGTTCCGCGCCGGCCGCGGCGATCAGCGCCTTCTTGCCGTCGGGGGTCGACTCGGGGACGAACGCGCGCAGCCGGATGCCCGCGGCGCGCGCGTACGCGGCGAGCGACAGCGCCGCGTTGCCCGACGAGTCCTCGACCGCCTCGCGGATCCCGGCTGCCCGCATCGCGCTGACCAGCAGCGTCGAGCCGCGGTCCTTCCACGATCCGGTCGGCTCGAGATCGTCCCGCAGCGCCAGCACGCCGGGGGGCAGGCCCGCGACGCGCAGCGGCTCGAGCGGGACGAATCCCTCGCCGAGGGAGACGGGAGGCATCCGGCGGGGCAGGGGGAACGCGTCGCGGTAGCGCCACGCGCTGGCAGGCGCCGTCGGCCCCGGGGGGCCGGGCGCGGCCAGGTGCGGCAACGGCGGGACGGCGGCGGACACGGCCCGGCTCACGATGCGGCGATCTCCTCGCAGATCGCCCGGGCCGCGGCGGCGGGATCCGGGGCGGCGACGATCGGCCGGCCGACGACGAGCAGGCTCGAGCCGGCGGCGACCGCCTCCGCGGGGGTCGCGACGCGGCGCTGGTCGCCCCGCTCGCCGCCGAGCGGGCGCACGCCCGGCGTGACGATCGTCGGCCCGTCGCCGAGCGCCTCGCGCAGCACGCAGCACTCGAGCGGGCTGCACACGATGCCGTCCGCGCCGGCGTCGAGCGCCATCCGCGCCAGCCGCAGGACGTGGTCCGCCGGCCGCCCGGGCAGGCCGATCGCCTCGAGGTCCTCGCGCCCGTGCGAGGTCAGCACGGTGACGGCGAGCAGCTCCGGGCGTCCGACCGCGCCGCCGGCGTCGACCGCCTCCCGTGCGGCGCGGATCATCGCCGGACCGCCGAGCGCATGCAGCGTCAGATAGCGCACGCCGAGCGCCGCCGCCCGGCGCGTGGCGGCAGCGACGGTGCGCGGAATGTCGTGCAGCTTGAGGTCGAGGAACGGTGCGGCCCCGTGCGCCGCGACGTCGGCGACGATTCCGGGCCCCTCGGCGACGAACAGCTCGAGGCCGATCTTGAGCACCGCGGCGTACGGGGCGACGGTCCGGGCGAGCGCGGCGGCAGCCTCGCGGTCGGGCACGTCGAGCGCGACGGCCAGCCGCTCGGCTCCGGGATGTCGGTCGCGGGTCATTCCTCGAGTGCTCCCACCAGCTCGTTGACGTCGCCCACGCCGTGCGCGCGGCACCACGAGACGAGTTCGTCGACGAGCTTCTGCGCGATCGCCGGGTCGTTGTAGTTCGCGGTGCCGACCTGCACGGCGCGCGCCCCGGCCAGCATGAACTCGACGACGTCGCGCGCGCACGTGATTCCGCCGATCCCGATGATCGGCAGATCGATCGCCCGGTGCACCTGGTCGACCGCCGCCACCGCCAGGGGGCGGATCGCCGGACCGGACAGCCCGCCGGTCCGTCGCGCGAGCACCGGACGGCGGCGCTCGACGTCGATCACCATGCCGACGTACGTGTTGACGAGACTGACCGCGTCGGCGCCTCCGTCGCGCGCGGCGCGGGCCATCTCCGCGATGTCGGTCACGTTCGGCGTCAGCTTGACCCACAGCGGCCGCCCGGTCCGTTCGCGCACCGCACGGGTCAGCGCTCTCATCGCGTCCGGGTCGCGGCCGAAGGCGAGCCCGCCCTTGTCCACGTTCGGGCAGCTCAGATTCAGCTCGTAGGCCGCGATGCCCTGCTCGCGCTCGAGCGCCTCGACGACCGCGACGTAGTCGGCCTCGCTCGAGCCGAACACGTTGACGATGACGACGGCTCCGCGCTCGCGCAGCGCGGGGAGCTTCTCGCGGACGAACCTCTCGACGCCCACGTTCTGGAGCCCGATCGCGTTGAGCATCCCCGAGGGCGTCTCGACGATGCGCGGCGGCGGATTGCCCGCCCGCGGTGCGGGGCTGATTCCCTTGACGACGATTCCGCCGAGCGCGGTCAGGTCGACGAACGGCTCGTACTCGAGTCCGTAGCCGAACGTTCCGCTGGCGGTCAGGATCGGATTGCGCAGCACGAGCCCGCGTCCGACGTCGACCTCGGTGCGCACGCCGCCGCTCACGGCGCGACCTCCCGCGCGTCGAACACCGGGCCCTCGGTGCAGACGCGCACGAACCGGTCGAACTCCCCCTCCGGGTTCCGCCGCGGCACGACGCAGCCGAGGCAGACGCCGAAGCCGCAGGCCATCGTCTCCTCGAGGGCGAGCTGGCACGGGACCTCACGCGCCATCGCGAGGTCCCCGACGGCGCGCAGCATCGGTGTCGGACCGCAGGCCATCACGAGCCGCCTGCCGCGCGCAGGCCGCGCGAGACGCGCCTCGAGCAGATCCGTGACCATCCCGTGGTGCCCCGCCGAGCCGTCGTCGGTCGCCAGCTCGACCGCGACGCCCCGCTCGGCGAACCAGTCGCGCAGGACCAGCTCCGCCGCCGTCCGCGCTCCGTAGAGCAGGGACGCCTCCCCGGCCCGCGCGCCGAGCTGCTGGACGAGCAGCGGGAAGATCGCGATGCCGATGCCGCCCGCGACGAGCAGCAGCTCGCGCGGCCCGTCGGGCTCCGGAAGCCAGAACCCGCGGCCGAGCGGGCCGAGCACGGACATCTTCGCGCCCGGACGCAGCGTGCTGAACATCGCGGTCCGCGAACCGAACACCTTGTAGACGATCTCTATCGTGCGGGGGGCGCCGGCCTCCGCGGGCCCGACGCGCGCGATCGAGAACGGGCGCCGGATCAGCATCCGGTCGATCTCGGGCAGGCCGAGCATGACGAACTCTCCGGCGCGCGCGGCCGCGGCGATCTGCGGCGCGTCGAGAGCGAGCAGCCAGGTGTCCGGTCCGAGTTCCCGCTGGTCCGTGACGGCGGCGATCACGTCGAAGGGCATGACCGAAGTCTAGCCGGAATCCGGTCGGCCCACCGGGGCCGGTCGGCGGGACGCTGCATAATGCGGGTCCCGCGGAGACACGATGATCGATCCCGGCCTCGAGGTGCTCGCCCACGCGTTCGACGCGCTGCAGATCGACGACGCCTGGTCCGTGCGGGCCGATCCGCGTCGCGTGGCGTGGTGGCCCGGGCGGCTCGCCCAGGAACTGGTCGCCGAACCCGCCGTGCAGGATCACGGCACGACCGTCTGCCGCGTCCGCGCCGAGACGACGGTGCTCGAGGGCGTGCGTCCCGATGCGCGCACGGCCCAGGTGCTCGGCGCGGTCGCCTCCGGCGTCGTGCTGTCCGCCGTGGACCTCGCCGCCGACGACCGCCTCGTGCTGGCCAGCGAGCTGTGGGTCCACCCGGACGGCGCCGACTGGTGCGCACGGACGTTCGCGTTCGCCGCGGCGATGCAGGCGGCGCAGGCCGAGACGATGGCGGACCGGGCCGCGGCCCTGCTCGGCGGCCGGGTCGCCGTCTCGGAACATCCCGCCTCCGGACGGCGCGACGCGCCGGACGAGATGCTGCACATCCTGGAGGGCCTCGTCCGCCCGCGCGGCGCCGGGCCGTCACCGGTCAGCGACGGGGATGTCGCCGATGCCTGGCGTGCGGTCTTCGGCCCGGTCGGGATCGAGCCGCGGCGCGACGGCCGGACGCTGTGGGCGGATCTTCCGGTCGGGGGACGGGAGGCGATCGTCCTGGTCCGGCCCGATGCGCGGCACCCGGTGCATGGCAGCGGCGTGCTCGTGCGGGCGGCGCTGGGCCGGGGGAGCGCGACGCGGGGCTCCCTCGACGCGCTCGCCGCGGTGCGGGACGAGCGCGAGCAGGCGACCCGGGCGCATCTGCTCGGAAGCTGGATCGCGGAGGAGGGCAGGCTC
>RFIB01000280.1 GCA_003695625.1 Acidobacteriota bacterium | reverse complement strand
GTGCGGAACGCGCCGTCCGGCGCGCGGAGCACCGACGCGGGCACGCCGGCACGCGCCAGCGCCGCGCGGACGCGCTCGGCCGCCGTCCGCGACGCGGATCGCCCGCAGTCGAGCAGCCAGCCCCCGGCCAGGACCTGTTCGGCCGTCGTCTGACGCCCGGGCGTCCGCTCGACGCCCCCGCCCTCGCGGTCGAACAGCGTCGCACCCGCACCGACGTCCTCGACGGCGCCCGCACCGGCACCTGGTCCCGCGCCCTCGCCGGCGTCGCGGGCGGCCGCGGGCGGCCGCGGGCCGGCCGGCGCGGTCACGCGCCCGAGCCAGAACGCCGCGGCAAGGGCGGCGAGCGCGATCACCGCGAGCACCGCGAGGCGGGCGGCGTCGAGATCGATCTCGATCGTGCGTCCGGACCCGTCGCTCACGGCGACGACTCCCCGCGCCCGGCGGCGACCGCAACGGCGTTCTTGCCGCGCTCCTTGACCGCTCGCAGCGCCGCGTCGGCGGCCTCGATCAGTTCCGCGGCGGTCGTCCCGTGATCGGGCCAGGCGGCGACGCCGGCGGAGACCGTCAGTTCCGCGGACCGCCCGCCGGGCAGCGCGATCGGCTCGCGGGCCACCTCGCGGCGGATCCGCTCGGCCACCTCGCGCGCTCCCTCGAGATCGGTGCCGGGCAGCAGGACGACGAACTCGTCGCCCCCGTAGCGGAACAGGCGGTCGATGCTGCGGATCGTCCTCGCCATCCGCACCGACGCCTCGTGCAGCGCCTGGGAACCGGCGGCGTGCCCGTGCTCGGTGTTCAGGTCCTTCAGGTTGTCGGTGTCGACGAAGATCAGGGCGAACCGCGAGCCGAACCGGCGGGCCCGTTCGACCTCGTCCGCCAGCACCGTGTCGAGGTGCCGGCGGTTGAAGCAGTCCGCCACGTCGTCCCGGATCACGAGCGCCCGCAGCGCCTCGATCTGCCGCAGGTTCTCGAGCGCCGGCCCGACCTCCCGGGCCAGCGCGGCCAGCCGGGCCAGGCCGCGCCGCGAGGGTTGCTGGCCGGGAGCGGCGATGCACAGCACGAACGCCTGCGGCCGCGTCTCGCTGCCCAGCGAGAGCGCGATCGCCGGGCCGAGCGGAGGCAGATCGCGACGCGGCGGGAGCAGGTCGGCGGCGCGTTCGACCACCTCGGGCCGGCCCGACGGAACCAGCGCGGCGACGCGCGCGTCGAGGGCGCCGAGCAGCTCGCGCAGCGCCGCCGCGGCCGGGCCGTCCCCGGCCACGGCGCGGCACTCGAATCCCTCGCCGTCCGGCGCCAGGTCGTAGGCCAGCACCCAGGCCGCTCCCGTCACCCGGCGCGCCCCTTCCGCCAGCTCCGCGAAGCAGCCCGGCACGTCGAGCCGGCGCGTCGCCCGCAGCGCCGCCTCGAGCACCTCGCGATCGGCGCGGGGCGCGCGGTCCGGGGAGGGTCTGCCCACCGTCCCGTTCGCCGCGTCAGCGCCCGTCGCCGCGTGCCGGGCCGAGCAGGTGGTGCAGCATCTCGATCGGCAGCGGGAACACGATCGTCGAACTGCTGTCCTGCGAGATGTCGGTCAGCGTCTGCAGGTAGCGCAGCTGCAAGGTGACCGGATTGCGGGACATCACCTCGGCAGCCTCGGACAGCTCCTTCGAGGCGATCAGCTCTCCGTTGGCATGGATGATCTTGGCGCGCTTGTCGCGCTCCGCCTCGGCCTGGCGCGCCATCGCGCGGCGCATCTCCTCCGGCAGGTCGACGTGCTTGACCTCGACGGCCGAGACCTTGATGCCCCACGGGTCGGTCTGGCGATCGAGGATCTCCTGCATCCGGTGGCCGAGTTCGTCGCGCTCGGCGAGCAGCTGGTCGAGCTCCGCCTGCCCGAGCACGGAGCGCAGCGTGGTCTGCGCAAGCTGGCTCGTCGCGTAGTGGTAGTTCTCGACCTCGACGACGGCCTTGCGCGGCTCGAACACGCGGAAGTAGACGACCGCGTTGACCTTGACCGAGACGTTGTCGCGCGTGATCACGTCCTGCGGCGGCACGTCGTGCACGACGGTCCGCAGCGAGACCCGGACCATCCGGTCGATGAACGGGATCAGGAAGAACAGGCCGGGACCGTAGTCCCGGGGCTGGAGCTTCCCCAGCCGGAACACGACGCCCCGCTCGTACTCGGGCAGCACGCGGATCGACTGGTAGAGCAGGATGATGAACAGGACGACCCCACCCAGGACGACAACCTGGCCCGGACCCACGTCACACCTCCTTCACGTCGCGTCCCGCCGCGGAGGCGGTCGCGTCGAGCGGTTCGACCTCGAGCATCAGTCCCGGCAGCGCCGCGCGGACCCTGATCCGCGTGCCGGACGGGACCGGCTGCACGGAGCGCGCCCGCCACAGCTCGCCGTGGACCAGCACCGTCCCCTCCGGATCGAGCGGCGTGGTGCTCTCCCCGACCTCTCCGACGACGCCCTCGCGACCGGTCGTCGGCCGGCGCCGCTGCGCCTTGATCACCAGCGCCATCACCGGCAGCACGACGGCCATCATCGAGCCGACCAGCACCACGATCGCCCACGCCGGCACGGCCAGCCCGGGAACCGAGCGATCGAACAGCAGGTACAGTCCGACCGACACGCAGGCGACACCGCCGATCGTCAGCAGCCCGTACGAGGTGATCTTCACCTCGAGCACGAACATCACGATCCCCAACGCGATCAGCGCCACGCCGAACAGGTTCACCGGCAGCGCGCGCGTGCCGTACAGGAACAGCACCAGCGCGACGAGCCCGATCAGCCCGGGGATGAACATGCCCGGGTTGTGGTATTCGATGTAGAAGCCGATCCCCGCGAGCAGCAGCAGCATCCCCATCACGACGGGGTGGAACAGCATGTTCTTGAGCTGCTCCGATCCGGTCAGCTCGTGCCGGACGATGCGCGCGCCGGCCAGTTTCAGCGTCCGGCGCTCGCCGTTCGCGCGGATGATCTCCCGGCCGTCGAGCCGTTCGACCAGCTCCTCGGTGCTCTGCGCGATCAGGTCGATCAGCCCGGCCTCGAGGGCCTCCTCGGCGGACCACGACCGGGCCTCGAACACCGCCTGCTCCGCCAGTTTCGCCGGCCGGCCGCGCGCCTCGGCTGCGGCCCGGATCAGCGCGGCGAGGTCCTCGGCGACCTTGCGCAGCGCGACGTCGTCCTTGTCGTTCGCCCCCCCGGGCGTCACCGGATGCGCCGAGCCGGTCCGGGTCACCGGCGCCATCGCCGCCACGTCCGCCGCGAGCAGCAGGAAGAAGCCCGCCGACGCCGCGTGCGCTCCCTTGGGCGAGACGTAGACCGCGACCGGCACCTCGCTGTTGAGCACGGCCGAGATCATCTCCTGTGCGGAGGTGACCAGGCCCCCGGGCGTGTCGAGCTCGATCACGACCAGGCTGTCGCCGCTGCGCCGGGCCTCGTCGAGCACGCGCAGCAGCACCTGCGCCGACGCGCCGTGGATCGCTCCCTCGAGCCGGTAGACGCGCACGGTCGGCGTGGAGGCGTCCGCGTCCTCCGGGCCGGCATCCGCGACCGGGCCGGCGACGACGGACGCGAGCACGAGCCCCAGGGCGATGCACCACGCGCGGTTCATGGATTCATTCTAGCCCGGATCCCGCGCAGCATTCGCGGCGCG
>RFIB01000279.1 GCA_003695625.1 Acidobacteriota bacterium | reverse complement strand
CTCGAGCGGCGCCAGTTTCACGCCCTGCGGGCCGCCGGTCGCGGCGCGCACGCGATCCCGCCGCGCGCGGGGCATGGGACGCGGGACCGCCGCTGGTCCCTGCTCGACGCGGCCCGATTTGCCGTTCTCGCCTCCCTTGCCCCCCCGTCCCGCCGCGCGACGTGCCAGCTCCCTGTCTCCCGCCGCCGGGAGGTCTTCGCGGCCCTCGAGGACTCCGTGCTGGCCGAGGCGGCCCGCGGCAGTCCCTGGTGGCTCGTCGTCCCGCTGGACGGAACCGGGCGCGCGGGTTCGCCTCGCGTCGAGCCCGGCCGCCGGCCGCTGGTCGCGGCTCCGTCTGCGATGGTCGTCGACGTCACGGCCGTGATCGGCCGCGTCCTGGTCGCGCTCCAGCTCGACGCGAGGGAGCCGCCGGGGGAATGACTGGTCGGGGCGGCCGGATTTGAACCGGCGACCACTCGCACCCCAAGCGAGTGCGCTACCAGGCTGCGCCACGCCCCGACATCCGGCGGGAAGCGGTCGAATCGACCGCGGGGCCGGGATTCTAGCGCGATTTGCCCCCCCGCGCGCAACGTGCGCTCGAGGCTACTCGGAAACCGGCTGCGCCCCCGTCTGCGCCCCGGGCGCCTCCGGCGCGGGTCGTCCGCGGACGGGCTGCCCCGCGCCGTCGCTGCCCCGGACCCTCCGGCTCATCGCCAGCAGCAGTTCCGCGAGATCGGACTCGAGCGCACGGACTCCTTCACCCACGGCGTCGAGCTCCTCCTCGGCGACGCGGCCGATCGCGGCGGCGCGGCGATCCGCCTGTCCGAGCCTGCTGCGCAGCGAACGGATCTCGCGTCGCGCGTCGGCCAGGGCCTCCCGGCTCTGCGCCGCCTCCTGCTCGGCCGTCCTGAGCCGCGCCTTGGCCGCGTCGAGGCTCGTCCGGAACTGTTCGAGTTCCTTCTCATGCCTCCGTGCCTGCTCATCGAGCGCGGCACGCGCCTCGGCCAGCGCCTGCTCGAGCTTCCGCACATGCGCCGAGGAGTCACCGTCCTTCCCCTGCGAGGACGGGGCGGCGGAGGTCTCGTCTCCCCGCCGCGAAGGGGCGGCTCCGCTCCTGGCCGGGCCGGCCTTGCCGAGGCGCGCACGGGCCTCGTCGAGATTGAGCCGCTCGTCGAGCAGCAGCGCGCGGATACGCCCGGCCAGCG
Source organism: Acidobacteriota bacterium (assembly GCA_003695625.1). GTDB lineage: Bacteria > Acidobacteriota > Polarisedimenticolia > J045 > J045 > J065. Next base: position 8,845 of record RFIB01000279.1, on the reverse strand, counting down.
CGACAGCGCGGGCGTCGTATTCCCGCTTCGGGCCGACGAGCCGTCCGAGCTGCGGAAACTCGGTCTCCCAGAACTTGAGCTGGTAGGGCTGGATCTCCAGCCGCGCGCAGACCTGCTGCGGACGAAGCACGCCCTGTCTCGATGTCCTGCCTGCCTGCTGCGCCATCGGTCGCTCCCGCTGCTGCGCCGGATTCTACCGCGCCTCAGCCGGGGGGGTCGGCCCCGTCCCGGGGCTCGAGCCTCACCTCCCCCACCAGCGCCCGGACCCGCGGCAGGAATGCCTGCTCGATCTCCTGCCTGATCTCGGGACCGGTGCCCGCCCGCCGGGCCCGCGCGACCGTCCGGGCCGCCTCGCCGGCGTCCACGTCGGCCAGGACGGCGCGGATCTCCGGGATCACCAGCGGGTTGCACGAGAGGTCCGTCAGGCCCAGCCCGACAAGGGTGATCGCCCCCAGCGGGTCCGACGCCATCTCGCCGCAGAGGCTGACAGGGACGGACGCCTCGCGTCCGGCGACGACCGTCCGTTCGATCAGCTCCAGCACTGCCGGGTGGAACGGGTCGTGGAGGTGCGCGACCGCGGCGTTGGCGCGATCGACGGCGAGCGTGTACTGCACCAGATCGTTGGTTCCGAGGGAGAGAAAGTCGGCCTCGCGCGCGAGTCTGGGCGCCTCGAGGGCCGCAGCGGGTACTTCGATCATGCAGCCCAGCGGCGGCAGAGGATCGGGCCGTTCGCCGGATGGCAGCTCTTCCACGACCTGGCCGACGAAGGCCCGGACACGCCGCCACTCCTCGAGCGAGCTGATCATCGGCACGAGTACCCGCAGGTTCGGATGACCGACCGCGGCCCGATACAGCGCCCGCAACTGCGTACGGAAGATCTCCGGCCGCCGGAGACAGAGGCGCACCGCCCGCAGTCCCATCACCGGGTTCGCCTCGCCGCCGTGGAGCACCTCGTGGAAGTACTTCTCGCCCCCCAGATCGAGGGTGCGGATCACGACCGGCTGTCCGGCGGCTGACGTCAGGATGCGCCGGTAGACCGCAAAGTGGTCCTCCTCGCTCGGGAGCCGCGGCGCGGTCGTCAGGAACAGGAACTCGGACCGGTACAGGCCGACGCCGTCGGCACCGACCCGCCGGCAGGTCTCCAGCTCCTCGGGAAACTCGACGTTCGCAGCCACGCGGATGCGGCGGCCGTCCCGCGTCCGGACGGGAACAGCCCAGCCGCCTTCGCGAGGCGCGAGCTCCTCGAGCCGCCGGCGCTCGTCCGCGTACGCCTTGCGCGTCGCGTCCGGCGGCGCGACGACAACCCGGCCCTCATGACCGTCGACGATCAGATGCTCCCCGCCCGCGATCAGCTCCGTGGCGCGCTCGACGCCGAGCACCGCCGGGATCTCCAGCGCATTGGCCAGGATCGCCGTGTGGGAGGTGCGTGATCCGCCCTCGGTGACGAAGCCCGCGATCCGCGGCTGATGCAGCCACAGCGCATCGGACGGACTCAGCGTCGGCGCGACGACGATCGTGTCCTCCTCGAGGGCCAGATCATGGGCCTCCGTCGGTGCGTCTCCGGCGAGAACCCGCTGCAGCCGCTCGTGAACGTCCTCGATGTCCCCGCCCCGCTCGCGGAAGAACGGATCGTCGAGACCTCCGAACGTCGCAAGCAGCTCGGAGACGGCCCGGGTCAGGGCCCATTCCGCGTTGATCCGACGCTCCCGGATCAGCGCGATCGTGCGGCGCCCGAGGCCGCGGTCGTCGAGAATCGCCTGGTGGGCGTCGAAGATCCCGGCGTAGCGTTCCCCGGCCGTCCGTCGCGCCCGCTCGCGCAGGGCCCCGATCTCCTCGCGGGCGCGCATGCGCGCGCCGAGGAATCTCCGGATCTCCCGGCGCACCTCTGCCGGACCGATGCGGTATCTCGGGACGTCCCGCTCGCCGCGCCGGATGACCAGTGCCCGCCCCTCGGCGATGCCGAACGAGACGCCGATGCCCTCGAGCACCCGCATCACGTCTCCTCCCCGAAACGTCCGGCAACGAGCCGGGCCAGCGCATCGACCGCTTCCGCTTCGTCCGGACCTTCCGCGCACAGCTCGAGCACGCTGCCTCGCGCGGCGGCGAGCGTCAGCACCCCGAGGATCGACTTTCCGTCGACCGTCAGTTCCCCGCGGCGTATCGAGATTCTGGAGCGGAACGTCCCGGCGAGTTCGACGAACCGGGCCGCGGCCCGCGCATGCAGGCCGAGGCGATTGACGATCGTGATCGTCCGGGTCGTCAACTGGCGTCCTGCCCGCGTCCCGCGAGGATCTGTCCGGCAACGCTGATCGCCGTCCGACCCCGCTCCGCCATCCGGCGTGCCGCCTCGTCGAGCGGAAGATCCCGCGGCAGATTGGTGAACTTGACGACCATCGGCAGATTGACGCCGGTGACAACCTCGACCCGGCCCGGCTCGAGGAACGTCAGCGCCAGATTCGTCGGCGTGCCCCCGAACATGTCGGTGGCGATGATCACGCCGTCACCTCCGTCCAGCGAGGTGAGCCCCTGCTCGATCTCCCGCCGCGCATCGTCCACGTCCTTGTCCCACTCGATCGAGATCCCCACCATCGGGGACTCGTGCGGGACGATCCGTCGCGCCGCGTCGACCAGTTCGGCAGCAAGCCGGCCGTGCGTGACCACGAGCAGTCCGATCATCGCCCGCTCCTCTCGGCCTCGCGATCGAGATCGCGGTGCCTGACGGTGCTCCGATAGCCGCTCTTCTCGAGAAACCCGGCGAGCTCCTCGGCGACCGCGACCGATCGGTGCCGTCCCCCCGTGCAGCCCACCGCCAGCGACAGGTAGCTCTTGCCCTCGCTGATGAATCGCGGCATCACGAACGACAGCAGCCCCTTGACGTGATCGAGGTACGTCTCGTAGTCGGGCAGGCCGTGAAGAAACTCGACGACCTCCTCGTCGAGCCCGGACAGACCGCGGAGCTCGGGCAGGAAGTACGGATTGCGCAGGAACCGGACATCGAACAGCATGTCGGCCTCGCGCGGAATGCCGTACTTGAATCCGAACGAGATCACTTCGCACTGCAGGGCCTGCTCGAGGCGTCCCCCGGCGACCGTCTCCTGGATCAGCCGGCGCAGGTCGTGTGGCGACATGTGATCCGTCGAGATCACCCGGTCCGCAAGGGCACGCAGCTCGGCGAGCAGCTCCCGCTCGCGCTCGAAGGCCGCTTCCAGCCCGACATCACTCGCGCGCGAGAGTGGATGCGGCCGCCGCGTCTCCGAGAAGCGGCGGATCAGGGTTCCCTCCCGCGCCTCGAGAAACACGACGGTCAGCCGGATGTCCGGATTCTCGCGCAGCCGCTCGATGACGCGCGGTGAGACGTCCTTGTGCCGGAGTTCCCGCACGTCGATCACGAACGCCCCGCTCGGCTCCTCCGGCTCGCCGCGGTCGAGCAGTTCGACGAACGGCTCGATCAGCGCCACCGGCAGGTTGTCGACGGCGAAATAGCCCAGATCCTCGAGACTGCGCAGGGCGAGCGTCTTGCCGGAACCCGACAGGCCGCTGATCACGACGAGATTGGTCATGGCGAGTCTCCGCCCGCATCCTCGCGGGCGATCCGGCGCGCGACGTCCTCGCGCAGCTCACGGGCCGCGTTGATGCCGAGACGCTGCAACAGCTCCCGCCGGGCGGCAAGTTCGACGAGTGTCGCCGTGTTCCGTCCCGGCGCGACCGGAATGCGAAACATCGGGCGCGAGCGTCCGAGGACCTCCCACGCCTGCGCCGATTCCCCCAGGCGGTCGAACCGGCCGCCTTCCTCGAGTCGCACCAGCTCGACGACCTGTTCGATCGCGACCGACTCCCGCACCGCCGCCACGCCGAACATGTGGCGGACATCGACGATGCCGAGTCCGCGCACCTCGAGGCGGTGCCGCGAGAGTTCCGTCGGCGTCCCGACGAGGCGATCACCCTGGGTCCGGATCTCGACGACGTCGTCCGCCACGAGCCGATGGCCGCGCGCCACGAGCTCGAGTGCGCACTCACTCTTGCCGATGCCCGATTCGCCGAGCACGAGCACCCCGAGGCCGTGAATCTCGAGCAGGTCTCCGTGGACGGTGACACGCGGCGCCAGGCGCGCGTTGAGATGATGCAGAAGGACCGCGATCACGTCGGCGGTCGCCAGCGGACTCGCGACGAGCGCGGTGCCGGACTGCCGCGCAATCGCAGCCAGCGCTTCCGGCGGCGCGAGCCCCCGCGTCACGACGAGCAGCGGGGGCGGCCGGCGACAGTATTCCGCGACGACCGCGGCGGCGGACTCACCGGCGTGCGCCAGGAAGCGTACCTCGCTCTGGCCGAACACCTGGACCCGCTCGGGCTGGTAGTAGTCGAACAGTCCGGTCAGGACGAGGCCGGGCTTCTGGATCTCCCGCGACACGATCGGACGGTCGAGGTCGGCGGCCCCCGGAGCGAGCTGCAGCTCCAGTCTCGACTCCAGCGTGCCCAGCAGTTCTCCGACCGTCAGACCGCCCCTGTTCGCGTCCAATCGACTCTCCCGGCAGCTTTCGAGGCCTGCCTGCCGACACCCCCCACGGCCGGTCGATGATCTGCCGCCGGGCCCTCCCTTACCGGTCCGTATGGTAGGATTCCGCCCGAGCGACTGTCAAACTGCGGACTTTCGCCCGCGGTCACGTGGACTCGACCGATGCCCGGCGAGAGGGCGTACTGCGGCACCCCGCGGATCGCCGGGCCGGAGGGACGGAGATGGCCAAGAAGGTCGTGCATGTTGTCGGTACCGGAACGATCGGCGAGCCGCTGATCGGCCTGCTGGCGGACTTCCGGAGCGAACTCGGAATCGACGAGGTGACGTTTCACAAGCGCTCTCCGCTGCTCACGGATCGTTCGAAGGTCCAGAACCTGATCCGGCGCGGGGCGCGCTTCGTGACCGACTCGAAGTCCTTCGACGGGTTCCGCGAGATCGGCCTCCAGCCCGAGCTGGAGACCCACGAGGCGCTGGACAATGCGGACGTCGTGATCGACTGCACGCCTTCCGGAGTCGGCCAGTCGAACAAGCAGGAGTACTACCAGCGCTTCGAGCACAACACGCTCGGGTTCATCGCCCAGGGCAGCGAGTTCGGTTTCGGCAAGCCGTACGCGCGCGGCATCAACGACGCCGCCCTCGAGCACGGCAAGGACAAGTACATCCAGGTCGTCTCCTGCAACACGCACAACATCTCGGTGCTGATCGAGACCGTCGCCCTGGCCGACGGCGGACCCGACAACCTCGTCTCGGGACGCTTCGTCTGCATCCGGCGCGCGAACGACATCAGCCAGGACTCCTCCTTCGTGCCTGCTCCCGAGGTAGGCGGGCACAAGGACCCCCGCTTCGGCACGCACCACGCGCGCGACGCCTGGCATCTGTTCCACACGCTCGGCTACGATTTCGACGTGTACAGCTCGGCCCTCAAGCTGAACACCCAGTACATGCACACGATCTGGTTCAGCATCGTCGTCCGCAATCCGCTGAGCGTCGACGACGTCGTCGACCGGATGCGCGCGAACGATCGCGTCGCCTTGACGTACAAGAAGTCGGCGGGGACGGTCTTCTCGTTCGGACGCGATCACGGGCACTACGGCCGGATCCTCAACCAGACGGTCGTTCCGCACAAGACGCTCGCCGTCCGCGAGCGCGACGACGGGCACGAAGTGGTCGGTTTCTGCTTCACGCCGCAGGACGGCAACGCCCTGCTGTCGAGCGTGGCCGCGGCGTGCTGGTTCCTCGATCCGGAGACCTACGACAAGCGCATCCAGGCACTCAGGTCGCTGTTCTTCGAGGAGGTCTGACCCGACCGGCGGCTATGCGGACGGGGGTGCGGGCGCCCGGCGGAACACGAGCGTCGCGTTCGTGCCCCCGAAGCCGAACGAATTCGACAGGGCCGCTCCGAGCGGTGCCTCGATCGCCCGCCCCGGAACGAACCGCTCCGCCGCCAGCGCGATGTCGCCGCCTTCGATCCGCTCGTCCAGCGTGTCGAGATTCGCTGTCGGCGGGACGATTCCGCGCGCGAGGGCCAGCACGGTGACGACCGCTTCGAAGCCACCGGCCGCGCCGAGCAGGTGTCCCGTCATCGATTTCGTCGACGACACGAACATCCGGTCCGCGTGCTCGCCGAACACCGTCCGGATCGCCCGCGCCTCGATCACATCGCCGACCGGCGTCGACGTGCCGTGCGCATTGACGTAGTCGATGTCGTCCGGCGTCATGCCGGCATCGGTCAGCGCCGCGCGCATCACGCGGATCATCCCGTTGCCGTCCTCGGGTGGTGCGGAGATGTGAAAGGCGTCACCGCTCATTCCGAATCCGGCGAGTTCGCACAGCACGCGGGCACCGCGGGCGCGCGCGTGCTCCTCGGACTCGAGCACCAGCAGGCCGCAGCCCTCTCCGAGAACGAACCCGTCCCGGTCCCGGTCGAACGGACGCGATGCGCGCTCCGGGTCGTCGTTGCGCGTCGAGAGCGCCTTCATCGCGCAGAAGCCGCCGACGGCAAGCGGCGAGACCACGCCTTCCGTTCCGCCGGCGATCACCAGGTCCGCGTCGCCGTGCTGGATCGCGCGAAGGGCATCCCCGATGGCGTGATTGCCGGTGGCGCACGCCGTCACCGTCGACGAGTTGGGACCGCGCAGGCCGAGGTCGATCGACACCTGGCCGCTCGCCATGTTGATGATCATCCCGGGAATCAGGAACGGCGAGAGCCTGCGGGGGCCCCGCTCGAGCAGCACGCGGTGCTGCGCCTCGAGCATGTGCAGGCCCCCGATCCCGGATCCGATGATCACCCCGGCGCGGTCGCGGTCGATCCGCTCGAGGTCGAGCCCGGCGTCCTCGACCGCCATCCTCGCCGCCGCGATCGCGAAGTGCGTGAAGCGGTCGTGCTTGCGGACTTCCTTCGGCTCGAGCCACTGCTCCGGGTCGAAGCCGCGCACCTCGCCCGCGATTCTCGAACTGAACGCCGTGGCATCGAACTGGGTGATCGGACCGATGCCCGATCGCCCCTCGATCAGGGCGTTCCATGTCGTCTCGGCGTCGAGGCCGAGCGGGCTGATCGCGGCAACTCCCGTGACCAGCACGCGTCGCGAGGTGCTCATCGACGGTCAGGCAGCAGCGCGTTCGGTGATGAACTTGATCGCGTCGCCCACCGTGCGGATCTTCTCCGCCTCCTCGTCGGAGATCTCGATCCCGAACTCCTCCTCCAGCGCCATCACGAGCTCGACGATCTCCAGCGAGTCGGCACCGAGGTCGTCCTGGAACGACTTGTCGTCACTCACCTGGTCCGGCTCGATCTTGAACGACTTCGCGATCGTCTCGACGACCTTCGAACGGATCTCGTCAGGCGTAGGCATCTTTCGGTTCTCCTTGTCGGGTGGTCCGGCGAGCGTGCTCACATCGCCATGCCACCGTTGACGTCGATCACCTCACCCGTGACGTACGCCGCAAGGTCGGAGAGCAGGAACAGCACCGCTCCGGCGACGTCCTCCGGGGTTCCCAGGCGCCCCAGCGGCACCTGGTCCAGCAGTCCCTTGCGGGTCGCCTCGGGGAGGGCCCGCGTCATGTCGGTCTCGATGAACCCCGGCGCCACGGCGTTGACCGTGATCGACCGGCTGGCCAACTCGCGCGCCAGTGCGCGCACGAACCCGTGCAGCCCGGCCTTCGAGGCGCAGTATTTCGCCTGGCCGGGATTGCCCGTCCGCGCCACGACGCTCGACAGCGCCACGATGCGGCCGAAACGGGCACGGATCATAGCGGGGACAAGGGCCTTTGTCACCACGAAGGCGCCGGTCAGGTTGGCGTCGATCACCTCCCGCCACGCCTCGAGCCCCATGCGCAGGATCAGGCCGTCCCGTGTCATCCCGGCGTTGAGCACGAGCAGCGAGATTCCGCCGTCGTCGCGGGTCTCGCGCGCGATCTCCTGGCACGCCTGCGCGGCCCGCTCCGGGTCGGACAGATCGAGGGCCACGCCCCGCGCCCAGCCACCGTGCTCGACGATCGCCGCCGCGGCCTGTTCGGCGGCCTCCGCGGTGCGGGCCGTCAGCCACACACGGGCCCCCGCCGCGGCGAGCGCCCGGGCGATCTCGCGGCCGATGCCGCGCGAGCCCCCGGTGACCAGGGCCAGGCGTCCTTCCAGTCCGGGAAACACAGGCTGCCCGCCGGCACCGCTCATCGCTCCCCTCTCCTCACGCGTCCGCGCGGAGACCCGCGAGAACGGTCTCCAGATCCTCGGGCGCTCCGAACGTCAGCGTGTCGAGCTCTGCCGCGATGCGGCGCACCAGGCCCGTCAGGACCTTTCCCGCGCCGATCTCCACCGTCGCCTCCGCGCCGTGCTCGCCGAGCCGCCGCACCGACTCCACCCACCGGACCGGCGAGGCCACCTGCTCGATCAGGCGCGCGCGGGCATCGTCGCCGCCGTTCGTCGGCCGGGCGTCGACGTTGGCGATCACGGAAAACGCCGCGTCGCGGAACGGCACGTCCGCGAGATGCTCGGCGAGTCTCTCCGCAGCAGGCCGCATCAGCGGGCAGTGAAACGGAGCGCTGACGGGCAGCGCCACGGCACGCCGTGCGCCGTGGTCCCGCGCGATCCTGCACAGCCTCTCGACGGCGGCCGCGTGACCCGCGACGACGATCTGGTCCGGGGCATTGAAGTTCGCCGGCACGAGCACCTCGTCGTTCGCGGCGGCCTCGCGACACAACGCCTCCACCGCGTTTGCATCGAGACCGAGCACGGCTGCCATCGCGCCCCGGCCGACGGGGACCGCCTCCTGCATCGCCTCGCCGCGCAGGCGCACCGCCCGCACCGCATCCTCGAACGAGAGCACCCCGGCGGCG
>RFIB01000278.1 GCA_003695625.1 Acidobacteriota bacterium | reverse complement strand
GGACGGCGTAGAGCACGCCGTCCGGCCAGACCGGAACGAGTCCCCCGCTGTGTCCGACGAGGAGCGCGGCGAGCAGCGTCCCGAGGACGAGGCCGCCGACGGCCCCCGCGACCAGCGCCGCGGCGACGAGACCGCCCCAGCCGGCCCCGAAGGCGCCGGTGGCAGTGCCGGCGAACAGCCGCTCGAGCGGGGCCTCGAGGTAGCCCCGCGAGCGGAGCGCCTCGCGCACCCGTTCGTAGTCGGTCGGCACCCCGTCGCCGGCCATCAGCGGTCCCGCTCGAGCACGAAGCGCGCGATCTCGCCGAGACGGGCACCGCGCGGGCCGAGCGGCGCGAGGGCCGCGACCGCGGTCTCGACGAGTTCCGCCGCGAGCCGGCGCGCCCCCTCCACGCCCGCGAACCGCACGAAGCTCGCCCCCTCCCGGTCCGCCCCCGCGTCCTTGCCGGTCCGCGCCGGATCGCCCGCGACGTCGAGCACGTCGTCGACGACCTGGAAGGCGAGCCCGAGGTTCTTGGCATACGTCTCGAGCGCGTTCCGCTCGGCCGGCCCCGCGCCGGCGAGACGCGCCGCCTCGGCGGTGCACGCGATGAACAGGCTGCCCGTCTTGAGCGCGTGGATCCGCTCGAGCTGGTCGAGCGTCAGCTCACGTCCCCGCGCCGCGAGATCGAGCGCCTCGCCGACGACCATGCCGTCCTCTCCGACCGCCTCGGCGAGCACGGCCACGGTGCGCGTCGCGTCGTCCGCCCCGAACCAGCGCGTCCTGCCGTTCCGGGCGAGGTGACGGAACGCCGCCGCGAGCAGGCCGATCGAGGCCAGCATCGCGGTGGACTCGCCGAACACCCGGTGGCAGGTCGTGGCGCCGCGGCGGCGTTCGGCGTCGTCGAAGGCCGGCAGGTCGTCGAGGATCAGCGACGCGGCGTGAACCATCTCCACCGCGACCGCCAGCGGAAGCACCCGCCCCGGATCGGCCGCGAACGCCTCGGCGACGGTCAGGCAGATGATCCCGCGGATCCGCTTCGCCGGAAGGAGCAGCGTGTAGCGCATCGCCTCGACGAGCCGGCACGGATCCGGATCCCGCGCCGGAAGGGCACGATCGAGAGCCTGCTCGACCTGCTGGCGGCCACGTTCGAGGTGGACGGCGAGGGTCACGTGCCGGGGTCCTCCGGGCGGCGGGTTCGAGAGTTTGCCGCCTTGCCTGCCGCTTTTCCAACGCCCGCGGAAGCGCGCACACGTTCGTTCGCCACGATCCGCAGGCCGCGGGCCGCACGCCCGGTTCGGTGACACCACGCGGGCGGACGCGCGATTCGCATGCGCGGACAGGGCACGCCGCATTCTCCGGACCACCGTGGTAAAAGAACCCCCGCCGGCCCCGCGCCCGGCAGGAACACGGCATGACCCAGGCGCCCGCCGGCATCGCTCCCCCGTTCGAACTCCCGGTCGGACCGGTCCGGATCCGGATCGTCGATCTCCCGCTGCCGTTTCCGGACGCGATCGCGCGCTGGTACGGCGATTTCGCCCGTCCGGCGGGCGACGCCATGCCCGATCTGACCGTGAGCTGCCATGTCGGCGCGGGCACGGTCGTGCCCGTCCCGGGACCGGGCGGCGCGACCCGACTCGAGGTCGAGCGCGTCGACGGCGAGATCGTCCGCGTCCGGTCGCACTGGCAGGACGGGCGGATCGATCTGGCACGCGGGGACGCCACCCTGCTGCTGACCGATCTCGAGCCGCGCCGGCTCTCGATGTCGTTCGAGAACTTCGTGCGCGTCGCCGCCCAGCTCGTGCTGCTCGAGCGCGGCGCGTTCCTGCTCCACGCATCCGCCGTCGTCGACGGGGAGCGCGCGATCGCGTTCTTCGGGCCGTCCGGGGCCGGCAAGTCGACGGCAGCCGGCCTGCTCGGGCCGCGACCGGTCCTGACCGACGACATGATCGTGATCGACGCGCGCGGCGCGGTCCCGACCGCCTCCACGGTTCCGTTCCACATGCGCTTTCCGCTCGAGCGTCGCCATCGCGGGCCCGTCCCGCTCGCGGCGCTGCTGCGCCTGCGTCAGGCCGACGAGGACCGCGTCGAGCGGCTGCCGGCGGCCCGCGCCGTCGCGACGGTCTCGGCGTCCGTGCCGTACGTCCACGAGCTGGGGCTGCCGCACGCCGGCCTGACCGGCCTCGTGGCGCGCGTCGTCGAGCGCACCTTCGTCGGCGAGCTGTCGTTCCGCCCCCATGCGGAGTTCTGGTCGGCTGTCGAGTCCGCGCTCGACGCCCCCCGATGAAGCGCCTGCCGCCTTCCTGCGCCATGCTCGCGGTGCTCGTCGCGGCGCTGCCTGCCGCGAGGGCGGCCGACCCTGACGGGCAGGAGTCGCCCGCGGTCGAGACGACCGTCGAGGTGCGCCGCGTCGTGTGGCCGGTGCTCGTCGAGCCGCGCGCAGGCGCCGACCGGGACGCATGCACGGACATGACCCCGGACGACGTGGTGGTGACCGAGGCCGGTCTTCCCGTCCGCGTGACCGCCGTGGCTCCCGGCCGTCCCCGCACGCTGCACGCGATCGTCATCGACGTGTCGGGCTCGATGGCGGGCCGGCTGGCCGAGGCGCGCAGCGCGGCGATCGACTACGTCGACGCGCTGCCCCGGGACGAGCCTGCGGCGCTGTGGGCGTTCAGCGACGAAGTCCGCCTGCTCGCTCCGCCCGGGACGGATCGCGCGCGGCTGCGCCGCGCCATCGCCCGCCTGCAGCCCGTCCACGGCACCGCACTGTGGGATGCGCTGCGGTTCGTGCTCGAGATGCTCGCGGCGTGGCCGGACCGCAAGGCGATCCTGCTCGTCACGGACGGCGCCGACTCGACGAGCCTCGCCGACGACGCCGAGAGCCGGGCCTTCGCCGCGCTGCGCCACGAAGACCCGGTCACGGTGTTCCCGCTCGCGCTGGACATGTCCTCGCGCGCCGACCGCGGACCGCGCGCGCCGCTGGCGTCGCTGCGGCGCCTCGCCGCCGAGACGGGCGGCTCGCTGATCGACGTGCCCGATGCCGCGCACTTCCGGCGCGCGCTGGACGACATCCGCCGGCGGCTCGATGCCGAGTGGACGGTCACCTGGACGGCGACCGCGCGCGCGCCCGGCACGCCGCGGCCGGTGCGCATCCGCGCGCGGCGCGGCGCGCCGTGCCGCGTGCGGTCGGCCGGCCCGCGCCTGCGCGTGCCTTCCCCGCCCCCGCTGCCCCCGCCGCGGCGCG
>RFIB01000277.1 GCA_003695625.1 Acidobacteriota bacterium | reverse complement strand
GTGCCGAACCCGTTCTTCCAGATGCGGTCGGTGAACTCCTTCTGCCCGTGCTCGATCCGTCCCGCGGAGAACAGCACCTTGTTCGGCAGGTCGCCGAACTCGGGGAACGCCGGGTCGATCGGCACGCCGGGCTGGTAGTACGGCCGCAGGCGATCGGCGATCTCGTCGAGCGCCTGCTTCCAGGAGATCTCCTGCCACTGTCCCGAGCCGCGCGGTCCGACACGCTTGAGCGGATTCTTGAGCCGGTACGGATCGTAGACGGTCTGCACGGCGGCCTGCGACTTGACGCAGTTGTGTCCGCGCACCAGATCGGCCTGCTCGACCGGCGTGGCGTACGGCAGGCGCTCGGTGGGAAGCGCGGAATTCGGGTGATACGGATTGCCGTCGACCTTGACGAGCACGCCGTCGGCGACCTTTCCCTGGATGCCGCACGCCGAGTGGCACATCAGGCAGACGGACCGGACGATCCTGACGTTGGCTTCGGTCTCGAGCGGGTCCGGGCTGCCGTAGTTGATCGACTCGACCGCGGCCGAGGTGAGCACGGACGGGCCGAGCGTCAGCGCGGCGCCTGCCGCCAGCGTCGACTTGAGGAACAGCCGCCGGTCGATCGTCAGGCGGGGCTTCTCGTCGGATGTACGCTTCATCGTCATCACCTCACCGCATGTAGTACACGGGCCCCGGACCGGACGGTCCGTGACACAGTGCGCAGAGAGCGGGATCGACGCGCTTGCGCAGCGCGCCGCTCGAGTCGACCTCCAGATCGACGTACTTGTGGCACTGGACGCAGACCCCGTTCGTCACTCCCTTCGCGGGGTTGTACCCGGGGGTGTAGGGCACCATCGCGACGTGGAACGACGGGATCCGCGGATCGAGCGACTCCTCCGACATGACGCTCTTGTGGCAGCTCAGGCAGTTTCCGTTGTAGCTGCCCGAGTCGGGCTTGTGCAGCGCCAGCAGGTTCTCGGCTCCGAGCACCGCCGCGCGGCCCTCCTGGACGCTCTCGTTCCGATCCCGGAGACGCTCGGTGTCCCTGGGCGGCATCGCGAACGCCGACGCCACGAGGGCGACAACGCCGATGGCTGTGACGACCGGGCGAGACATTCGAGACATGGCATCCTCCCTGCGCCGGTCTACCAGGTGACCCGGAGACTCGCGCTGAGCAGGTGATAGGTGTACTCGTCAGCAGGCGCGAGATCCGCGGCGTAGTCCTGGAACGACCAGCGCAGGAATCCCGCCAACGTGTCGCGGAAGCGATGCGACGCCTCCAGCTCCGCACGGGTGAGCGTCCGGGCGAGATCGCCGCCCTGGTCGACGCGCTCGATCCGTCCCCGAAGGGTGCCGTCGCGCCACGCTCCGAGCGTGCCGCCGAAGGCGAGGAACAGTCCGTCGACGTCCTCGGAGACGAGCGCGTACGTCGGCCGGACGCCCTCTTCGGGCAGGACCCACTCGAGGTTCGTCCAGCCGATCTCCGCCCACGCGTCGCCGCGCGACCAGGTATGAACCAGCGAGCCGGCGAGCCGGAGATCGCTCCGGCTCGTGCCGACCAGCTCGAGCGTCACCGACGGATCGAACACCGGGTCGAAGAAGGGACTCGACACGTCGATGTCGGCGTCGTCCCAGCGCGCGCTGAGCGCCGCGTGCGTCGCTCCCTGACCGAAGCGAAGCCTGGCGCCGAGCGCCTTGCGCGTCTCGTCCCAGTCACCGGTCGCATACGCCTCGGTCAGCTCGCGTACGGTGACCGTGGTCGACCGATCCTCCCATCGGCCCCAGGCCTCGAGCCGCGTCGATCCGAGCGGCGTCGTGACGCGGACACGGGCGCGCACGAGATCGGTGTCGCGGTCGAGGTCGTTGACGCTGGACGTCTCGGCCTCGTCGATCGTGCGCTCGCTCGACCGCACGCGCGCGTCGATGCGGAGTCTCGTCCGGCCGAAGCGCAACGCGCCGCGTGCGAGAAACCCGACACGGTCCTCGTCATAGGACGTCGTCGCGAGCCCGAGGGCGGCGCCGGCGAGGTCGAGCGCGACGGCGCCGTCCTGGTCGACGCTCGCCATGTCTGCGGCGAGGACCAGCCGGGCGCCCGGGCGCGGCGTCCATGTCGCGCCCAGCGCGCCGAAGACGCGGGAGCGATCGACGTCACCGCTCCGTGCCGCGAGTCCGTCGGCAACGAGAGTCCCGTCCGGCTGCTCGCGGCGGTCGAACGAGCGCGGAGTGAACGTCGCGTCGAACAGGCTCGCGTGCGCCTCGAACGACCACGCGCTCAGTGGCCAGATGACGCCGGCGACGGCCCACGTCTCGTCCAGGTCGACGTCCTCGACCCACGTGTTCAGGTCGAGCAGCGCCGTCTGGCCCCAGGCCGGCAGCCGCGTCGTCGTGCGGATGTCACCGGTGCGCAGGCCGCCGGCCAAGCGCAGGAATGCCTTGCCGAGCGCGACCCGCGCGCCGAGTTCGGCCTCGGTCGAGGACGAATCGAACTCCTCGAGGCCGGCGGCCCACGTCCCGGTCAGCCCGTTGTCGGCGAACGCGAATCCTCCGATGGACGGGACGCGCTCGCCGTCATGGCCGCTGGTGGCGACACGCAACCAGACGCGATCGGCCAGCCGGAACCGGTGGGTCAGCAGCGCCTCGAAGCGGTAGCGGTCCGCGTGCGGTTCGTCGACGCCGAAGAAGTCGGGCAGCGCCGTCGACGGCGGAACGAGGCCGGAGACGGCGGCACCGGACGGCAGGACATCGTCCGCGAACGACGTGTCGGACCATCCGGCATGGAACGCGCCCCGGACAAGGACGCCGAACCGGCGATTCCTGGCGCGCAGGTCGAACCAGCCGGACTGACCGGCTGTCACCGAGGCCGCGACGGACAGTTCGCGGGTCTCGTCGGCGCGGTGCCAGCGGAAGATGTCGACGAACGGCGCGGAGTCGAGCCCGCCGGAGTGCTCGCGGAAGCGCCCCTGGTCACCGTCGTCCAGGGCGGCGAGCCCGCCGGCGGTGATCTCGCCGGTCGCCTCCGCCGCGGCAGCCGGCCCGGCAAGCATCGCGATGATCACGGCGATCGTCAGGTAACGGATCATCGCTCACCTCCTGCCCCGCGGATTGAACTCCGGATTGGTGTTCGAGCCGTGTACCTGCGAGTGGCAGTCCCAGCAGCGTCCGCCGCCGCCGAGGAAGAACTCGTGGGCGTTCACCTTGCCCACACCGGGGAAGTTCGACTGGACATGGCACTCGACGCAGATCGCGTTGCCGGCGCTGCGGAGCAGGTCTCGGTTCCACGAACCGTGGGGCCGGTGGCAGGTCGCGCATCCGTCGGCCATCGCCTCGTGCTCGAACAGGAACGGTCCCGCCTGCTCGGCGTGGCACGAGGCGCAGCGCCGCGAGTCGGCATCCACGAGGGCGGCCTCCGCCTCCGCACCGTGGATGTCGTGACAGTCGGTGCAGCGCACCGTCCCTTCGCGCAGCGGATGGCGGTACTGCAGGCGGAAGTCCTGCTCGACGTCCGCGTGGCACGACCAGCACCGGTCGAGCTGCCCGCGATCATGGGCCGCACCGCGCGGCGCCGGTCGCTCCGGCTCCGCGAAGTGGAGCGCCTCGCGCGGATGGCAGGTCCAGCAGGAAACCTCTCCGGCGTGCGGCACGCGATCCCAGGCCGGAAAGTCGCGGCGGTGGCAGGTCAGACACGCTGCCGCCTGCCCTCCCGCATCGAGCTGCCGGGCGGTGGCGCCGGTGACGATGTCCGCCGCGTCGGCACTTTCGAGATGGGCCGCGGGATCCCCATGGCAGGCGGCGCAGAACGCGGTCGACTCGACGAGGACCCCGCGATGGGGCCCCGAGGCGACTGCCGAGAGCACGTCCTCGTGGCACTCCCCGCAGTCGGTGGCCGACGATGGCAGCGCGGCGGTCCACGCCAGGGCGAGCGGCAGGATGGCCGCCAGCATCGCCGGACCGGTTCTCATCCTTCCGAAAAGGCTCACGGGCCTCCTCCCTTCTTCGTGGGGGGCAAACGAACTAGCAAGTCACAGGCCACATTCCAGCGAGACCGGCGGGGCGCGCGGACCGGGGCGGCCGAGGGAGCGCAAGCGCAACAGAAACAAGGGGATGAAACAGCAGAACGCGTCTCGTCTAAGTGTCGAGTTGCAACCGTCTCGCGCCTGCAGCCGGCGTCGACGCTACCGATCGGTAGCACGCTACCGATCGGTAGCAGTGCCCGTCCGCACGGGACGTCGACCGCGGGATAGCGCGGACGCCTCGCCGGTCCGCTGCGGGCGGGCCGGGGCCCGGCTTGCCGCCGGACAAGGAAGCGCGTCGGTCCGGGGAGCTACCATCGGCCGCGCTCGGGGATCGTCTCCGTCAAGCACGACGAGGAGGCCGGCCGATGGCGAGCTCGCAGTTCACCTGTTCCGGCATCGCGGTCATCGCGTGGCCGGAACGCCTGGCCGAGGTCCGGGAGGCGCTCGGCCGGCTCGAGGGCGTGGAGGTCCATCACGAGGACGCGGCCTCCGGGCGCCTCGTCGTCACGCAGGTTGCCGGGAGCGTCGACGAGCAGATGGACGGCCTGAGGCGGATCCAGCGGCTCGACGGTGTGCTGGCGGCGGACCTCGTCTATCACGTCAGCGAGGAGCTGGAAGCATGAGCGCCACGCGGGAACACGACAGGAAGGGGCTTACGCGCCGTGAATTCGTGGTCGCCGGCGTCGCCGCCGCGACCGCCGCCACGCTGCGGCTGCCGGGCTACGCCGATGCGCCCGATCCGGCGCAGGGTGCCACGTGGGAGAAGGGCGTCTGCCGCTTCTGCGGCGTCGGCTGCGGCGTGCTGGTCGGTGTGCGGAACGGCCGGCTCGTGGCGATCAAGGGCGACCCGGACAACCCGGTCAACCGCGGCCTGCTGTGCGTCAAGGGCTATGCCAACGCGCAGATCCACTACGGCGCCGACCGGCTCGTCAAGCCGCTGCTGCGGATGAAGGACGGCCGCTGGCACCCGGAGGGGAAGTTCCGGCCGGTCTCCTGGGAGCGGGCGTTCGACGAGATGGAGCGCCAGTTCAAGCGGGTCTACGGCGAGCTGGGACCGACGGGTGTCGCGATCATGGGCTCGGGCCAGTACACGATCCCGGAGGGCTACGCGTCGGCGAAGCTCGTCAAGGCGGGCTGGCGATCGAACAACATCGACCCCAACGCGCGGCACTGCATGGCTTCCGCGGTCGCCGGGTTCATCCAGACGTTCGGGATCGACGAGCCGGCCGGCTGCTACGACGACATCGAGCTGACCGACACCATCGTCACCTGGGGCTCGAACATGGCGGAGATGCACCCGATGCTCTGGTCGCGGGTGACCGCCCACCGGCTGGCCCACGACCACGTTCGCGTGTTCAACCTGACGACGTTCGGCAATCGCACGTCGGAGATCGCCGACGTCGAGATCGTCTTCAAGCCGCAGACCGACCTGGCGATCTGGAACTACATCGCGCGGGAGATCGTTCGCCGCGACGCGATCGACCGCGAGTTCGTGGAGAACCACTGCGTGTTCGCCACCGGGCCGACCGACATCGGCTACGGGATGCGCGGCGATGCCTCGAAGGCGTTCGAAGGCGAGCAGGACACGCTGGCCCGCGAACACAGGGTGCGGCTCACGCGCGAGGAGGCGATCGCCCAGGGCTTCGATCCCGACAACCCGCCGGTCGTCGAACAGAAGCACCGGAATTCCGCGGGCGCGCACTGGATGATCACGTTCGACGAGTTCAAGCGGGCGCTCGAGCCGTACACGCTCGAGTTCGTCGCCGCGCTCGCCAAGGGTGATCCGGACGAGTCGCTCGAGTCGTTCAAGGGCAAGCTGCAGGCGCTCGCCGACCATTACGCCGACCGCGCGCGCAAGATCGTCTCGTTCTGGACGATGGGCTTCAACCAGCACTCGCGCGGGACGTGGGTCAACGAGCAGGCCTACATGGTCCACCTGCTGACCGGCAAGTACGCCCGCCCGGGCTGCAACGCGTTCTCGCTGACCGGCCAGCCGTCGGCGTGCGGCACGGCGCGCGAGGTGGGCACGTTCGCGCACAGGCTCCCTGCGGACATGGTGGTCGCCAACCCGGAGCACCGGAAGCGGGCCGAGCAGATCTGGCGCCTGCCGGAGAAGACCCTCAACCCGAAGGTTGGCAGCCACATCACGAAGATGATGCGCGACCTCGAGGACGGGAAGATCCGCTGGCTGTGGGTCCAGGTGACCAATCCGTTCCAGTCGACGGCCAACGCCAACCACTGGCTCAGGGCGGCGAAGGAACGCGATGCGTTCATCGTCGTCTCCGACGTGTATCCGACGCTCTCGTGCAAGGTGGCCGACCTGATCCTGCCGGCCGCGATGCACTGGGAGAAGTGGGGGCTCTACGGCAACACCGAGCGCCGCACGCAGGCATGGCGCCAGGTCGTCGATCCGCCGGGCGAGGCGCGCTCGGACGTGTGGCAGGTGCTCGAGTTCTCGAAGCGGTTCCGGCTGCATGAGGTCTGGGGCCGCCAGCCGGTCCCCGGCCTCGACGCGCCGGGCTTCGAGCCGGGCTACCTGCCTGACGTGCTCGAGCAGGCGAAGGCGATGGGATACGACCCGGACGCGACCCTGTACGACGTGCTGTTCGCGACGCCCGAGGCGAAGACGTACCGCTGGCCCGACCCGGTGGCCCGCGGACACCGCAACTGCACGGTCGACGCCGGCGGGCTCGACTGGTTCCCCGAGAAGGCCCTGTTCCAGGAGTACGTCCGGTTCGGCCGCGGCCACGCCCACGACCTGGCCGACTTCGACGTGTACTACCGCGACGACGTGCGGGGCCTGCGCTGGCCGGTGGTCGACGGCAAGGAGACGCGCTGGCGCTTCAACCGCGAGCATGACCCGTACGTCAAGGGCGATGCGCCGTACGAGTTCTACGGTCCGGCGCTCAAGGCGATCCCGCGCGGCAACCTGCGCGGGCCGGCCGGCCCCGAGAAGATCCCGCTGCCCGGCAAGGCGAAGATCTTCTATCGACCGTACGCGGCGCCGGCAGAGATGCCCGACGAACGCTACGACCTGTGGCTGTGCACCGGCCGCGTGCTCGAGCACTGGCACAGCGGCTCGATGACGCGGCGCGTGCCGGAGCTTCACGGTGCGTTTCCCGCGGCCGTGATCTGGATGCACCCCGAAGACGCCCGTGCGCGCGGCCTGGGCGACCGTCGCCCGGCGTGGGTGGAGTCGCGGCGCGGAAAGGTGCGGGCGATCGTGCGCACCGGGGGGCGCAATCGCGTGCCGCGCGGACTGATCTTCGTGCCGTGGTTCGACGAGAACGTGCTGATCAACAAGGTGACGCTCGACACCACGTGCCCGATCTCGAAGGAAACCGATTTCAAGAAGTGCGCCGTGCGCGTGGTGCCGGCATGAGCCGGGGAGGCCCGATGATGTCCGCCCGCAGTGTTCCGCCGCTGGTCGCATTCGCATTCGCGCTGCTGCTGGCCGCATGCGCGGTACCGCGCACCGAGCCCCCCGCATCCCCGGCGTCCTCCGATACCGGAGGCATCGACGTGTCCGCGATCGGCCTGAGACAGGCCGACGTGCTCGAGAACCCGCCTGCGGCGGACATCGAGCCGGTCACCGCCGAACCGGGCGAGAGCGCGCGCCGGCCCCGTCCCTACGCGATCGCCCCGCCGGTGATCCCCCACTCCGTGGACGGGCTGCTGCCGATCACGCGCGAGGAGAACGCCTGCCTCGGCTGCCACGATCCCGAGATGGCCGAGGACATGGAGGCGCCCGCCGTCCCGGCGAGCCACTTCGTCGAGCCGGGTACGCTCGACGGCAGGCGCTGGCCGTGCGTGGCGTGCCACACGCCGCAGACGACCGCCAAGCCGCTGGTCGCCAACGGCTTCCAGCCCTGACTCCGGCGGACTTACCGGGTTCCGGCGCCTCGTGAGCCGAACGGGCGCGCGGGGCGCCTTGCCCGGCTCTCGCCGGGCAGGCTAACCTTCCGGTTCTCTCGCGCCGCGGCTCGCGCCGGCCCCGGACCGGCCGGCCGCGGGCGCCCCGACATCCCGCCCCTCGAGCGAAGGAGCGCCTGCCGATGAAGATCCTGGTGGCGATCAAGCAGGTTCCGGACAAGAACGCCCGGCTGCAGATCGACGAGTCCGGCACGCGGATCGTCGAGACCGACCTGAGCTGGGAGATCAACGAGTCGGACCGCTACGCGGTCGAGACCGCACTGCGGTTGAAAGAGGCCCGTGGCGACGGCGAGGTCGTCGTCGTCACGCTCGGGCCGGAGCGCGCGCGCAAGGCGATCAGCTCGGCGCTGGCGATGGGTGCCGACCGCGGCATCCACCTCGTCGATCCGGACTTCCAGGGCGGCGACCCGCTGTGCGTCGCACGGGCACTGGCCGCGGTGACGCGCGCCGAGGACGCGCCGCTCGTGCTCTGCGGGACGCGCGCCGACGACGACGGCTACGGCGAGACGCCGATCCTGCTCGCCGGGCTGCTCGACCGGCCGGCGGTGTTCCTGACGATCGGGGTCGAGCCGCTCGACGGCGACCGGCTCCGCGTGGTGCGCGAGCTGGAGGCCGCGCGCCAGGAAGTCTCCGAGATCCCGCTGCCGGCGGTGCTCGGCATCCAGAGCGGGATCTTCGACGTCCGGTTCACCTCGCTCAAGGGAATCATGGCCGCCAAGAAGAAGCCCGTCTCCCAGCCGACGCCCACGGAACTCGGCCTGTCGGCCGAGCAGATCGGCAAGGCCGGCCGGCGGCTCGAGGTGCTCTCGCTCGCACCGCCGGAGAAGAAGGGCCAGTGCGAGTTCATCGAGGGCAAGCCCGAGGAGGTCGCCGCGACCCTCGTCGAGAAGCTGCGCCGCGAAGCGAAGGTGCTCTGAGGAGGCAGGGACAATGGCGAAGGACGTACTGGTCGTCATCGAGCACGAGAACGGATCCCCGCGCCGCCCCAGCCTCGAGGCGCTCGCGCTCGCGCGCCGGCTCGCCGCGAGCTTCGGAGGCCGGGCGCTGGCCGCCGTCGCCGGTCACGGCGTGGGCGACATCGCACGCCGCGTGGCGTCGTCCGGGGCCGACACGGTCTACCACTTCGACCACGAGCTGCTCGGACAGTACACGCCGGACGGCTACCGGCTGGTGCTCGAGCCGCTGGTCCGGGATCTGTCGCCCGAGTGGGTGCTGATGGGTCACACGTATCTCGCGCAGGACCTGCTGCCGCTGGTCTCGGCGCGGTTCGATGCCCCGGTGGTCTCCGACTGCGTCGACGCCGAGGTGGACGGCGAGACGGTCGTGCTCTCGCGCCAGCCGTACGACGCGAAGCTCGTCGCACGGATCGCCGATCGCGGCCCGGCGCCGCATTTCGCGACACTGCAGTCCGGGGCGTTCCCCGCCGACGAACTGCCCGACGCACACGACGGCACGGTCGAGCAGCGACCGGTCGACCTCTCTCCGGACCGGCTGCGGCGCAAGGTGCTCGAGGTGCGCCAGGCCGGCGGCCGCACGGTCGACCTGACCAGCGCCGAGATCATCGTCGCCGGCGGGCGCGGGCTGGGCTCGAAGGAGAAGTTCCAGCAGCTGATCGGCCAGCTGGCCGAGGCGCTCGGGGGCGCGGCGATCGGCGCATCGCGACCGGTGGTCGACAACGACTGGCTGCCGCATGATCACCAGATCGGCTCGTCGGGACAGACGGTGAGCCCGAAGCTGTACATCGGCGTCGGGATCTCGGGCGCGATCCAGCACGTGGTCGGCATCCGCGGCTCGCAGGTGATCGTGGCGATCAACAAGGACAAGGACGCGCCGATCTTCAACGAGGCGACCTACGGCGTGGTCGGCGACGCCGAGGAGCTGGTCCCGGCGATCGCCCAGGCGATCGCCGAAGCGAGGCAGTCATGATCCTGCCGATCAGCGTCGAGGAGCTGGCGAAGCTGGTTGACGGCGGTCTCGTCGACCCGGAGTTTCCCGGCGGACGGGTCCACGTGTTCGACGTGCGTGACGGGCAGGCCTACCTCGCCGGCCACGTGCCGGGGGCGAAGCACGTGCCGCCGGAGGACAACTACCCGCTGCGCTGGATCCCCCAGCGGTGCCACACGCAGGAACTCGTCGTGCTGATCGACGAGGACGGTGCGCCCGGCGGCACCGCACGGCACGTGGCCCACGAACTGGTCCACAAGTGGTTCCGCCGGCTGCGCTACCTCGAGGGCGGATTCCGGGCGTGGCAGGCGGCCGGCAAGCCGGTCGAGACCGGCGGCCCCGCCGGCGCCTCCGCCGCCTCGTGGGAGGGCACCCGCCCCGAAGTCCAGTCCTCGGCCGAGGTCCCGTGGGTCACGCCGCAGGATCGCCGCTGACCTCCGCCGCGTTTCCCCGCCGTCCGGGAGGCCGATTCGCGCAGCGAATCGCCCCCCGGCCTTCAACCGCGACGCCCCCATTCAGTAGCGGCGGGGCTTGCCCCGCCGATCGTGCATGGCGACCAATCCAATGCGCACGGCGCCGGAAGATGGAATCGTCGCGGTTGCAGGATCGGCGGGGCAAGCCCCGCCGCTACGCCTCCTTTTCGAAAGATGGAATCGTCGCGGATGCAGGACCGGCACGGCAGACCGTACCGTCACGCGAACACGTCACGCAGCCGCCGGGCAGCCTCCTCGAGCGTCTCGCGCCGCTTGCAGAACGCGAAGCGCAGCAGGTGGCGGCCCTCGTCGGGATC
>RFIB01000276.1 GCA_003695625.1 Acidobacteriota bacterium | reverse complement strand
GAGCGGGCGGCCGCAGACCAGGCAGCCGGTCGGCGCGGCGGGGGCCGGTCCGCGCGTCGCGGAGGGCAGGCGCGGCGGCGCGTGCGTCGAGGCCGAGGGCCGGCCCGGCGCGACCGGCGCGGGGGCAGGGGAGGGAACGGCGCAACCGCATGCCCCCGCGTCGAGTCCGACCTGGCCGCCGTCCGGTCCGAGCACGGCGAGGCCGGGGATGTCCGCGCCCGCGGCGAGCGGCGCCTCGTCCGCCCGTCCGCGGAGCAGCACGCGGCCGTCGTCGGTGACCACCGCCGCGAACGGTCCCGCATAGCAGGCGCGCGCGGTCGCGACGGCCCGCGACGGGCGGTACGCGCGCACGGTCACCGAGAAGAACCGGTGGCCGTCGACGGTCCGGTACGCGACGCGCCGGAGCAGCTCGATCCGCTCGAAGCCGACGTCGGCGAGCACGCCGAGCAGCTCGCGCTGCAGCATCGCGCCGCCGAGGCACTGGCCGCGCAGGGTGCGGTCGCGGCGGATCCGCGCGGGCGGCTCCTCGTCGCAGCAGACGTCGGCGACGACGAAACGCCCGCCGGGACGCAGCACGCGCAGCACCTCGCGCAGGGTGCGCCGCTTGTCGGCGGACAGGTTGATCACGCAGTTGGAGATCACCACGTCGCAGCGCGCGTCGTCGAGGGGCAGCGCCTCGAGGCGGCCGCGCACGAAGCGGACCCGCGCGGCCGCGGGCGACCCGTCCTCGCCCGCGGCGCGGCGCGCGGCGGCAAGCATCTCGGGCAGCATGTCCAGCCCGACCACGCGTCCCTCGGGGCCGACCCTGCGGGCGGCGAGCAGACACTCGAGGCCGGCGCCGCAGCCGAGGTCGACCACCGTCTCGCCCGCTGCGGGCGCCGCGTCGATCACCGGCGAACCGCAGCCGTAGCTGCGCTCGACGGCCGTGGGCGGAGCGGCGCCGTCCGCGAGGCGGTCGAGATCCGGGTTGCGCAGCCCCGCGGCGGGCTCGAGCGCGGCCCGGCGGTAGAACGCGTCGATCCGCAGCGGGTCGCCTCCGCCGAGCGCCGAGACGACGCAGTTCGACCGGCCGAGAGCGCATCCGTCCGCCCCGTCCTCGCACGCGTCGACGCGCTCGCCCATGCGCGCGAGCAGGCGCGGTGCGGGATGCCCGTCGTCGGGGCCGGCATGCGCGAGGATCTGCCACAGGATCACGCGGCGGTACAGCTCGAGCCACGGATCGGCGCCGATCCAGCGACGGCCCGCGACCCACGAGTGGTCGGGATCCCCGCCGCCGACGAGCAGCGCGAGCGGATCCTCGTCCGGCGCGCTCCCGTCCCGCGCGACCGACGCGCGACGCAGATCCGCCAGCGATCGCGATTCGCGCCAGGCCCGGCCCAGACCGTCGCGGACGTCCTCCCCGGCGAGTTCCGGCTCGAGCACCAGGGCCGCGGAGGGGTAGACGCGCGCGTCGGGTCCGACCGCGAACGAGCGCCAGCCGGCCGCGGTCAGGTCCCAGCGTGTGCCGGGCAGCGAGAAGGCCCGCGCGGCGAGCGCCGCCACGTTGTCGACGCGCACGCCGAGATCGCGCGCCAGCCGCTCGGCCGCGCGCAGGGCCTCGAACAGCGCGCCGGGCTCCGGTCGGGCATCCGCGCGCGCCCGGCCCCGCGTCAGCGGCCACAGGAAGTGGACCGCGCCGAGGCCGAGGCTCGCCGCGAGCCGCACCGGCGCGTCCATGGTGTCGAGGTTCGCGCGGTCGACCGCCATCGCGGGGGTGACGGAGAAGCCGCGGCCGGCGAGCAGGCGGATCCCTTCCACGGCCGCCGCGTGCGACCCCGCGCCGCGCCGGGCGTCGTGCCGGGACGGGGTGCCGTCGAGGCTGACCTGGAAGTGGAACCGCTCGCGGGGCAGCTCGCGCCACAGGGAATCGAGCGCGCGCGCATGGACGGCGTTGGTCAGCGTCACCAGGTGCAGGTCGTCCCCGGCGGCGATCGTCCGGCACAGCGCGGCGTAGCCCGGGTACTCGAACGGCTCGCCGCCCGTGGCGAAGAACACGCGGCAGCCGAGGGCGCGCGCCTCGTCGACGAGCCGCACGACCAGGTCCTCCGGCAGCTCGCACGGTCCGCGGCCGGGAGCGGCGACCAGGCAGTGCCGGCAGGCGCTCGAGCAGCGGGTCGTCACGTGCAGCCAGAGTTCCTCGAGCCGGTCGAGCGCGAGCAGTTCGTCGCGTGGCCGGAGGGGTGCGGGCGACGGGCGATCGAGCCGCTCGACCAGTCGCAGGGCCTCGATCCGCACCGCGACAGGCGGGCGTCCGGTTGTCCGGGCGAGGCGGTCCGCCGCCTGCTCGAGCGTCGCGCCGGCGACGATGTCGGCCAGCAGCCGGTCGGCCGACCGGTTGGGCACGATCCAGTCGGGATGTCGCGGAGCGAACCACACCGCGCGGTCGCCGACCGCCACGCGGTGCCACCCGCGGACCGGCACCGGGGCGGACATCCTCCGCTCGCGTTCCATGGTCGTCACGGAACACCTCCGGCTCGATTCCTAGCATGACCGATGCCGGTGACGCGGCGGGCACAGGTCTTGCTTGATTCTCGGCGAGGGCCCCGCGATGACCCGCCTGGACCTGCGCCCGAGCCGACCTGCACGGCGCCGCATCCCGCGCCGGCGCGCGATGCCGCGCCCGTGTCCGCTCGCGGCAAGCATCTGTGGTGCATGGAGTTGCACGGACGGCGCCCCTGCGGCCCGACGCCGTGGCGCGGCGCGCCGCGCGCGCATCGGCGGAAGCGGCGGCGCTGGTGCGGGAAGGGCCCGCGGGAGCCGGCGCGCGGAGTTACGCCGGCGTAACGCCCGGGAACCGCGCGTTTCGGCGGCGTTCGCCCGCGCCAGGAGGATTTCCGGATGACGGCCACCGTGCCGCGGCGCGAAGCGTGGATCGACGACGCGGTCGAGCCGGAACGCCGTTCGCTCGAGTCGCTCGCCCGAGAGATTCTCGAGCGCTGCCGCGGCGACGGTCCCGCCAACTGCGTCGCCCGCTGCCCGCTGCACGTCGATGCGCGTGCCTACGTGCAGCTCGCGCGGGAGGGGCGGTTCGACGAGGCGCTGCAGAAGGTGCGCGAGAAGCTGCCGTTCCCCGGCATTCTCGGCTACGTCTGCGCCCATCCGTGCGAGCTGCACTGCAAGCGGATCGACGAGGACGCCGCGGTGCGCATCCGCGACATCAAGCGGTTTCTCGCCGAGCGCGAGCAGGGCGAGCCGCGGCACATTCTCGACCGTGAGCCGGATCGGGGAGTCGCGGTCGCGGTCGTCGGCTCGGGGCCCGCCGGACTGATCGCCGCGCACGACCTGGCGCGTCGCGGGTACGCGGTCACGCTGTTCGAGGCGGACGAGCAGCTCGGCGGATGCCTGCGCGCGCGGCTTCCCGACTGGCGGCTGCCGCGTCGCGTCCTCGAGCGCGAGCTGACGATCATCCCGGCGCTCGGCATCGAGGTCCGCTGCGGGGTCCGCGTCGGGCGCGACGTGTCGCTCGACGAGCTGCGCGAGCGCTTCCGCGCCGTCCTGCTGCTGGTCGGATATGCCGGCGCGCTCGACCTGCTCGGCACGGACGGCGCGGCGCTCGGCACCACGACCCGGGGGACCGTGTACGCCGATCCGCTGACGCTCGAGACGCGGCTCGAAGGCGTCTTTGCCGGCGGCGACGCGCTCGCCGGACCGGGCACGGTGGTCCACGCGATGGCGCTCGGCCGGCGCGCGGCCGAATCGGCGCACCGGTTCCTCGAGGGACGCGACCTGCGCGAGGAGCGCGAGCCGGTCCTCCCGCCGCGGATCCTGTGGACGCTGGAGATCGACGAGGCCGAGCGCCAGCGCCGCCAGCGCGCCCCGGTGATGCTCCAGCCGTTCAATCCGCCGATGACCGAAGCGGAGGTGATCGAGGAAGCCGGCCGCTGCCTCGACTGCACGTGCGGGCTGTGCGTCGAGGACTGCGAGTTCCTCGCTAGGTACTGCCGCGCCCCGCGGGAGCTGGCCCGCGAGATCCTCGAGCGCGGACTCGAGGGCGAGGTGCTGCGCAAGGTCTACTCCTGCAACATCTGCTCGCTCTGCGCGCGGGTGTGCCCCGAGGATCTCGACACCGGGGCGATGCTGCTCGAGGCCCGCCGCGAGGCGGTCGCGGCGGGACGGGGCCCGCTTCCCGAGCACAAGCCGATCGTCAACTACTGGAAGGTCGGCGTCTCGCGGGCGTTCTCGCTCGTGATGCCCGAGCCGGGCCGGGCCCGTTCGCGCCGCCTGTTCTTCACTGGATGCGCGCTGCCGGCTGTCGCGCCGCGCCGCACGCTGGCGATCTACGACGAGCTGCGGCGCCTCGATCCCGGCACGGGCGTGCTGATGCTCTGCTGCGGCGCCCCTGTCGAGCTGCTCGGCATGGAGGCCCAGTTCGCCGCGACGCGCGAGAAGGTGCTCGAGATGGCACGCTCGGTCGGCGCGGAGGAACTGGTCGCCGCGTGTCCCGACTGCGCGCACACGCTGTCCGAGGCGGTTCCCGAACTCAAGGTGACGACGGTGTGGGAGCGCCTCGCGGGCCGGTTCGCGCCGCCCGTCCGCCATGACGGCGTGACGGTCGCCGTCCACGACTCGTGCAAGGCGCGGCACATGGACGGGGTGCACGACGGGATCCGGACGCTGATCGAGGGCACGGGGGCCCGCGTCGAGGAGATCGAGTACGACCGCGACAAGGCCCGCTGCTGCGGATTCGGCGGGATGATCTACCCGGTCGATCCGGAACTCTCGCAGCGGATCAGCGACCGGCGCGCCGCGGAGAGCCCGCACCCGATGGTCACGTACTGCGCGGGATGCCGGATGGCGCTGCGCGGCCGCGGGAAGGACTCGCTGCACGTGACCGATCTGCTCTACGGGACGGACTGGCGCGAGGCCGCCAGGGCTCCCGCTCCCGGCTCGCTGCGCCGCTACTGGAACCGGTTGCGCACCCGGTGGGCGTTCCGCCGGCTGCGTCCGATCGCCCGCGGGGACAGGCCATGAACACCGCCGGCCCCGAGAGGATCACGATCACGGTCGACGGGCGCGAGATCGAGACCGCCCCGGACCGCCTGCTGATCGACGTGCTGCATGAGGCCGGCATCGAGGTGCCGACCCTGTGCCACGATCGCCGCCTGCTGCCGTGGGGCGGCTGCCGCATCTGCCTCGTCGAGCGGCGCGACGGCAGGGCCGGCATGGTCCCCGCGTGCTCGACGCCGGTCGTGCGCGGCATGGTGATCGAGACGTCGACGCCGCGGATCCTCGAGCGCCGCCGCCGGCAGCTCCAGCTGCTGCTGCTCGACCACCGGATGGAGTGTCCGGTCTGCGAGCGGTCCGGGGACTGCCGGCTGCAGGACCTGGTCTATCGGCTCGGCGTCGACGAGCAGCGGCTGCCGTTCGAGCGAGTCGCGAGGCGCCGCGACGAGGCGTCTCCGGTGATCGTCCGCGATCCCGAGAAGTGCATCCTGTGCGGACGCTGCCACCGGCTCTGCGACGAGATCCAGGGCGTCAGCGCGATCGGGCTGCTCGAGCGGGGACTCGCCACGCGCATCGCCACGCCGCGCGAACAACCGCTCGACTGCGAGTTCTGCGGACAGTGCGTCAACGCCTGCCCGGTCGGCGCCCTCGTCGCGCGCCCGTTCGTCTCGGCGACGCCGGTCTGGATGCGCCGGCGCGTTGCGACCACCTGTTCGATCTGCAGCTGCGGCTGCCGGATCGACGCGGACGTGCACGAGAACCGCATCGAGCGCATCACCGCCGACGAGGGTGCGGAGCCGAATCATGGTCGGCTCTGCGCGCGGGGCTGGCTCGGCTGGGACGTGCTCGGGCATCCCGACCGGCTGACACGCCCCCTCGTGCGGGACGGAGACCGTCTCGTGCCGATCTCGTGGCCGGACGCGCTCGACAGGCTTGCCGCGGCCCTCGAGCAGGCGCGTCGCGCCGGGCGGCGCATCGCCGCGATCGCCGGGTCGCGGCTGACCGCCGAGGATGCGCTGCAGCTGCGGCTGCTGTACCGCGAGGGGCTCGACGCCGATGTCGCGCTCGCCCCGGACGGCGGGCGCGACGGGCTGGCCGCAGGTGCGGCGGCCGCGACCGGCGTGCCGCGGTCGAGTGCCGGCCTCGATACACTGCGCGCGAGTCCGCTGGTGCTCGCTCTGCGCGGCGATCCGTCGCGCACGCACCCGCTGGTCAAGACCGACCTGGTCCGCAAGCTCCGGCAGCAGGGCGGGCGGGTGATCCTGGCCCACGGGCTCTCGGGTCCGCTCGCGCGTCTGGCGAGCCGCGTGCTTCGCCCGGTGCCCGGCCGCGAGGCCGCGCTGGCCCTCGGGCTGGCGGCGGAGATCCTGCGCCACGACGGCGGGAGAGTGCGGGCGCTCGAGGGCGCGCCCGGGTTCCCGCGCTGGCGCGAGACCCTGCTCGCGCGCTGGACGCTCGAGGCGAGCGCCGGCGCGACCGGTCTGGCGCCGGACGAGATCGCCGCGGCGGCGCGGGAACTCGCGAACGAGCCCGACGCGGTCGCGGTCGTCCCGTGCGCGCTCGGACTTCCCGGCGACGAGGCGGAAGCCGTGCGCACCGCGTTCGAGCTGATGGCCGTCGTGCGCGGCGACGGCGGTGCCGGCCGCGTGCTGGTCCTCGGGGAGAAGGCGGGCCTGCAGGGCGCGATCGATCTCGGGCTCGACTCCCGATTCGGCCCCGGGGGAATGTCCGAGCAGGACCGGCCGGAGGCGGAGGGCATCCTCGATCCCGCGCCGGACCGGGCGCCGGGCGTGCTTCACCTCGTGGCGACCGATCCGGCCGGCAGCTGGCCCGGGCGGAGCCGGTACGCCGACGCGCTGGCCCAGGCGTCGTTCGTCGTCGTCCAGGACCCGTTCCTGACCGCCACCGCGCGCCGCGCGGACCTGGTGCTGCCGACCGCGCTGCTCGGCGAGCGGAGCGGCACGCTGGTCGGTGCGGACGGGGTCGCGCGCGCGCTGACGCGCGTCGTCGAGCCGCCGGGAGGACTTCCCGGAGACGGCGCGATCTTCGCCGGAATCGCGCAGCGCCTCGGTTTCCTGTGGCCGGAGGCGCGGGAACTCGGAGAGCGCCTCGGGATGCTGCTCGCGTCCGCCGACCGCCCGCGGCAGCCCCGGTTCGGCGATCCGCCGGAGCCGGGCGGCGATGCCGCGCGTCCCCCGATGATTCTCGACGTGTCGCCCTGTCTGTTCCACAGCGGCACGACCACCGAGCGCAGCCGGCTGCTGTGCGAGCTGGCACCGCCCGTCGCGGTACGGATCTCGCCGGCCGACGCGCACGAGCTGGCCGCGCGCAACGGCGACCTGCTCCGGGTCGATGTCGGTCCGCGCACGCTGCTGCTGCGCGCGCGGATCGATCGCCACGTGCTTCCCGGCCAGATGATCGCCAACTGGGGCGGCCGCACCGACAGCCCGGCCGCGTTCGTCGAGCGGCCCGGCCAGCTCGTGGCCGCGACCCTGCGGAGGTCGAAATGAGTCGCGTCGGGATGCGTGACGCGGACGCCCCGCCCGGCGGCGGCCCGTTCTACGGCGCGGACCTGGTCGCGGCGCTCGCGGCTGTGCCGCCGGAGGTCCGGGTGCTGGTCGACCGGTACCTCGCCGAGAATCCCGGCGGCAGGGAGCGGCTGATTCCGCTGCTGCACCGTGTCCAGCAGGCCCTCGGCCACCTGCCGTACGACGTCCAGGACTACGTCGCCGACCGGCTCGGGCTGGCTCCGGTCGAGGTCCACGGCGTCGTCAGCTTCTACCACTTCTTCACGACGGTGCCGCGGGGGCG
>RFIB01000275.1 GCA_003695625.1 Acidobacteriota bacterium | reverse complement strand
TTTGACGCCGACGGGGCCGTCCCTGCCTCCCGGTCTGCTCGAGGCGCCCTGGACCGCGCAGCCGGCGGCACTCGAGGCGCTCGTCGGCGACGCGGATGCCCAGCTCGGACGGGTCGCGGAAGCGTTGTTCCGGCGTCTTGCGGGAGGAGACCGGCTCTCGGTCCTGGTCCATGGTCCGCCGGGCAGCGGCCGCGGACTGCTGGTGGCGGCGGCGATCCGGCGTGCGGCGGCAGCGGTCGACCGCCCGGTCCACGAGGCGTGGCTCGACGGACGTCTGGTCGGCGGCCCCCCGGTGGCGCTGCTCACCGAGGCGGCGCGCTTCCTGATGGTCCAGCAGGGCGATCCGAGGCAGGTCGGACGGCTTGCGGCGCTCCACGATCTTCCGCCCGGTGCCGCGGAGAAGGCCGCGATGGGACTGATCGACGACCTGCTCGGCGGCGATCACCTCCTGCTGGTGCTCGAGGGGGTCGACTTCCTGCCCACCTCGGTCTCGAGCGAAGGCTGGCTGCACGTGACGGAGTGGATCGCCCGCTCCCCGCGGATCGGGCTGGTGGGCCTGTCGGACCCGGTCGAGCGGCGCCGCGCGGATCTCGACTTCGAGGACTGGTTCGCACCGAAGGGAGGACACGCCGAGACGTTCCGCGCGCGGCCGGTCGAGCGCGACGCGGCGGCGCACCTCGCGGCGCGCGCGTGGTCGCTCGCCGGTCGTGCGGACGGGCCGCCCGACGATCTTCCCGCGGTGGCGGCGCTCCTGCACCGGCTGACCGGAGGACGGCGCCGCTGGCTGCTCGCCGCGTTCGAGGCACGCGGCGAGTCCGGCGCGACCGGGCCCGCGGCGACCGCGCGGGCCGTGGTGTCGAGACTCGCGGGAGAGCTCGCGCTGCTGCTCGAGAGGATCTCTCCGCAGCAGCGGCGCCTGCTCGCCGCGCTGGCCGACGCGCGCCGCGCGCTGACCGTGCGCGAGCTGGCACGTCGCACGTTCTGCAGCTCCCAGGCGGTCTCGAGCCAGCTCGGACAGCTCCGCGGATCAGAAGCTGTCCTGGCCGAGCGCGTCGGCCGCGAGACGTTCTACCGGATCGCCGATCCGCTCCTCGCGGCGTTCCTCGAGCTGCGCGCCGGAAACGCGCCCGATCTCGACCACGAGGTGCGCTTCATCGATGCCGTGGTCCGGCACCGGGACGACCCGTCCATCGAGCGCGTGCTCGCGGCGCTCTATCGCGGCGCGCCCGAGGCGTGGCGCCAGGCGATCCCCGGGCTGCTCGACCGCGTCCGCCGGGGGGGCCGGCCGGGCGCCCTCGCCGCGGCGCTCGCCGCGCTCGCGCGTGACGCCGCCCTGATCGAGGCCGATCCGGGACGGGCCGAGCTGTGGCGCGACCTGTGGGCGGAGTGGTCGGGCCGCGAACCGCTCGTCGCCTGTGCCGTGCAGCTGATCGACGCCGCGCTGCACGCGTGGTACGAGGGGCCGGTGCGGGCGCGCGCAAGGCTCTCCCCGCTCCTGGTCCCGGAATTCGCCCCGACGCGGGCGTGACTTGCGGCCGGACCGCGCATTGATATGATTCAGCCCTTAACAATCTCGCGCTGTCCGCCGCACCGGCCGGGCTCCCCCCGGCAGCGGTGCCGAAAGGAGACAGGAGACGATGCGCAGAAAGTTCCTCACCCCTGCCGCTCTCGTCGTTCTCGCATCCGCCCTCGTCGCATCGACACCGGTGCTCGCGGCGGAGTCGTACAAGGTCGATCCGGTGCACTCGACGATCGCGTTCCGCGTCGAACACCTGGGCGTCTCGTATGCGTGGGGCCGGTTCAACGCGATCGATGGCAAGGCCGTCATCGACGAGGAGAACCCCGCTGCGAGTTCCGTCACGCTCGAGGTCCGTATCGACAGCATCGACACGAACAGCGAGAAGCGGGACAAGCATCTGATGAGTCCCGACTTCTTCGACGCGAAGACGTTCCCGGTCGCCCGGTTCACCAGCACGAAGGTCACCCGCAAGGGAGACACGTGGCAGGTCACGGGGACCCTCGAGCTGCACGGTGTCAAGAAGACGCTGACGATCCCGTTCGAGCGCGTCGGATCCGGCAAGGATCCGTGGGGCGGCTTCCGGACCGGCTTCAGCGGCCGCACCACCATCAAGCGCAGCGAGTTCAACATCAGCTGGGGCCTGAACGGCGCGGTCGGAGACGAGGTCGAGCTGTTCCTCGACTTCGAGCTGATCCGCGAGTAGCGTCCGGACTCCGATCAGGTTGCCCGCCGCCGTCCCGTTCGCCCGCGGGATGACGGCGGGCGCCGGAGGCGACCGATGGCCGGCGTCCTGTGGTCCACGGCTCTGCTCCCCGCCCTTGTCGTGCTCGTCCTGGCGCTCGTCGCGTCCGCGGTCGGGCGGTTCTCGTGGTGGCGACCGGCCCTCGCCGGCGGCGTGGCGCTGGTCGCCGGTTTTCTCGCGGGAGTGCTGGCCGTCGTCGGAGGTCCTGCCTGGCCGCCGGTCGACGCGCGCTCGTGGCTGTTCGTGCTCGGGCCCGGCGCGCTGATCGTCGGGCTCGCCTGCGAGTACGTCGGCCGCCCGTCGTTCGACCGGGTCGCGACGATCTGCTGGGCGGCGCTCGTCCCCCCGCTGCTTCTCGCGCCCCTCGCGCGGCACGCGTGGGGCCCGTGGCAGACGGCGGCGATGTTCCTCGCCACGGCGGCCGCGATCGTGCTGCTCGCCGAGTCGCTGGCCAGGCTCGAGCGCAGGGGACCGCTCGAGATGCTCGCCTGCGCATTCGTGTTCGCGCTGCTCGGCGCCCCCCTGCTCGTGCTCGGCGCGAGCGCGCTGTTCGGTCAGCTCTCCGGAGTGCTCGCCGCAAGCCTCGCGACGCTCGTGCTGCTGACGATCACCGGGTGGCCGACCCGCGCACCGCGCGCCCTCGTTCATCCGCTGGCGACGCTCGGTGCGATCCTCGTCGGCACCGGGATGTTCTATGCCGAGCTGCCCGCGGCCGCCGCCGCACTGGCGATCGTGGCGCCCGCGGCCGCCGCGGCAGGCGTCGGGATCGCCGGACGGCGGCCGGGACGGGTCCGGACACTGGCCACCGCCGTGCTGCTGACGGCCGTGCCGCTGCTGATCGCCGTCGTCCTCGCGTATCGCGCCTACGAGCCGCCGGGATCCTACGGCTACTGACGTCCTGGGCTATATTCTCCGCGGCGCCCGGGGGTGCGCCGCCATGACCGTGCCGAAACAGCATCGCGAGGTGATCGACCTCCTGTTCGAGCACCTCCACGATGTGTATTACGAGACGACGCCCGAGGGGACAATCCTGCACGTCAGTCCCGGCGTCCGCCGGCTGCTCGGGTTCGAGCCCCGCGAACTCGAGGGGCGTCCGGTCGTCGAGCGCTACGCCGATCCGGCTCAGCGCGAACACCTGATCGCGCGCCTGCGCTCGGACGGCTACTTCGACGATGCCGACATCGAGCTGATCGACCGCGAGGGACGCCTCGTTCCCTGCTCGCTCAGCGCCGTGCTGCTGCCCCGTCCCGGCGGCCGTGGCGAGGTGATCTGCGGCCTGCTGCGCGCGATCCGTGACCGCAAGCGCATCGAGCGCGACCTGCGCGAGTCCGAGGAGAGGTTCCGGGTCGTGTTCGAGACCACGCCGGATCCGATCGCGATCACGCGCGTCGAGGACGGCGTGTTCGTCGACGTCAACGAGGCGATGGTGCGCGCGACCGGCTTCCGGCGCGACGAGCTGATCGGCCGCTCGACGCTCGATCTCGGCATCTGGGCCAGCCCGGCGCAGCGTCAGGAACTCGTCGATCGTCTGGCCCGCGACGGTGTGGTACGCGACCTCGAGGTGCGCTACCGGCTCCGCGACGGGCGCGTGCTCGCGGCGCTGACGTCGGCGCGGCTGGTCTCGATTTCGGGCAAGCCGTACATCCTGACGATCTCGCGCGACGTGGAAACGCTCCGGCGCCTGAAGCGGGAGCACGAGCGGCTCGCCGAGCGGATGCGCCAGTCGCAGAAGCTGGAGAGCCTCGGGCTGCTCGCCGGAGGCATCGCCCACGACTTCAACAATCTGCTCGTCGCCGTGCTCGGCAACGCCGAGCTGCTGGCTCAGCGGATGTCGGACGACGATCCGCTCCGTGAACCCGTGTCGCAGATCGCCGAGGCGGCGACACGGGCCTCGGAACTGTGCCGCGAGCTGCTTGCCTACGCCGGTCGCGGTCACCTCGAGATCACCGTCTGCGACCTCAACCGCATTCTCGAGGACTCGCGCCCGCTGCTGCGGTTCTTCCCGTCCAAGAAGGCCACGATCGAGCTGCGGCCCGCGCAGCGTCCGCTGCCGATCCGCGCCGATGCGACGCAGATCCGGCAGTTGATCCTGAATCTCGCGACCAACGCCGTCGAGGCGCTCGGTGACGCCGCGGGAACGGTCCGCATCGAGACGGCCAGGACGCCCTGCACGACCGAGTTTCTCAGAGCGACGTTCGTCGACGACCGGCTCGAGCCGGGCGACTACGCCGTCCTGTCCGTCGTCGACGACGGCTGCGGCATGACCCCCGAGACGTGCGAGAGGATCTTCGATCCCTTCTTCTCGACGAAGGTGCGCGGACGCGGCATCGGACTGGCCACGGTGCTCGGCATCGTCCGCGCCCATCACGGCGCGATACGCATCGACAGCGCCGTCGGCCGCGGGACCACGGTGGAGGTGTTTCTGCCGCTG
>RFIB01000274.1 GCA_003695625.1 Acidobacteriota bacterium | reverse complement strand
TGCTCGCCGAAGGGAAGCTGCCGACGTTCCGCCGCCTGCTCAGGGACGGCGTGCGCGCCGACCTGGTGCCCTACGAGCCGATGATGTCGCCGCTGCTGTGGACGACGGCGGTCACCGGCGTCGGGCCCGACGTCCACGGCGTGTGCGACTTCACGGTCGACGACGCGAACGGCGAGCGGATCCCGATCACGTCGCGATTCCGCAAGGTGCCCGCGCTGTGGGAGATGCTGACCGCGGCCGGCCAGTCGAGCGCGTTCGTCAACTTCTACGCCACCCAGCCCGCCGAGGAGATCGACGGCGTGCTGGTCTCGGACGCCGGCGACGACGTGGTCTCGGCGTGGGATCGCGAGCTGCCGCTGCCGGCGGGGATCGCCTGGCCGCCCGGTTGGCTCGACGAACGGGCCGGGCGGCTGGTGACGACCGACACCGTCCCGGCCGAGCGCATCCGGCGCTACGTGCCGGACGCGAGCGACGAGGAGATCGAGCGCGCGCGGCGCTTCTGGCGCGACCGTGCGCTGCGCGAGGTCTACCGCGAGTCGCAGGGCGAGCACGGCCGCCGGGTCGAGCCGCTGGCGTTCCTGGTCGAGATGGCGGCGCACAGCATGAACCTCGAGGCGATGGCCGAGGAGCTGCTCGCGGACCGGTCGCTGGCGGTCGTCGGCGTGTACTTCCCCGACATCGACATCGCCGGTCACAACTTCCAGCACCTGGCGCCCCCGCCCCACCCGCTGGCGCCGCCGGAAGAGCGCGCGCGGTTCGGCCGCGTGATCGAGCGCGTCTACGTCGAGCAGGACCGCGCCCTGGGGCGTCTGCTCGCGGCCGCGGGCCCGGACACGGCGGTGATCGTCCACTCGGACCACGGCATGACATGGCGCGAGTCGCGCCCCCCGGACATCCTGCCGTTCACGCGCGGCCAGCCGGTCGAGTGGCACCGTCGCCGCGGACTGTTCCTCGCCGCCGGCGGTCCGTTCGCCCGCGGCACCCGCGCCGCCGACATCACCCTGTTCGACATCGCGCCGACGATCCTCGCGCTGCGCGGCCTGCCGCCGTCGCGCGAGATGCCGGGCCGGGTGCGTGACGACCTGCTCTCCGAGCCGGCACGGAACCGGCTGCCCGCGGAGCGGATCGCGTCATGGAACGGACTCGTCCCGCCGCGGCGGTTCGAGGCGATGGACGAGGAGGACATGCGCCGCGCCCGCGAGCAGATGGTCGAATCGCTGCGCGGCCTCGGCTATGTCGGCGGCGACGGCGACGAGCGCGGCGCGGAGCCCGCCGAGCCGCGCGAGGGCATCGCGCTCGCGGCGGCGGGCGAGGAACGGCCGCGGGTGACCTACTGGCGCAACCTGGCGACCTACCTGCTCAACAACGACCGCTTCGAGGAGGCCGAGCGCGCGCTGCTCGAGGCGAACAGGATCGAGAAGCTGCCCAAGACGTACGCGCTGCTCTCCGAGAGCCGCGCGGCGCGCGGCGACCTCGCCGGCGCGATCGCGGCGCTCGAGGAGGGGCTGACCGAACTGCCCGATCTGGCGTCCGAGACCTCGGTGCTGTGGCTCGTCGAACTGCACCTGCGCCGGAACGATCCTCGCGCGGCCCGGCGCGCGCTCGACCGGTTCCGCGCGATCGCCGCGCGCCGGCCGGCGGTGCTGCACACGGCGGAGGGGCGTCTCGCGGAAGCCGAGGGCGACCGCGGGGCCGCCCGGCGCGCGTACCGCGCCGCCGTCGAGGCCGATCCGCGCCAGGCGCAGGCGATGGAGCGGCTGTTCGCGCTGGCCGAATCGCCGGCCGAGCGCCAGGCGCTCGAGCCGCTGCTGCGCGCGGGGCTGGCCCGCGACCCGAAGATCGAGCTGTACTGGTCCCTGCTCGGCTCGCTGCTCGCCGAGCGCGGGGATGCCGTCGCCGCCGCGTCGGCGTTCGCCCGCGCCGCCGAGCTGGACCCGGAGAATCCGAACCACCGCGCCAACCAGGCCCTGATGCTGCTCAGGGCCGGGCGGCGCGAGCAGGCGCGGACGATCTACGAGCGGCTGGCCCGCGCCGGGGCGGAGATTCCGGTCGTGTGGGTCAACCTCGGCAGCCTGCGTGCCGAGAAGGGGGACTGGGAGGGAGCGCTCGCCGCGTGGCGGCGCGCCCGGAGCCTCGGCGCGTCGAGCCCGGCCCTCGACCGGGGGATCGCGGAGGCGCGCCGCC
The DNA here is from genome assembly GCA_003695625.1 of Acidobacteriota bacterium. Taxonomy (GTDB): domain Bacteria; phylum Acidobacteriota; class Polarisedimenticolia; order J045; family J045; genus J065. Next base: position 5,122 of record RFIB01000274.1, on the reverse strand, counting down.
GGCTGGGCCGGAGCGCATCGGGAGCGGCGGCGCCCGCCCCCGGGAGGTCGCCATGAACGAATACAAGGTCGTCGTTCACCGCGCGGACGGGACGATCCTCAAGGGGATCACGCACGACTTCCAGCCCGGGGTGCGGGAGTTCCACCTGCTCCCGGCCGAGGGGGGCGGCGTGCCGCAGCGCGTGGCGCTCGACGAGATCAAGGGCGTGTTCTTCGTCCGCGACTGGCTCGGCAACCGCGAGTACGATCCGCCGCCTGGCTTCGGTCCGGCGCCGGTGCGCGGCCGGCGCGCGGTCGTCACCTTCGAGGACGGCGAGGTGATCCACGGCAGCACGCCGGACTTCGACGAGTCGGCCCCGGGCTTCACGCTCTACCCCTCCGACCCCGAGGACAACAACGTCCGCATCTGGGTCTCGGCCCGCGCGGTGCGTTCGATCGAGTTTCCGGACCGCGACTGAGGTCAGGGGCGCGCCGTCAGGCCGCCGTCGACGGGCACGATCGCTCCGGTGACGTAGGACGCCTCGTCGCAGGCCAGCGCCGCGACGGCGGCGGCGATCTCGCGCGGCTCGGCGAGCCGGCGCGCCGGGACCGCCGCGGCGAGCGCCTCGAGCCGCTCGGGGCTGCGCGCGCCGAGTTCCTCGAGCCGCCGGGTCCTCGTGTAGCCCGGGCAGACGCCGTTGACGGTGATCCCGTGCGCCGCCTCGGCGCGGGCGAGGTCGGCGATCAGCCCGGCCACCGCCGGCCGCAGCGCGTTGGAGGCGACGAGTCCGTCCACCGGCTGGCGGCAGGTCACCGACAGCACGTGCACGATCCGGCCGAATCCGGCGCGGCGCATTGCGGGCAGCACGGCGCGCGAGAACGCGATCGCCGGCGTCAGCACGGCGTCGACCGCACGCCGCCAGCCGTCGTCGTCGAGGTCGTCGAACGTGCCGGGCGGCGGACCGCCGACGTTGGCGACGAGGATCTCGACCGGGCCGAGACGCGCGGCGACCTCCCCGACGAGACGGGGCGCCGCACCGGCCCCGGTGATGTCCGCGGCGAGCGCGACGACCTCGGGCGCTCCCGCCGAGCGGACGGCCTCCGCGGCGGCCTCGATGCGCGCCGCGTCGCGGGAGACGATCGCCACGCGCGCGCCGAGCGCCGCCAGCAGCTCCGCCGACGCGCGCCCGATTCCCTCGCTGGCCGCGGTCACCAGCGCGACGCGCCCCGGGATGCGGAACGGACCGTCAGCCGCCATCGGCCCGGCTCTCCATCAGCGCGACCGCGGCGCGCAGCAGGATCTCGCAGCCCTCGGCCAGCGCGCCCGGAGCGACGCGGAAGTCGGGGTGGTGATGCGGCGCGACGACACCCGCGGCCTCGTCGCGCATCCCGAGCAGCATGAACGCGCCCGGCCGCTCGCGCAGGAACAGACCGAAGTCCTCGGCGGCCATCGTCGGAGGGCCGTCGCGGACGTTGTCCGGGCCGAGCACGGCGGCCGCCGCGGCGCGGAGCAGGCGGGCCGGCCCCGGATGGTTGACCGTCGGCGGAATCCCCGCTCCGAACGAGACCTCGGCCTCGACGCCGTGCGCAGCCGCGATCGACCGCGCGAGTTCGCCGACCCGGTGCAGCAGGTGTCCGCGGACGTCGGTGTCCGGGGCGCGGAACGTCCCCTCCAGCTCGCCCCGCGTCGGCAGCACGTTCGGCGCGCTGCCGGCCTCGATCCGTCCGACGCTGAGCACGGCGGGACGCACCGGGTCGACCTCGCGCGAGACGAGCGCCTGCAGCGCCACGACCAGGTGCGCCAGCGCGAGCACCACGTCGTCCGCCTCGTGCGGCAGGGCGCCATGCCCTCCGCGGCCGCTGTAGGCGACGCGGAACTCGTCGGCGGAGGCCATCACCGTGCCGTCGGGCACGATCGCCTGCCCGCGCGGCGCGAAGCTCCACAGGTGCAGGCCGAGCACGTAGTCGACGCCCAGCCGGTCGAGCACGCCCTCCTCGACGATCCGCGCCGCCCCCGTGCCGGTCTCCTCGGCCGGCTGGAACAGCACGACGAGCCGGCCCGGCAGCGTGCCGCCCTCCCCCGCGACCCGGACGACCGCCTCGGCTGCCCCGAGGGCGACCGCCATGTGCCCGTCGTGGCCGCAGGCGTGCATCCGGTCCTCGTGCTCGGAGCGCGGCTCGTGGGACGGCTCCTCCCGGACCGGCAGGCCGTCCATGTCGGCGCGCAGCATGACGGTCGGTCCCGGCCCCGCCCCGGGCAGTTCGACGGCAAGTCCGGTGCCGGCAAGACCGGTGTGCGGTTCGAGACCGAGCCCGCGCAGCGTGTCGGCAAGCCACGCCGAGGTTCGTCGCTCCTCGAACGCGAGTTCGGGGAACCGATGCAGGGTGCGCTGATGCGCGACGATGATGTCGGCGAGCGCGCGGGCGGTCGTCGCGAGGCGCTCGGCGATCCCTGGGGGCTCGGCACGGGGATTCATCCGCGCGATTCTACTCGCTCGGCGATTCCTCGGCGGGGGCGAGACATGCGACGGCGCCGGCCAGGGCGCGGCGCTGACCGCGCAGCGCCGCGCGCCGTGCGCCGGAACGCGCCTCCTGCTCCCGGCGGACCAGATCCTCGAGCGCGGCGAGCACCGCGCGCACCCCGTCGGCGAGGTCGGCCCGCGCAGGACGCGCCAGCCTCAGGTCGCGCCACAGCCGGTCGATCCGGCTGCGCGGCAGGCTGCCGTCCGGCCGCTCCTGTCCGGACAGCGCGGCGATCCTTGCGGCCCAGCCGCGCGCCCACGACAGGTCCTCCCCCGCGGCCGCCTCCACCGCCTCGCCAAGCCGGCGCAGCGCCCGGGCCGCGTCGGTCTCCCCGCGGGACGCGTCCCACAGGCAGGCGGCGGCGCCGGTCCAGCGGGCTCCGGCAGCCGGGCGCCGCACCGGCCGGCTGACCGCCGCGGCGGCCGAGGGGAGGCCGGGAACCGTCTCGCGCGGTCTTTGCACCTCGACCAGCCCGTGCAGCGCCCCGCGCGCGACCGACGTCCGGAAGCGGAGCGTCCATTCGGGCTGCCGGCGGGCGACCTCCTGCGGGACCTCGAGCGCGAACTCGAGCGGCGACGTGCCGGTCCGGTGAAACAGCTCGCGACCCGCCTCGTCCTGCAGCTCGACCCACGCCAGCCCACGCCCGGTCCAGCGGACGACGACGCGCAGCGGTCCGGGCCGGTCGATGACCAGCGGAACGAGAAACGCGGCGGGCACGCCGTCGGCGGCCTCGAGCCGGTAGACCTCGGGCCTGTCGGGCGCGGCGGGCGGCGGGCCGGCAGCGTCCGCGGCGGCCGCGGGCACCACCCCGGCCGCCCATGCGGCGAGCAGCAGCGCAGCGCACCGTGTGCGCGACGGATGCCCCGGACGGCCGGACGCCGGACGGCTCATCGCGGCCTCCCGGCTCAGGGTCGCAGCCTGACGGCGACCTGCTCGCGGACGATCTTCGGCTCGGCGAGCGTCTCGCCGGCGACCACGGTGTACACCCGCTCGAACACGATCCCTCTGCCGGCGAGCCGGCGCGTCGCGCCGAAGTCGATGCGGGTCTGGTAGCGCGTGCGCTCGGCGACGGGAACCGAGTCGGTGCGCCGGGTGTCGACCTCCCAGCGCCCCTGCCAGACCTTGCGCAGTCGTCCCGGGCCGTCGACGGCCCAGATCTCGGCGAACCGGTCGCGGGTGCGGTCGTCGAGCGCCCGGTCCCAGGTCAGGATCAGCTCCGAGCCGCCGTCCCCGTCGAGATCGACGGCGGTGATCTCCGCAGAGTGCGCCGGCTGTCCGGTATCCCGCGAGACGTGCCGTGTCCAGAGCAGCGTGCCGTTGTCGGGCGCGCCGGGCCCGCCGACGATGCCGAGGATCACCTCGACCGCCCGGGCCGGCTCCTGTTCTCCGGTCAGCGCCTCGACGAGGACGATCCCTTCCTTGACGCGGTCGCCGTCGAGATCGGCGCTGCTTTCCGTGACCGCGAGCCGGAGGTTGTTGGGCACGCGGCGCGGGTCCTCCGGCAGACCGGCGGGCCGGCGTCCCGCGGCGAGGGCCCCGGGCGGCAGGAGCGGCAGGAGGCAGGCGATCAGGGTCAGGACGCGGCGCATCGCGATCTCCCTCGAAACCCGGCGCCGGGCCTAGAATGGCGTGCGCCGGTCCCCGGGCCAATATAGCGCCCCGGCGGCGGGCGCACCCCGGGGCGGGGGCGTCGACCGGCGTGCGATCGAGGGGAAGCGAGGGAAGGAGTGGGACGATGACGATGCGGGGGCGGAGCGCGGCGCTGGCCGCGGCGACGCTGCTGGCAGCCTGTCTGCCAGCCCTTGGCCAGGAGATCGGCTGGATCCGCGACGTGCGGGGGGCGTTGGACCGCGCGGCGGAGAGCGGACGGCCGCTGGTCGTCGACTTCTGGGCCGTCTGGTGCGCTCCGTGCCAGCAGATGGAGCAGACCACGTGGGGCCGCGCCGAGGTCGTCGAGGCGGTGTCGGCGTTCGTCCCGCTCAAGGTGAACTTCGACGCGCAGCAGGTGTTCGTCCGGCGCTATCGCGTCGAGGCGATTCCGGTCGTGCTGATCCTCGACGAGCACGGCGACGAGATCACGCGGCACCTCGGCATGATCGGCGCGGAGGAACTCGTCGAGCTGCTCGGGAAGGTGCAGGCGGGGTATGCGGCCTACCGCGAGGCGCTCTCGGGCGACGATCCCGACGCGCTGCTCGCCGCGGCGGACTACCTCGCGTCGCTCGACGCTCCGTCGCGCGCCGCGGAACTGCTCGAAGAGCGCCTCGACGGGGCTCCGCCGGCGCGACGCGCCGAGCTGGCCTGCCGGATCGGCGAGCTGTGGCTCGCCGCGGACGAGGCGAAGAACGCCGCGCGCTGGTTCGGGAAGGCCGAGAAGCTGGCCGGTGACGGTCCCGCGGCGCGACGCGCGCTCGAGGGGCTGGTCAGGGCCGAGCGCGCCCGCGGCCGCGAGCGCGCAGCCCGCGAGGCCGAGGAGCGCCTGCGGCGCCTCGGCGACCGCCCCGCGTCCGGGCGCTCGTGACGGCACAGGCCGGCGTCACGAGCCGGGCGGCATCCCGCAGGATTCAGCAAGGAGAGTCGCCCCGTCTACGTGCAGGCTCGAGGCCTCGCGGCGCCCGTAGCGG
>RFIB01000273.1 GCA_003695625.1 Acidobacteriota bacterium | reverse complement strand
TCCTTCAACCGCGACCCTTCCATCCCTTCGATGCATGGACGAGCCGCGGATGTAGCGGCGGCCCTTGGGCCGCCGATTCTTCAACCGCGACCCCTCCATCCCATCGATGCATGGACGAGCCGCGGTTGATGGCCGGGAGGGCGATCGCCTGCGGCGATCGGCATGGACGAGCCGCGGTTGCAGGCCGGGAGGGCGATTCGCTGCGCGAATCGGCCTCCCCTACGGCGTGCTGGTGGGGGTCAGCCAGGCCGGGCCGTCGATGCCGCAGGCGGCCAGCGTGCGGCGCAGGTGCTCGACGAGCGCCGGCCGGCGCTCGAGCCGTTCGAGCAGCGGCTCGCGGCGGCCGCGGAACCCGGCCTGCACGTGCAGCGAGGCCAGCGCGAGGTCCCCGCGCGCCGGCCGGTCCCGCCCCTGCAGGAACGGCCCGCCGGCCAGCCCCGTCTCGGCCATCGCCAGCGCCCGGTCGACCTCGCCGAGCAGCGTGCCGGCGTCCTTGAGCCCGGCACCGTGGATCTCCGCACGCCGGCGCTGCGCCGGCACGAAGAACAGCCGGACCATCCTGCGCGTCAGCCAGGACGCGCGGCCGAACAGTGCGTCGAGGAAGATCTCCCGCGTCGGCGGATTGACCCACCGCAGCGCGAAGCCGGTCCAGTAGATCGCGTCGGTGGCGAAGTGCTCCCACAGCCGGTCGACGACCCGCTGCTGCGGATCGTCCGGCGCCAGTCCCGCCTCGGGAAACAGCGTCTCGAGCCGGTCGAGGATCAGGTTCGAGTCGGCGATCCGCTCGCCGTCGATCTCGAGTACCGGCAGCCGGCCGGTCCGGCTGACGCGGCGCGCCTCCGCGCCGCTGCGCACCTGCCGGACCTTGAACTCGGCGCGCGCCAGCCGCAGCGCCAGCTCGACCTTGGTGCATGGCGGCGAGACCGACGGCACGCCGGCACCGCCGGGAAACTCGTGGAGCACGATCTTCGGCATCGGGAACCTCCGCCGCGGATCATCGCGCGGATCGGCGGCCCGTGTCGCCCCCGTCCTCCGGAGGCCGCTGGTCGGGCGGCAGGGCGTTGCGGACGGCCTGCCACGCCCGGTCGCGCAGGACGTCGCGGTCGTCATAGGTCAGCCCGCGGGTCGGGATCGGCTCGAGCACACGGACGACCAGCTCGCCCGGCCGGATCCGCCACGCGCGCCGCCGCTGGATCCGGTGCGCCCCGATGATCGCCACCGGGATCACCGGGACCTGGTGCTTGATCGCGACGACGAACGCGCTCTTCCTGAACGGCCGCAGCCGCCCGTCCTCGACCCGCGTGCCCTCGGGAAAGAACAGCAGCAGCCCGCCGCGCTCGAACCCGCGCGCCAGCCGCTCGATCTGCGCCCAGTCCCGCTTCGTCCCGCTGCGCTCGAGCGGGACCATGCCCATCGAGCGCATCGCGGCGCCGACGATCGGGATCCGGAACAGCGACTGCTTGGCCGGGATCATGTACGGGATCGGCATGATCGAGCACAGCGCGTAGACGTCGAAGTTCGAGCTGTGATTGGCGACGACCACCGCCGGCCGGCAGCGCTCGAGCGTCTCGAGCCCCTCGACCCGGAACCTCACCCCCGCGGCCCGCATCACCGCACGGCCCCAGAAGTGGCTGAACCGGTGGGCGAGCAGCCACTGCGGGCGGATGACATGGGCGATCAGCGCGATCGTCCCGAGCACGGGGACGATCACCAGGTGGGTGAGGGCGACGAGCAGCGCGCGTATCATCGGGCGCGGAAGGATACACTCGGCGCGGCACGGGAAGGAGGCCGGCGTGGCATCGCAGGGGGAGAGCGCCTGGCGCCTGCTCGGACTCTCGTTCCTGGCGGGGGCGATCGTCGATCTCGCGTTCGGGGTGACGATCCTGTTCGCCGCCGAGCAGGCGGCGCCGCTGCTGCGGCTGACGCTGCCGCACCCGCCGGTCTACCTCGACCTCGACGGCCTGTTCCTGTGCGCGCTCGGCGGGCTGTACCTGCTGATCTGGCGCCAGCCGCGCCGGCTCGCTCCGGCCGCGGCGGTGGCCACGCTGCTGCGCTTCGCCGGGGCCGCGCTGTTCGCCGTCGGCGTCGCCACCGGCCGCGCCGAGCCGGTGTTCGCCGGCTTCGCGGTGCTCGACCTGGCGTTCGCCGCGGTCCACCTGCTGCTGCTGCGCGCCGCGGCCGGCGGGCTGGTCGCGGCCCTCGCGCCGTGGCCGGAGGTTGACCGCCGTTCCGGCGAGCGCCTATAACGCCGCGGGCGAGGTCCTCGTGAATCGACTGCTGCGCGCGTTCGGCAAGACGACGCTCCTGACGTGGGACATGCTGCGCTTCGCGTTCCGGCGCCCGTTCGAGGGGCTGGCGCTGCTCGAGCAGATGTTCCGGCTCGGCGTGCGCTCGCTGCCGCTCGTCGGCCTGACCGCGGTGTTCACCGGCGCGGTGATGGCGCTGCAGGTCTCGTACACGCTCGCCGCGTACGGTGCACGGCTCTACGTCGGCAGCTTCGTCAGCGTCGCGATCGTCAAGGAACTCGGCCCGGTGCTGACCGCGGTGATGATCGCCGCGCGCGTCGGCGCCGGGATCACGGCGGAACTCGGCTCGATGGCGGTCACCGAGCAGATCGACGCCCTGCGCGCCCTCGGCGCCTCGCCGGTCAAGAAGCTCGTCGTGCCGCGGATGCTGGCGCTGATCATCATGCTCCCGCTGCTGACGATCCTCGCCGACTCTCTCGGCGTGCTCGGCGGGCTGTACATCGCCGTTGCCGAGATCGGCCAGTCGTCCGAGTACTACTGGTCGAAGGTGCGCGAGTTCCTGACCATCGGCGACGTCGTCTCGGGCACAGGCAAGACGCTGTTCTTCGCCTACTTCATCGGGATCATCGCCTGCTTCAACGGCCTCGAGGTGCGCGGCGGGGCGACCGGCGTCGGCCGCGCGACGACCAACACCGTCGTCGCCGCGTCGATCGCGATCTTCATCAGCAACTTCTTCCTGGCCAAGCTGTTCCTGTTCCTGCAGACCAGCTTCGGCGGAGGTCTGTGGTGAGCGCCGCCGGGTCGACGCCCGCGCCCGGCGCGGCGAAGCCGCTGATCTGCCTTTCCGGCGTCGAGAAGGCGTTCGCCGGCCGACCGGTGCTGCGCGGGGTCGATCTCGACGTGCTGCCCGGCGAGACGATGGTGATCCTCGGCGGGTCGGGCAGCGGCAAGTCGGTCACGCTGCGGCACATCGTCGGCCTGCTCAAGCCGGACCGCGGCGTGGTCCGCGTCGACGGCGAGCCGGTGCAGGATCTCGACGAGGACGAGCTGATTCCGGTGCGCCGCAAGGTCGGCTTCCTGTTCCAGGGCGGGGCACTGTTCGACTCGATGGACGTGTTCGACAACATCGCGTTCCCGCTGCGCGAGGCCGGCTGGGACGAGGAGCGGATCGCCGCGCGCGTGCCGGAGGTGCTGCGGCTGGTCGATCTCGAGCCTGACGTGGCGCGCCAGATGCCCGACGCGCTGTCCGGCGGGATGCGCAAGCGCGTCGCCCTGGCGCGCGCGATCGCGGTCAATCCGCAGGCGATCCTGTACGACGAGCCGACGACCGGGCTCGACCCGGTGACGTCGACGACGATCAACGAGCTGATCCGCTCGATGCAGCGTCGGCTCGGCGTGACCTCGGTGGTCGTCACCCACGATATCGACTCCGCGTTCAAGGTCGGCGACCGGATCGCCTTCCTGTGCGGCGGCCGGATCGCGTTTCTCGGCACCGTCGCCGAGGCGCGGACGACGACCGACGCGCGGCTGCGTGCCTTCCTCGAGGGGCGGCCCCACGAGGAGTTCGGGACCTGCTGACGCCGCACCGCCGGCGCGGGCCGGCCGGGGCGGCACGGGAGCACGACGATGTCCAGCGAACGCAAGCGGATGATCTACGAGCTGAGCGTCGGCCTGACGGTGATCGTCGCGCTGGTGATCGTCGCCGGGGCGATCCTCGTCCTCGGCCAGGAGGCGAAGCTGTTCTCGCGCAAGATCGTCTACCGCACGACGTTCCCGGACGCCTCGGGGCTGCGCGTCGGCTCGCCGGTGACGATGGCCGGGCTGCGGATCGGCAACGTGTCGCGGATCCACCTGCCGACCGACCCCGCGTCGGCGGGGATCGAGATCTTCCTCGCGGTCGACTCGACGTACGCGCCGCGCGTGCGGCGCGACACGACGGCGACGCCGGTTGTCATGCAGCTCGTCTCCAACGAGAAGGCGATCGACCTGACGCCGGGTTCGGAGGACCAGCCGCCGCTGGCCGAGGGCGAGTTCATCACGCCGCGGATCCCGGAGTCGCTGTTCGAGAAGGGCGGCACGATCGCCGACCGCTTCGAGGACATCGCCGCCGACCTCGGCGAGATCCTCGGCGCGATCCGCTCCGGCAAGGGGCTGCTCGGCAAGGCGATCGTCGACCCGGAGTTCGGCCGCGAGGGGCTCGACAAGCTCGTCGGCACGCTCGAGGAGGCCCAGACGCTGCTGCGCCGGCTGGCCCGGGGCGAGGGGCTCGCCGGCCGGATCGTCGCCGACCGCGACTACGCCGAGCAGGTGACCGGTGACCTGGCTGCGGCGATCGCCGGGCTGCGCGAGACGACGGAGCGCCTTGCGCGCGGGGAGGGGATCCTCGGACAGATGACCTCCGCCGGCGAGGCCGACGCGTTCGTCGGCGACCTCGGCCGGATCGCCACCGCGCTGCGCGCGATCGCCGACCGGCTCGAGGGCGGCGAGGGACTCGCCGGCCGGCTGGTCGCCGACGAGGCGTGGGGCGAGCGTGTCGCCGGCAACCTCGACGAGACGATCGCGCACCTCGCGTCGATCACCCGCAAGATCGACGAGGGCCAGGGCACGCTCGGCCTGCTGGTCAACGACCGCAAGCTCCACGACGACGCCCAGCTGCTGATCCGCGGGGTCCGGGAGAGCCGGGTCGCGAGCTGGCTGTTGCGGCGCTACCACCGGCGCGGCGCCAGGGCGGCCGCGAGGGACGCCGAGGCAGCCAAATAGGCTGGAAAGCCGCCCGGGATGGGGTCATATTGACCCGCGTGCAGGGCCGGCCCCGGTCTCGGGGCGCCGGGAGGGGGCCTGCCGGACAACCGGAGACGAGATGACCCAGAGCGAGGTGATGCCGGAGGCCGCCGGCGAACTGCTGCGCCGCATCGAGCAGGGTCTGCTCGAGGTCGGCGTGATCGGCCTCGGCTACGTCGGCCTGCCGCTGGCGGAGGTCTTCTGCCGCGGCGGCTACAGCGTGACCGGTTTCGACGTCGACCAGCGCAAGGTCGACGCGATCACGGCCGGACGGAGCTACATCGGGGACGTCACCGACGAGCAGGTCCGCGCCCAGGTCGAGGCCGGGCGGCTGCACGCGACGACCGACTTCGACCGGCTCGCCGAGATGGACGCGATCCTGATCTGCGTGCCGACGCCGCTGCGCAAGACGCTCGACCCGGACATCTCGTACGTGCTGGCGGCGACGCGGGAGATCGCCGGCCGGCTGCGCCGCGGCCAGCTCGTCGTGCTCGAGTCGACGACCTACCCGGGCACGACCGAGGAGGCCGTGCTGCCGATGCTCGCCGAGCGCGGGCTCGAGGTCGGCCGCGACTGGTTCCTCGCGTTCTCGCCCGAGCGCGTCGATCCGTCGAACCCGAAGTACAAGACCGAGAACACGCCGAAGGTCGTCGGCGGCGTCACGCCGGCCTGCTCGAAGGTCGCTGCCGAGGTCTACCGCCGCGCGATCCCGGCCGTGCATCCCGTGTCGTCGGCTCGGGCCGCCGAGATGGTCAAGCTGCTCGAGAACACGTTCCGGCTGATCAACATCGGGCTGGTCAACGAGATCGCGGTGATCTGCGAGAAGCTCGGCCTCGACGTGTGGGAGATCATCGACGCCGCGGCGACCAAGCCGTTCGGGTTCATGCCGTTCTATCCCGGTCCGGGGCTCGGGGGGCACTGCATCCCGATCGATCCGCACTACCTGAGCTGGAAGCTCCGCTCGCTGAACTACTTCACCCGGTTCATCGACCTCGCCTCGGAGATCAACCGCTCGATGCCGATGCACGTCGTGCACCGGCTGACCGAGCTGCTCAACGACCGCGGCCTGCCGCTCAAGGGCTCGCGGATCCTCGCGCTCGGCGTGGCCTACAAGCGCGACTGCGCCGACACGCGCGAGTCGCCGGCGATCGACGTGATGACGCTGCTCGCCGAGCGCGGGGCGCGGCTGAGCTGGTACGACCCGCACGTCAGCGAGTTCTCGCTCGACGGCACGCCGGTCGAGCGTGTGCCGCTGACCGCGGAGAGCGTGGCCGCCCACGACGTGGTGCTGATCCTGACCGACCACAGCGGGGTCGACTATCGGCTGGTCGTCGACAACGCGCAGCTCGTGTTCGACACGCGCAACGCGACGAAGCAGCTCGGCACCGACTCCCCGCGGGTCGTCAAGCTGTGAGCCCGGCCGGCGGGGCGGTGCTGGTCACCGGCGCGGCCGGCTTCATCGGCTCCCACGTCGTCGACCATCTGCTGGCCCGCGGCGACACCGTTGTCGGCCTCGACAACTTCGACCCGTTCTACGACCCGGCGCTCAAGCGCGAGAACCTGGCCGCCGCGCTGGCCGCCCCCGGGTTCACCCTCGTCGAGGGCGACCTGCGCGACCGGGCACTGGTCGACCGGGTGCTCGCGGAGCATCGCGTCGACGCGGTGATCCACCTCGCGGCGCGGGCCGGCGTGCGGCCGTCGCTGGCCGACCCGGAGCTGTACGCCGACGTCAACGTGCGCGGCTCGGCGGTCGTGTTCGAGGCGGCGCGCGCCGCAGGTATCACGCGGGTGATCTACGCGTCCAGTTCAAGCGTCTACGGCGGCAACGAGAAGCTGCCGTTCGCCGAGGACGACCCCGTGGATCACCCCGTCTCGCCGTACGCGGCGACCAAGAAGGCCAACGAGCTGCAGGCCCACGTCTACTCGCGCCTCCACGGCATGACGATGATCGGCCTGCGGTTCTTCACCGTCTACGGGCCGCGGCAGCGGCCGGAGATGGCGATCGCCTCGTTCACGCGGCGGATCGCCGAGGGCCGGCCGGTGCCGATGTACGGCGACGGCACCTCGCGCCGCGACTACACCTACATCGACGACATCGTCGCGGGGGTGCTCGCGGCGCTCGACCGGGGCGAGGGCTACCGGATCTACAATCTCGGCGAGTCGCGGACGACGTCGCTCGCGCGGCTGATCGAGCTGATCGGCGAGGCGCTCGGCGTCACGCCGCAGATCGAGCGGCTGCCGGAGCAGCCGGGCGACGTCCCGGCGACATGGGCCGACATCCGCAGGGCGCGCGACGAGCTGGGCTACGATCCGCAGGTGCCGGTCGAGGACGGCATCCGGCGCTACGTCGCGTGGTTCCGCGGGCGCGGGGAGGCGGGCCGGTGAACATCGCGATGATCGGCACCGGGTATGTCGGCCTGGTCTCGGGGGCGTGCTTCGCCGAGTTCGGCACGACGGTGACCTGCGTCGACAAGGACGCCGACAAGATCGCCGCGCTCGAGGCGGGCCGGATCCCGATCTACGAACCGGGCCTCGAGGCCCTCGTCGAGCGCAACCGCGCCGCCGGGCGGCTGCGGTTCACCACCGACCTCGCGCACGCGGTCCGCGACAACCTCGTGCTGTTCATCGCCGTCGGCACGCCGCAGGACCGCCGCGGCCGCGCCGACGTCAGCGCCGTGTACCGGGTCGCCGAGCAGATCGCCGACGCCCTCGACGAGTACAAGGTGATCGTCACCAAGTCGACCGTCCCGGTCGGCACCGGTGACCGGATCGAGGCGCTGATCCGCGAGCGGACCGGCGGGGCGCACCCGTTCAGCGTGGCCTCCAATCCGGAGTTCCTGCGCGAGGGGGCCGCGATCGAGGACTTCATGCGGCCCAACCGGGTCGTCATCGGCGCCGAGGACGAGCAGGCGGCGGCGATCCTGCGCGATCTCTACCGACCGCTGTACCTGATCGAGACGCCGATCCTGCTGCTGCGCCGGCGCGCCGCGGAGCTGGTCAAGTACGCCTCGAACGCGTTCCTTGCGGTGAAGATCTCGTACATCAACGAGATGGCCGACCTGTGCGAACGGCTCGACGTCGACGTGCACGACGTCGCGCGCGGGATGGGCCTCGACCGGCGGATCGGCGCGAAGTTCCTGCATCCGGGCCCCGGCTACGGCGGCTCGTGCTTTCCGAAGGACACCCAGGCGATCCTTGCCACTGCCGAGGAGCACGACAGCCCGCTGCGGATCATCGAGGCCGCGGTGCGGGTCAACGAGGAGCGGCCGGCGAAGATGGTGGCGCGGATCCGCGAGGCGGCCGGCGGGGAACTGGCCGGGCGGACGATCGCGCTGCTCGGGCTGGCGTTCAAGCCGAACACCGACGACGTGCGCGAGTCGGCGCCGCTCAAGATCGCCGCGCTGCTCGCGCGCGAAGGCGCGCGGGTGCGCGCGTTCGACCCCGTCGCCGGACCGGCGGCGCGCGCGGCGGGTTTCGACGGCGAGCTGGCTCCCGACGAGTACGCTGCGTGCGAGGGGGCGCACGCGCTGGTGATCGGCACCGAGTGGAACCAGTTCCGCAACCTGGACCTGGCGCGGGTCCGCGACCTGCTCGCCGAGCCGGTCGTCGTCGACCTGCGCAACGTGTACGAGCCGGAGCGTGTGCGCGAGCTCGGCATCCGGTACCGTGGAGTCGGCCGCTGACGGTTCCGGCGGCCCGAAGGAGTGTCTGAGCGATGCGATGCCTGGTCACCGGCGGCGCCGGATTCATCGGCTCGAACCTGGTCGAGGCGCTGCTCGGGCGCGGCGAGGACGTCGTCGTGCTCGACAACTTCGCGACCGGCCGCCGCGAGAACCTCGCCGAGGCCGAGCGCTGGGCCGCCGCGGGCGGTGGGCGGTTCACGCTGATCGAGGGTGACGTGCGCGACCGCGCGACCGTCGCCCGCGCGGTCGACGGCGCCGAGGTGGTGTTCCACCAGGCGGCGCTGCCTTCGGTCGCGCGGTCGGTCGACGATCCGCTCGCCTCGCATCAGGTCAACGTGACCGGCACGCTGCACCTGCTGCTCGAGGCCCGTGACCGCGGCGTGCGGCGGTTCGTCGCCGCCTCGTCCAGCTCGCTCTACGGCGAGTCCCCGACGCTGCCCAAGGTCGAGACGATGCCGCGCGAGCCGATCTCGCCCTACGGGCTCGACAAGCTCGCGGCCGAGACGTACTGCGTGCTGTTCCACCGGCTGTACGGCCTCGAGACGGTCGCGCTGCGCTACTTCAACGTGTTCGGCCCGCGCCAGGATCCGGCCTCGGACTACGCCGCGGTGATCCCGAAGTTCGTCACGTCGATGCTGCGCGGCGAACCGGCGCCGGTCAACGGCGACGGCACCCAGACGCGGGACTTCACCTTCATCGAGAACGTCGTCGAGGCGAACCTGCTCGCCGCCGCGGCGCCCGCCGAGGCGTGCGGGGAGTTCTACAACATCGCCTGCGGCGAACGGATCTCGCTGCTCGACCTGGTCGACGCGATCGGCACGGCGATCGGGCGCCGGATCGAGCCGGTGTTCCGGCCCCCGCGTCCCGGCGACATCCAGCACTCGCTCGCCGACATCTCGAAGGCCGAGCGGCTGCTCGGCTACCGGCCGAAGGTCGCGCTCGCCGAGGGGCTCGAGCGCACGATCGCCTGGTTCCGCGAGCGGATTCCGGCCTGACCCGGCCGGGGCCGATTGATCCGACAGGGGAGAATCCGCTAGAGTCGGCGCCGATCGTGCCGCCGGCATCGCCCACGCCGTGCGCCCGGAGGCCCCGATGGCCGCCAGCGAACCGTACCGCAGGGAACCCCCGACCGGCGGGGAGTGGGATCTCGACGCCCTGCGCCGCGTGCTGTGGCAGCGGCGCTGGCTCGTCGCGGCGATCGCGCTCGAGGTGCTGCTCGTCGGCGCGGTGGTGACGTTCCTCCGCACGCCGCTGTACGAGGCGTCGGCGCGGCTGATCATCGAGAAGACGATGCCGCGCGTGCTCGACAGCGAGGACGTCGTCAGCGCACCGGTCGGCTTCTTCGACACCGAGCGGTTCTACCAGACCCAATACCTGCTGATGCGCGATCCGGCGGTGCTCGAGCGGGCGCTGGACAACGACGGGCTGCGCGAGCTGCTGCTCGCCTCGTTGCGACCCGAGGACGAGGAGGACCTCGCCGCGTGGGAGCCGCCGGACGACGGCGACCTGGTCGAGATGCTCGGCGCGGGGCTCGACGTCGCGCCGCTCGAGAAGTCGAACGTGGTGCGCGTGTCGTACCGGCATCGCGATCCCGAGATCGCCGCGCGGATCGTCAACGCCGTCGTGCGCGCCTACCGCGACTTCTTCGTCGAGAGCGGCACCGACGCGCGCCGGGGGGCGAGCGAGTTTCTCGATCGCAGGATCGAGGACGCCCAGGCCGAGCTGCTCGAGCTCGAGCGCCGGCTGGCCGAGGAGCGCCGTCGGCTCGGGCCGGTGCTGGCGCGCGGCAGCGACGAGATGGGCAGCGAGCGGCTGGTGGCGCTCGACCAGGCGCTGACCGAGGCCAAGCGCGAGCGGGCGGCGGCCGAGGCGCGCGTCGAGGCGCTCGACGGCGCCGAGCCGCTGTCGATCGAGGCGGTGCGCAGCGACCCGCTGGTGGTGCGGCTGCGCGAGGAGCTGGCCTCGCGCGAGCAGCGGCTCGAGGAGCTGCGGACGCGGTTCGGGCCGGACTGGCCCGAGGTGCGCGAGCTCTCGCGCGCGATCGCCGAGGCGCGCGTGCGGCTCGCCGAGCGGGCCGCGGCGGTGTTCGAGGAGGCGGTCGGCGCGGCCCGGGCGGACCTCGAGCTGGCGCGCACGCGCGAGGCACGGCTGCAGGCGCTGTTCCAGCAGGAACTCGCCGCCACCGACGCGCTGCAGCGGCGGGCCCAGGACTACGACCGGCTGTATCGCGAGTACGAGCAGAAGCGGCAGGTGCTCGACCGGCTGCTGGCGCGGCGCGAGGAGATCGGGATCGCCAAGGACCTGCGCTCGATCCTCGAGCGGCAGGTCTCGGTCGTCGCGCCGGCGACGCCGCCCGAGCGGCCGGCGGTGCCGCGCTACCGGCTCGATCTGGCGCTTTCGGCGCTGCTCGGACTGTTTCTCGGGATCGGCGCGGCGTTTGCGGCCGAGGCGCGCGACAACAAGGTGCGCAGCGTCGAGCAGCTCGGCGAGCTGGGCGGGCTGCCGGTGCTCGGCAGCGTGCCGCACGTGGAGGGGCCGCCCCGGCCGCGGCTGGTGTTCTCGCGCAAGCGACGCGAGGGCGCGTCGCCGGTCGTCGCGCCGGGAGCGCACAGTGTCGAGGAGGCGTTCCGCACGCTGCGTTCGTCACTGCTGCTCTCGCACCCCGGCGGGCCGCCGCGCGTGCTGATGGTCACCTCGGCGCTGCCGGGGGAGGGGAAGAGCACGTTCAGCGCCAACCTGGCGCGGACGCTGGCGGCGTTCGGGGACCGCGTCGTGCTGCTCGACGCGGACCTGCGGCATCCGCGGTTGCACAGGGCGTTCAAGGCGCCGCGCGACCGCGGTCTGGCCAACGTGCTGGCGGGGGCGACCGGGCTCGACGACGTGCTGTTCGAGACGCGTTACGACAATCTGGCACTGGTGCCCGGCGGGCCGTGTCCGCCGGATCCGGCGACCCTGCTCGACCCCGAGCGGGTGCGGGCGGTCGTGCGCGCGCTGCGCGAGCGGCACGGGGCCGAGTTCGTCATCGTCGACACGCCGCCGACGCTGGTGTTCGCCGACGCGTACAGCATCGTGCCCGCGATCGAGGGCGTGATCCTCGTCGCGCGCGCGCTGCGCACCCCCAAGGACGCGGTCCGCGAGGTCTGCGAGGCGCTGCGCAAGATCAAGGCCCCGCTGCTCGGTGCGGTTCTCAACGACGAGGCCGGCGACGACGCCTCCGGCAGCTACTACCGCTACCGCCACTACAAGCGCGGCTACTACGCCAAGGCGCGCGCCGCCGCCGCCGAGGATGCCGGCAAGGAGAAGAAGCGCAGCGCTTCGTGACGGCAACGCCGAGCCCGCCGGCTGCCGCGGCCGGAATCGGGGCACCGCGCCGCTGGTGGTCGCACCCCCGCCGGGCGGATCGGGATTCCCGGAAGGACCCGGTCGCACGCGCCCCACGGCTCGGTCGCCATGCGTCTGCCAGAAAGCAGAGCCGCCATCCGCGCCGTGCGGGTCTTTTCATCACCCCGCCGCGGCTGCCTTCCCCCCCTCCCAGTGCCAACTCGTCTCCCGCCAAGGGTCCCGGGCGATCCCGCGCGAATCCGGACCCGCAGCTCGCGCGAGCGGTCCAGAGGATCTGCAAGTGAACCCCTTCAGTGTACGCATGTTCCGGTGTATGATCGGTTTTCGGCAGGCACCGCCGGGGGAGCGGGGAGCTGTCGCCTGTCCGCCGACGCGGAGCTGACGACTTCGGGTTAGGTTCTTCAATAAATGAGCGATCCAGTCAAGATGACGCTGTTCGATGAGCTCGAACGGAGAAACGTGCGTCCGAAGCGATACGGAGAGCCTGTTTTTGTTTATTTGAATGCTTCGGGACGGCAGCCCTGCAAAGTCATTCGTGCGCTGCTTGAGCGGTGGTTCTCGCGGGTTCCTGATTTCACTAGGGCCGACTTGCGCGCCCGTTTTCGCTCGTCCACGGATTCTCAGCACCAAGGGGCATTCTTCGAGCTATATCTTCACGAGCTATTGTCCCGTATCGGCTACGACGTGGAGGTTCATCCGGACCTTCGGGGAACGGGCAATCGCCCCGACTACTTGGCAGTAAACGCGGAGGGGCCGCAGTTCTATGTGGAGGCGACCCTGGCACTGCCCTCCCGCGAGGAGGAGGCAGCAGGCGCCCGCGCAGCCCAGGTTTACGACGCCATTGATGCGATGGAGTCTCCCAATTTCTTTCTCGCCATTAGAGTCCGTGGGGCGCCCTCGACGCCCCCCGCGGGCCGGAAGCTGGCCGACGCGCTCTCTCGATGGCTTCGTACCAAGGATCCCGACGCCCTCGGCGAAGTACTGTCTGTTGGCGGCTTTGACGCGCTACCACGCTTTGATTGGTCACATGACGGCTGGGACTTGTCGTTTTTCCCAGTTGCAAAGTCTCCTGGTCTTCGAGGAACGCCCGGCGTCAGGCCGATCGGCATCACGATGCCGGAAGTCGAGATCCTGGAGAGTCACAAGGCGATCCGCGCCGCTGTGTGCAACAAGGCCACGAGGTACGGACCACTGGACCTTCCCTACGTGATTGCCGTGAACGTCATCGCGGAGCACGTTGACACGAGCGATATTATGAATGCCTTGTTCGGTAAGGAATACGTCGAGATTCGCAGGAATGCCGACGGGTCGCTTGACCAGAGTTGTGGGCGGAAGAGAGACGGGGCCTGGTTCGGTCCAACGGGCCCCCGCAATACCCGTGTGAGTGCGGCGCTGATCGCCAACAACCTCGCGGAGTGGACTATCCACCAGAGTCCCGTGTTGATCCACAACCCGTTTGCGGCGAAACCACTACCGATCAAGCTCTGGCCGCTCCCCCAGCTCGTTCCAGACGAGCGAAGGGAGCGCCTTGTGGATCGGTCCGGTGTGGACGTCGCGGACCTTCTAGATCTTCCGCGCCCGTGGCCACCCGTTGACTGACGATACGCGCGGACGTAGACCGCCCACGAGCAGGGCGACAGAATGATGGGACGACGCGCGACGGCTGACAACCTAAGACGCAGATGAAGCCGACGGTTGCCTGCGGCGCCTGCTGCTGATCGGCGCGCCGTTAGACGGCCGCGGCCAATGGAGACGATCAACCGCAGTCTGGTTGGCGAGATTCCGACCGCGCCGGCTTGCCGAAGGCTTCCGGCGGGGCACCGGGCTTTCTTGGCCGAGGGCGACGTGAAGTGTCACATCGCAGCCAGGTTGCAGCGGATATGTAGCGGCCGCGGTTTCCGAGACACCGAGTTGATGGAATCCGCGCCGTGGTCCCGAGAGGAACGGCCGGCAGAGCCTGCTGTTGAGCGGACGGCCGAGAGGCGTGGCGCACGCTGCCCGCCGGACCGGGCACTCTCGCCCCGGTTCCCGGGTCGCCGCCCGCGTCGCGCATGCGACTGCTTCATCGGCAAGGAAATCGGCCGTATGATGATTGGACGAGAAGCGCTGTTCGGGAGAGGAAAGGCTTCTACGTGTGCCTGGAGGAGAGCAGTTTATGAAGGTTGTGAAGGACAAGTACCGAGGTCAGCCGGTCTACCATCGAGTGATGCGCGAGCTCGTTCTTGCGGCGGAATACCGGGGTCTGACCACGTATCAGGATATTGCCGTGATCATGGGGCTTCCGCAGCAGGGCAGCCACATGGGCAGGGAAACAGGGCATCTCCTGGGAGAGATCTCCGAGGACGAGGTTCTGGCTGGGCGGCCGATGCTCAGCGCGGTTGCCGTTGGGGCGAGCGGCAAGCCGGGCGCGGGTTTCTTCGAATTCGCGCGAAAGCTGGGACGACTGGAGCCGGGAATGGACGAGCTGGAATACTGGGAGAGAGAGCGCCAGGCAGTGTATGAAGTCTGGCGGCGACCTCTCGCGAAGTGAGAGGAGCGGGGCGGGGCGTCGGTCGATCGGAGCGGTCCGATGCTGAGCAGGACCCGGGCGTCCTTCAGTTCCGTCCACGCAGCTTCTCGAAGAACCTGCGCACCGCCG
>RFIB01000038.1 GCA_003695625.1 Acidobacteriota bacterium | reverse complement strand
CGGGGGCCGCGGTGCCCGGCTCAGCGGTGGATGCGCGAGAGGCAGACGGGCGGGCTCGTCGCGCCGCCGCTCGACGTCGCGTTTCCGATCATCCACGGCGAGCACGGCGAGGACGGCACGCTGCAGGGGGTGTTCGCGCTGGCCGGCGTGCGCTGCGTCGGCGCCGGCGTGCTCGGTTCGGCGCTGGCGATGGACAAGGACCGCTGCCGGCGGATGCTCGCCGCGGCCGGGATCCCGGTCGTCGAGGACGTCGTGCTCGCGGGACCGTGCGCTGCCGACCCGGACGCGCGACGCCGGGCGCTCGAGCGGCTGGGGCTGCCGCTGTTCGTCAAGCCGGCGCGGGCCGGCTCGAGCGTCGGCATCTCGAAGGTCTCCGCCGAGGGCGAGCTCGCGGCCGCGATCGACGCTGCGCAGGCCGTCGATCGCAAGGTCGTGCTCGAACGCGCCGTTCCGGACGCGCGCGAGATCGAGGTCGCCGTGCTCGACGGCGACCCTCCCGCCGCGTCGGTGTGCGGGGAGATCGTCCCCCACGGCGAGTTCTACTCGTACGAGGCGAAGTACCGCGATCCGGAATCGAAGCTGCTGATCCCGGCGCCGCTCGACGAGGACCTGGCCGGCCGCATCCGCGACATGGCGCTGCGCGCGTTCGCCGAGCTCGATCTGGCCGGGATGGCGCGGGTCGACTTCCTGCTGTCGCGGACCACCGGACAGCTCGTGCTCAACGAGGTCAACACGCTTCCCGGATTCACGCCGATCTCGATGTACCCGCGGCTGTGGGAAGCCTCGGGCCTGCCGTATCCCGCCCTGCTCGACCGGCTGATCGAGCTGGCCCGCTGACCGGACGAAGTGGGGCGGGACGCCGTGGCGCCCCGCCCCTTCGTTGGCCGACCTCCCTCCAGCGACCGGCGAGGAGGAGAGAGCGCGGTGCGCCTCAGTCCCCGCAGCCCCCGAAGATCGTGCAGTGGTTCTTCCGCGCCCTGCGGCAGGCCTTGGCGCTGCCGGCGGGCCCGGGCGGATCGAAGTCGAGGCCGAGGTCGTCGTTGACCAGCGGCTGGTCGTGGCAGTTGCCCGGCAGCGGGATGCAGCGGCCGCCACGGTCGCCGTCGTCGTGACGATCGTCGCGATCACGATCCCCGCGGTCGTGATGATCGTCATCCTCGTCGTCGTCATGACGGTCGCCGTCGTGGTGGTCGTCATCGCCGTCGTCATCGCCGTCCCACGACGAGCCGTGATCGTCGTCACCGCTGCCGCAGTCGCGGTCGCTGGCGCACGGCATCGACGGGTCGTCCTCGCAGGTGCCGATCTGGCACATGCCGTTGTCGAGCAGTCGCCCGCCGTTGTTGAAGCAGTCGAGCGCCCGGATGCAGTCGCCGATCTCGTCGTCCCATCCGTTGGCGCAGGCCATGTTGCACGAGGCGAACGTGTCCTCGATGCTCACGCCGGCGCAGTCGCCGCTTCCGTTGGTCATCACGCAGTTGAGCGCGGTCGCCGTGAGCTGGCGGGCGAGCTGGAGCCGCCGGTCGCCGCGCGGGCGCACGCAGAGCGACTCGAGCGCCGAGCCGAACATGCCGACCGTCGTGTTGTCGAGGATCTCGCCGCAGACCATCACCGGCGGGATCGCCGCATCGAGCACTTCCCGGGTGATGTTGCGGCCGCGGCGCTTCGGCTTGCGGCCGCACTGGCCGTGTCCGCGACGCTCGGTGCCGGCGTGCGTCCCCCAGAAGCCCGGCGTGCGGCAGATCTCGGGACCGTGGTCGCACGAGCACGACAGGAATCCGTCCCAGTCCGGGTACGGGTCGGCGTCCGGCGACTCCCAGCCGGTCGGATGCAGGTTGTTGCACAGGCGGGAGCCGTAGAAGTTGATCCACGACCAGTGGGAGGCGATCGAGTCGCACGTACCCAGGCTGGTCGTCGTGTCGAGCTCGTACTCGCCGCACGGAATCGGTCCGCCCAGCTCGTCGGTCCACGGCACGCGGATCTCGAGCGACGGCGAGCAGGTGGTGCCTCCCGGGATCGGTTCGAACGGATCGCACGTGACGTCGACGGAGCCGGCGACGAGGATGTCGCCGAGATCCGGATCCGCGCCGAGGTATGTCAGCACGAACTGGTATTCGACGGTCAGGACGGCGCCCTCGTCGAAGTTGCTGCCCTCGATGAACAGCGTGTAGCCGTCGCAGTCGGCGGCGAGACGCACGTCGTTGATCGCGGTCGCCGTGGCGGCGAGGCTGGCTGCCAGGCAGACGAGCGCCAGAACGGCAAGGCGCCCGACGGGTCGAAGATGATGCATTGCTGGGAGTCTCCCGGCGCCGGGTCCCCGGCCGGTGTCGGCGGGCGTATGTCCCGTCCCGCGTACCGGCCATCCTCCTGCGGCGCTCGCGACGCTCCCTCCTGCAGATCGGGTCGGCGATAAGGAACCGCGTCGCGCAGGCTCGGGCAAGCCGAAATCTGCCGCTCGACGGCCGGTCCGGCGGGCTCCCGTCCGCGCCTCTCCACGGCGATCCGCGGGCGTCCGCGCCGGCCGGCGGTTGAGACCGCTTACGGTTCGGCCTATCCTCGTTTGACCGGGACCGGGACGCGCCGCACCGCACCGCGGGCGGCGCGTTCGGCTTCCGCGGGGACCTTCCGATGAACCAGCCGGCGGACTGCCCGAGCCTCGCCGAGGCGCTCGACACCCTGCTCACGCGGGTCGACAAGCCGACGCGCTACGTCGGCGGCGAGTGGAACCAGGTCGTCAAGGACCCGGCGCACGTGCGCGTGTCGATGGCCCTCGCGTTTCCCGACGTCTACGAGATCGGAATGTCGCATCTCGGCTACCGGATCCTCTACGCGCTGCTCAACGAGCGCGAGACCTGGGCCGCCGAGCGCTGCTTCATGCCGTGGCGGGACATGCTCGACCTGCTGCGCGAGCGCCGCCTGCCGCTGACCACGCTCGAGACGCGCCGCCCGCTGCGCGAGTTCGACCTGGTCGGCTTCTCGATGCAGTCGGAGCTGACGATCACCAACGTGCTCGCGATGCTCGAGCTGGGCGGGATTCCGCTGACGTCCGCCGAACGCGGCGAGCGCGATCCGCTCGTGCTGATGGGCGGCCCCGTGATCTTCAACCCGGAGCCGTTCGCCGACTTCGCCGACGCGATCCTGGTCGGCGACGCCGAGGAGGCGCTGCCGGCGATGCTCGCGCTGTACGAGCGGCTGCGCGACGCGGGGGCCCCGCGGCTCGAGATCCTGCGCCAGGTCGCCCGGCTCGAGGGCTGGTACGTCCCGTCGCTCTACGACGTCGAGCCGGAACCGCGCCTCGGGATGCTGATCCCCCGGCCGCGGGCCGGCGAGGACGTGCCCGCGCGGGTGCGCCGGGCGATCGTCTACGAACTCGACCGGCATCCGTTTCCGTCGCGCATCATCGTGCCGCACGCGGAGATCGTCCACGACCGCGTCTCGTGGGAGGTGATGCGCGGCTGCCCGGTCGGCTGCCGCTTCTGCCAGGCCGGCTACGTCTACCGCCCGACGCGCGAGCGGGACCCGGTGGCGGTCGCCGACGGCATCCGCGCCAGCCTCGCCGCGACCGGCTACGACGAGTTCTCGCTCTCGTCGCTCAACACCGGCGAGTACGGTCCGGCCGAGCCGCTGATGACCGCGCTGATGGACGAGATGGAGCCGCGCAGGATCTCCGTCAGTCTCGGCTCGCTGCACGCGTCGACGATGACCGAGACGCTCGCCGAGCAGGTCCGGCGTGTGCGCAAGAGCGGATTCACGATGGCGCCCGAGGCGGGCACGCAGCGCCTGCGCGATGTGATCAACAAGAACCTGACCGAGGAGCAGATCCTCGAGGCGTGCCGGCTGGCGTTCGTCGCCGGCTGGAAGCTGATCAAGCTCTACTTCATGCTCGGGCTGCCGACCGAGACCGACGAGGACGTCGACGGGATCGCGGAGCTGGCGGAGAAGATCCTCGCCGTGGGGCGCAGGATCGGCGGCAACAAGGTCCGCATCACGTGCTCGGCGTCGACGTTCGTGCCCAAGCCGTTCACGCCGTTCCAGTGGTGCGGCATGGTTCCCGGCGAGGTGTTCGAGGCGCGCCAGCAGCGCCTGCGCCGCCGGCTCCCGCGGGGCGTGACGTTCAAGCACCATCCGCCGGCCGAATCGTGGCTCGAGGGCGTGCTCTCGCGGGCGGACCGGTCCGTCGGCCGCGCGATCCTCGGCGCGTACCGGCGCGGCGCGGTGCTCGACGCCTGGAGCGAGCACCTGCGGCTCGACGCGTGGCGCGAGGCGTTCGCCGCCGAGGGGATCGACGCCGACACGCTGGCCACGCGCGACATCCCGCTCGACGCCGAGCTGCCGTGGGAGGTGATCGACACGCAGCTCCGCCGCCGCTGGCTCGAGCACGAGTACAGGCGGGCGTTTGAGGCGCGGACGGTCGTGCCGTGCGGCCCGACCTCGTGCGCCGGGTGCGCGCCGTTCGCCGTCGAGTGCGTCCAGGGCGTGCTGTCAGAGAAGCCCCGCTGGCCCGGCGAGCCGCCGCGGCTGCCGGCCGCGTCGCCGGCGGGGAGCGAGGCGGCGCCCGCGACCGCCGCGCCGGTCCCCGCCGAGCCAGACGAACCGCCGGCCCCGGTGTACCGCTGGCGGGCGCGGTTCGAGAAGCGCGGTCCGGCACGGTTCCTCGGGCACCTCGACCTGGTCCGGGCGCTCGCGCAGTCGTTCCGGCGCGCGGGCGTGCTGCTCGAGCACACGAAGGGTTTCAAGCCGAAGCCGAAGCTGGCGCTGTCCCCGGCGCTCGGGCTCGGCATCGCCTCCCGCGAGGAGTACCTCGATTTCGAGACCGCCGAGCGTCTCGATCCGGACCGGTTCCTCGAGCGGATCAACGGTGCGCTGCCCGCGGGCCTGCGCTTCACCGCGCTGGTGCCGTTGCCCGGCGGCGGCGGGCGGACATCGCTGCAGGAGGCGATCCGGCGCGCGAGCTATCGCGCCCGGGTGCCCGGCGCGTCGGCGGCCGAGCTGCGCCGCCGCACCGACGCGTTTCTCGCGCAGGATCGCGTCGAGATCGTCCGCGTGCGCAAGGGCAGGGAACGGCGCGTCGACCTGCGCGCCGGGGTCGAGAGCCTGTCGGTCGACACCGACGGAAGCCTGGTCTTCACGCTGAAGCTCGATCCGGGCGGAAGTGTCCGGCCCGGCGAACTGCTCGACGCGCTGCTCGACGGCCTGCCGGGACGGGACGAGGTGGTGCTCGAGCGCGAGCGGCTGCTCGCCGAGAGCAACGGCCGGCTCGTCTCGCCCCTGCTGGCCCGCTGACCGACCGGACGTCCCGTGCCCGCCGCGCCGTTCTTCGTGATCGCCCGCGAAGGGGCCGACCGCTGGTGCGCGCTCGTCGAGCGCGGACGCGTGTCCGAACTCGACGTCGTCGGCGAGCGCGAGGAGCGCCTCGCCGGCGCCGTGTTCCGCGCCCGGGTGCTCGCGCGCCGTCCCGCGGTCGACGGCGTGTTCGTCGACCTCGGCCTCGCGCGTTCCGGACTGCTCGTCGGAGACCGGACCGACCCGCCCGTGACCTCGCTCGAGGCGGGCACCGTCCTTCCGGTGCAGGTCGTCCGCGATGCGGAGCCCGGCAAGGGGGTGCGGGTCACCCGTGCCCTCGCGCTCGCCGGGGACCGCGTCGTCTGCCTGCCCGGGCGCGGCGGCACCGGCGTCAGCCGGCGGATCGCCGAAACGGGGGACCACGCGCGTCTCGAGCGGATCCTCGCGCCCCATGCCGGCGACGATCTGCGCCTCGTCGCGCGCTCCGCAGCGCTCGGTGTCGACGATGAGGTCCTCGTCGCCGAGGCGACGCGGCTCGCCGCCGAGGCGCGCGAGCTGCTCGCGCGCGCGTCGTCCGCTCCGGTTCCCTCGCTGCTGCGTCCCGCGCCGGATCCGGTGCGGGCGTTCGTGCGCGACCGGCTCGCGGCGCGGGCCGAACGGATCGTCCTCGCCGCCGGGACGTCGGCGGACACGGATGAGTCCTGGCCGCTGCCGGTCGAGCGACGACGCGACGCCGGCGAGGTCCTCGGGACGTTCGGCCTGCGCGACGCGTTGCGCGAGGCGCTCGTGCCGGAGGTGCCGCTGCGCGGGGGCGGGCGGCTGATCGTCGAGACGACGGCGGCGTGCGCGACGGTCGATCTCGACACCGCGGGAGCTGCGGCGACGACCGGCACGGATCCTGCGCTCTCGTTCGACCTCGCCGCGCTGCCGGAGATCGTGCGGCAGATCCGGCTGCGCGGTCTGGGCGGGACGATCGTGGTCGACTTCCTCGCTCCGGCGACCGGCCCGGGACGCGAGAGGCTCGCCGGCGCGATCAGCGAGGCGCTGGCCGCGGATCCTGCGGGGGCACGCCTGCGCCACCTGTCGCCGAGCGGCCTGGCCGAGATCGGCCGGCGCCGCGGCGGCCCGCCGCTCGCCGAGCGCCCGGCGGTCCGCCGGCTCGCCGCGACAGGCGCCCCGCGCCGCTAGAATGAACGATCGAGCGGACGGAGAGCCGATGGCGCGCCCGACCGACCGGCAGCTCGCTCCCGAGCGCATCCTCGCCCACGTCACCGACGGCATCGTGATCGTCGACGACGCGGGACGGGTCCTCTACGCCAACCGGGCGTTCGCCGAGATGGTCGGCCGGCCGGCCGACGAGGACCTCGCCGGCCGGCAGCTCGCCGAGCTGGTCGCCCCGGACGTGCTCGAGCGGATCGCTCCCGAGGCGCTCGAACTCGACGACGCGGGCACGCAGGTTCACTTCAATCTGTGTCTCGGCGAGCCCCACGGGCAGTGTTCCTACTGCTTCACGGCAGGGCCGTTTCTCGACGAGCAGGGGCGGCGGATCGGCGTGATCGAGAACTTCCGCAGCATGGACAGGCTGCGCGACATGATCCTCGAGCTCGAGGAGGTCAACGCGGTCATCCGCCGCGAGAAGGAGCGGACCGAGCAGATCGTCGACTCGATCGGTGACGGCGTGCTGACCGTCGACCACGACCGCGTGATCCGGTCGTTCTCGCGGCGGATGGAGCGGATCACCGGAATCGCGGCGCAGGACGCGATCGGGCGGACCTGCATGGACGTGCTGCGCGGCGAGAAGTGCGAGACCGACTGCCCGCTGAGCTGGACGCTCGAGCACGGCCAGCCGGTCGACGGCTGCCGCGAGCGGCTCGCCCCCGGTGAGCGCGAGCTGTGGGTCGAGATCACGACGGCCCAGCTTCGCGACGAGACGGACCACGTCGTCGGCGTGACCGCGTTCGTCGCCGACCGCACCGAGGTCTGGACCCTGCGCCGGCAGCTCGACGGGGCGCGCGGTGCGCGCCCGATCATCGCCGAGAGCCCCGCGATGCAGAAGGTGCTCCAGCAGATCGAGACCGCCGCCGACTCGGCGGTCACGGTGCTGATCACCGGCGAGTCCGGGACCGGCAAGGAGGTCGTCGCACGGGCGATCCACGCCGCGGGTCCGCGCCGCGACCGGCCGTTCGTCGTCGTCAACTGCGCGGCGCTGACCGACACGCTGCTTGAGAGCGAGCTGTTCGGGCACGTGCGCGGCGCGTTCACCGGCGCCGTCCGGGACAAGCCGGGCCGCTTCGAGCTGGCCGACGGCGGGACGATCCTGCTCGACGAGATCGGCGACACGTCCCCGGCGCTCCAGGCGAAGCTGCTCCGCGTGCTGCAGGACAAGCAGTTCGAGCGTGTCGGCGACACGCGGACGCGCCAGGTCGACGTGCGGATCATCGCGGCGACCAACCGCGATCTGGCGGCGGACGTCGCCACCGGACGGTTCCGCGAGGACCTCTACTACCGGCTCGCCGTGCTCGCGATCCATCTCCCGCCGCTTCGCGAGCGCCGCGACGACATCCCGCTGCTCGTCGAGCACTTCATCGACAAGTTCCGCCGCCGTCACTACGCGGGCCGCGAGGACGAGTTCCGCGGGATCTCCAACCGGGCGATGGCGATGCTGCTCGCCTACGACTGGCCGGGGAACGTCCGCGAGCTCGAGCACGCGATCGAGGTCGCGATGATCACGACGACGACCGGGAGGATCGAGCGCGAGTTCCTGCCCGAGGCGGTCCGGGGTGCCACCTCGCCGGGGGGGCCGGCGGTCGCCGGCAGGGAAGCGGTGGGGAGCGACGAGGAGCGCGAACTCGAACAGGCCCTGGCGCGCAACCGGTGGAACGTCTCGCGCACCGCGCGGGAACTCGGCATCAGCCGGACCACGCTGTGGCGCCGCATGAGGCGCTACGACCTCGTCGAGCGCCGCCGCTGACCCCCGCGGTCACCGGATGAAACAAAGTGTTTCTGTGGACAGTTTGTTGCAGGCTGTCTGAAACACTCTGTTTCGTGCGCGCGCGGGACTCGGCAACCCAGGTCGCAAGTCACTGAAAAACCGTCGCCTTCGTCGCTCTGCCGGAAGTCGGTCTGGCATGCGGCTTGCCTTACAGGTAAGTCGCGTTTCCGGGAGTGATCCGGAGCGCCAGCAACGAACGGAGGAGACGACCATGAACGAAGGACGCCATCGCACCACGACGATCGTCGCCGCGGCCGCTCTCGTCGGGCTCCTGCTCGCCCTCGGCCTGCCGGCCCTCGGGGCGTCGG
>RFIB01000272.1 GCA_003695625.1 Acidobacteriota bacterium | reverse complement strand
CGGCCTGCTCGCCGCCGACATCCTCGACGGACTCGCCGCGCACGCCCCGGAGGCCCTCGCCGCCCTCGGGCGGCTGCTGCTCGTCGAGCGCTCGCCGGCACTCGCCGCCCGGCAGCTCCGCCGGCTCGACGGCCACCCGCACGCGCCGCCTCGCGTGGAGTGCGTCGAGGCGCTGCCGCCCGGCGCCGGCCGCGACGGCCCGCTGATCGTCGTTGCCAACGAGCTGTTCGACGCGCTGCCGGTGCACGTGCTGATCCGCGAGCCCGGAGGAGGGCTCGCCGAGCTGCACGTCGGGCTCGACCGCGCCGGGTCGCTGGTCGAGGTGCCCGCGCCGCCGGGCGATCCGGACCTCGTCGCGCTCGTCGAGCGGTACGGCCTGTGTCCGCGGCCGGGCGACCGGGCGGAGGTCTGCCCGGCACTCGAGCGGCAGGTCGCGGCCCTGGCCGAGGCCGGCGCCGTCGCCGCCCTGGTCGTCGACTACGGCCACCGCGCCGAGCGCCTGGCGTCACCCGAGCTGGCCGACGGGACGCTCGTCGCCTACCGGGCGCACCGCGTCGTGCGCGACGTGCTGGCCGATCCCGGGGCGCAGGACATCACCGCCCACGTCAACTGGGACCACCTGGCCGACGCCGGCCGCGCGGCCGGGTACGAGGTCCTCGGTCCCGTGCCGCAGGACCGCTTCCTGGTCGCGCTCGGCGTGCTCGACGACGCCGTCCGTGACGGCGACGACGAGTCGCCGCCGCACCTCGCCGCCCGCCTCGCGGCCCGCGCGCTGATCCTGCCCGGCCCCGGGGGAGGCAGGCGCTTCCAGGCCCTGGCGCTCGTCCGTCCCGGGCTCGGACCGCTGCGCGGGTTCTCGCCGCCGCAGCCCCCCGCCGCCGGCCCGGCGGACGTCCCGGATCGGGGCCGCGGGCGTCCTCACGGGAGGACGAATCGCCGGGGCCCGGGCGGGGCCGTCCCTCGTTAATCCATTTTTTTCAACGACTTGACTTCCTGGCAGGCGTCTTGCTCCTCAAGGGGGCGAAGTCCCGCGCTTCAGAACAGGAGGGACCGATGAAGACGCAGACAGCCACCCTGATCCTCGCCCTTGCCGCCCTCGGCCTCGCGGCAGGCCCGGCGCTGGCCGACAAGGGCCGCGGTCGCGGGCATCGCGACCGCGACGATCACCACTACTACGAGGATCGGTACGAGTACCGCGGCGGAGAGCGGCTCCACCGCGTCGCCGAGCGACTCGACCGCTCCGCGGAGCGGCTCGAGGACGCCGCCCGCCGCGCGTCGCGCGGGATCCACCCCCGCGATCGCCGCGCCGTGCGCTACGCCGCGGACCGGTTCGAGGACGCGGCACGCGACTTCCGGCGCGCCGTGCACCGGCGGTCCTGGGACACGACGGTGCTGGCCCGCCGGCTCGCACGGGCCGAGGCGAGCTTCCGCGAACTGCTCGACGTGACGCGCTACGCGCGCCGCACCCGGGGCCTCGCTGCCGCGCTGCACGAGGCCGACGAGGCGCTGGCCCGGGCCGAGGCGGTGGTCTACCGGCGGGCCGAGTACCGCCCTCGGCGACCCTGGTATCGCGGGGGCGTGGCGGTCTATCCGCGACGCCACCCGCGCGGCGCCGACATCGCCGTCCGCGGCGAGCTGTACCTGCCGAACCTCCGCATCGGCGTGGTGTTCCGCGACGACGACTGATCTCGATCCCCCGGACGCGGGCTGACCTCCCCCGCGCGCAGGGCCCCCGGTGGTCGCCACGCCGCCGGGGGCCCACCTTTGTCCGCAGAGAACGATCCGCATGCCCCTCGACCGCCGCAGGCGCCGGGTGCAGCTCGGCGCGCCGATCGCCCGTTCGCCGCGCGAGGTCCCCGCCGTCACCGCGGCCACGCAGCGCGAGCTGCGCTCGCTCGCGCGCCGGATCCCGGTCGCCTCGTCGCGCGGTGCCTTCGTGATCGACGAGCACGGCTACGTGCTCTCGTTCGACAAGGGGATGGAGCTGCTGCTCGGCTGGTCGGCCGACGAGGTCGTCGGCCGCCACAAGAACTTCGGCTTCTACGGCGATCCCGACGAGCTGGGCGTGCGGCCGTTCGAGCTGCGGCCGCTGTTCCAGGGCTCCGTCCCGTGGGTCGACCGGCCCGAGCGCACGCGGATGGTGCTGACCCGCAAGGACGGCGTGCTCGTGGCCGTCGAGGCGCGTCTCGTCCCCGGCGTCGGCCGTCGCCGGTGCCTGGCCGTCGAGGTCCAGCAGGTCGTCGCGCGGTTCGGCGAGCCGTCGGGCGCGGTCGACGCCGACGAGGTCGACCCGGACACCGCGCTGCCGACGCGGGCGTACCTCGACCGCCGTCTGCGCGCCGCGGTCGAGCGCGCGCGGGAGTCGGGCGAGCCGATCGGCCTGCTCGTCGCCGACCTCGACTACCTCGAGGCGCTCGGCCGCCGCCTCGGCGGCGAGGGTGCGCGCAGCGTGCTGCGCGAGGTCGCGGGCCTGCTGCGCGCCTCCGTGCGCGAGAGCGACGTGCTCGCGCGGCTCGAGGAGGCGCGGCTGGCGATCGCGCTCGAGGCGGTCAGCCGCGGCGACGTGCGGCGCATCGGAGCCCGGCTGCGCCGTCGCGTCGAGCAGACGCTGCTCCGGCCGCCCGGCGCGCCGCCGGTGCAGCTCACGCTGAGCATCGGCGCCGCGTGCTTTCCTGCGGACGGCACCGGCGCTCCCGAGCTGATGACGCGCGCCGAGATCGCGCTCGAGGAGGCGCTGCGGCTCGGGCGCAACCGCGTGTGGTGCTACGTGCGCCGTCCGCGCGTCGTCGCCAGCCTGCCGGTGTGGTACGACGGTCCGGCGGCGACGATTCTCGGGCGGACGCGCAACCTGTCGACGTCCGGCCTGTTCGTCTCGACGCTCGACGACCTGCCGCCCGGCCTGCGGCTCGCGTTCTCGCTCGCGCTGCCCGGCGAGGACCGCCCGATGCCGATGGTCGGCCGCGTCGCGCGCCGCGCCGACCCGGAGCGCCGCGAGCCACCGGGTGTCGGCATCGAGTTCGAGCGACTCGAGGAGGACGCCCGGCGCAAGCTGCAGGAGCTGGTGCACCGGGTGCTGGTCCAGGGCTGATCGGGGAGCCGGGACCCGCATGCACTGCGCTCGCAGTCCCGGTCCTCTCCCCGCCCGGAGGTGGTCTGCAGGCGGGGGCGCTACACGCCCATGACCGATCCCGGAGCGCGGCCTTGGTGTCGGGAACCTGGCTCCGGCGCGTCCTGCGCCTCCGCAGGGGGAAATGCTTGATATTCATATTTGCTTACTTGCAACGGTGATGCAATAAGGAGGGGCGAATTCCTTTTGTTCGGACACCCGCATCGAATCAGAAAAGAGCCTGCCAGCCCCTTGACAATCGGGGGGGGGGGCGGGTACGGTGTCCCCGAAAGGAGGAAGGTCGCATGAGAATGAGAAGCCTCATTTCCGTGATGATGGCTGCCGTCACCGCAATCGCTCCTCTTGCCATCGTCCCGGAGGTTCTCGCCGCCGAGGGTGACGTCACAGAGATCGTGATTCCGTCCACGATCGACACCTATCCCAGAGGGATCGATACGCAGACGTGGGACGAAGATCAGGGCACGTTTGTCCAACAAAGGCTCATCTGGTCTCCCCTCGGTACCGGCTCCGGCTTGACTCTGCAGTACATCCGGAACGGGCAGGTAGCAGTAGACGCCACGGTGGAAACTCGAGACGGAATGTTCGTGTTCGACGGCATCGTTGCAGGCAACGCGTTGCGCATAGAACGGAGCCTCTCGGGACTGGAGGCGACCGACGACTTTCTCCGGGTCTGGATTAACGGGACCCTGGTCCCCGCGTACGGCGATTGGTTTCTCGAGGTCTGGAGTCAGATGCAGTCGGTCTCGATCCAGGAGCTACAATATGATTTCATGACAGAAGAATGGGTCAATGAGGCGATGGCGCTCCTCTACGATCCGGACAACTATGTTGTCGTATCCAAGGAGTTTGGCGATCTCCTGGCGTTGCTTCAAAGCGTCCTGCAGCGCTACATGGGCCAGCAGGGGAATTCGCTGAACTGCTGGGGGTGTGCTCTCGGCATTCTGTCCCATATTGGTGGGATCATTGTCGCTGTGGCAGCAGGCGCGCCGTCGGGTGGGCTGGCATTGGCGGCGTGGCTACTCGCCCGCTACGCGACCATCGCGGGGACAATCGCCTCGTGCGTCGGTTGCGCACAGGACATCAAAGCAGCCCTTGAGAAAAGCGCGACTTGTGGCGGAATGACTGGCGAAACGGTTCCGTAGGAGCAATTTCGGCTTCGCTGTCCACATCCGGGCCGTCGGCTCGTTGTATCATCCGGGCCGGCGGCTCGACTCTCGCACGCCGAAAACGTTGGAGGATTGGGTATGGCCGATCTTGCTGACAGCCCACATGGGTCGCGATGGGCGCAAGCTCTCCCCTTCCTGCTTGGCGTCTGGTTCTTCACCTCCGCGCTCATGCTCGCGGTTCCGCTTCTTCTTCTGTCGATGAGAATCGTCGAGCAGGCGGAGGCCGCATTTCTCCTCGCCGTCCAGTCGATAATTTTCGCCCTAGGTGTGATCGACAGCGTTGCCGTCATCGTGGGTCTGCGGCTTCGCCGAAGGACGCAGTCCCGGGAGCAGCTCGCACGACGATTCACGATCATCCAGGTTGTCGTTGCCATTCTCGTGTGGGCGTTACTGCTGCTGGGGTGGCTCGGGCGTTGACCGCCATCCTCGGCCGCTGGCAAGCCGCCATCGGCATCAACTTCGAGCAACTCGCCGCCGCGCTCGCGCTGGAATCGATCCACGCCAGCGCCGCGTCGAGCACGGGGTCACGACCGGCCCGTTCGTCCTCGGGGGTGGGGATGACCTCGATGTCGGGCAGGATGCCCCGCGTCCAGCTGCGATCGCCGTTGGCGCGCACATAGCGCTTGGTCGAGGCCCGCGCCACGAGCCGCGTGTTCGGCAGGCGGAAGTCGTACGCTTCGCCGAAGGCGTTCGGGATCCCGCCGGTTTCCTGGCCGATCAGCGTGGCGAGTCGGTAGTCCTTGATCGCATTCGCGAGCTTCTGGGCCGACGAGAACGTCTGCGGACCGATCAGCACGCAGACCGGCCCCCGGTAGCGCAACGGATTCTCTTCCGGGGGCCGGGGGTCGATCTCCCATGTCACCAGGCTCCCGTCGCGCGCGGACCAGACCCGGCGAACATCCCGCTGCAGGTACAGCAGCGGCAGCCACCGCAGGGCGCGCGGGATGAACTGCGACTCGAGCCACTCCTTCTTGCGCCGCGACGCCTTGAGCTCCATGCGGGCGATCATCCGATACGGCCTGTCGGTGATGTACGCCAGCAGCGCATCGCCGATGGCGGTCGAGCCTCCCCCGTTGCGGCGCAGGTCGATCACCAGTCCACGAACCGGCCGCTCGCGGATGTCGCGGAACGTGTGCTCGAGGAAGGCCGTGAAGGCGCGAAACCCCCGCATGCGGCGCAGCTCGAGATAGCCGATGTCGCCTGCCAGACGTTCGAAACGGAAGTCCTGGTCATCATCCCGACGCGCACCTTCAGCGCCGGTCAGCCGGTCCCACGTGACGCCCTCGAGGTGAAGCGTACGCGTTGCGTTCTCGCCGGGGACCAGCACGTCGACTTCGAACGGGGCCTCGATCCCGTTGGCCCACAGAAGCACGTTGAAACTCCGCAGCAACTGGAACGCACGGTAGGATTCCATCTCGCCGCTCATCTCGGCCATGAGCTGTGCGAACAGCTCGTCGGCCGGGTGCCTCCCGATGCGCGTGATCCACGATCCCGGCGCGAGCCGGTCCTCCGCTTCGTGGGCCGCGAGCACCCGCAACCCTCGAGGTCCGAAGGCGTCGACCTCCAGCGGAAACCACCGCTCGCCCCGATCGCGCGCCCGGCGGAACTCCTCGACCGGCAGCATGACGCCGGTGTGGCCATCGCCGAACGATGCGGCCAGGCGGGCGGCGAGCGGCCAGAACTCGAGCCGGGTCATCGGCCGGTCGATCCGAGAGGCCAGCTCGGCGGTCAGCCTGGCGACGGACTCCCTGTCGGCGCGGAACCACAGATCCGGGTGCACCTCCTCGAAGGTGCTGACCATGAACTCGAGGTCTTCCACCAGCTCCTCCGGGGAGAACCGCCGGTCGAGAATCTCGGCAGGGACGGGCCCGGGCGGGGCGTGCCGAACCCAGGACCACCCCGAGAGCACGGCGAAGGCGGCGGCGAGCAACAGGAACCCGGCGAGCATCCGTCGTGGCATCCGG
>RFIB01000271.1 GCA_003695625.1 Acidobacteriota bacterium | reverse complement strand
CGTGCGTGAACCGAGCCACCTCACGGCCCGCCGACGATCTCGTCCAGGATCGCGCCGGCCGCCGCCGCGACACGGCCGTTGGGCACGACCCGCGCACATCCCGCCCGCTTCGCCTCGGCGAACAGCTCGCGCTCGACGTGCGGACCGAAGCCGACCACGGGCGGCGCATCGGGACGACCCGCGACGCGCGCGACGACCGTGCGCCAGTCGGCGCCTCGTGCGGTCAGATCGACGAGCAGGGCGTCGATCCCTTCGAGCGAGGCGGGCACGCCCTCCGCGTCCCGGACCCAGCGGGCGGACCAGCCTGCGCGGGAGAGCACCGACTCGAGTCGCGGACGGAGGAAGAGGTTGTCGCTGACGACGAGGACCGTCCTCACGAGCCGGCCCCGCCGACACGGGCCGGCAGGATCCGGCCCGCGCAGGATCCGAAGCCGACGCGCCTGCCGTCGCCTGCGGCGGCACCGGTGATGATCACCTCGTCACCGTCGAGCAGGAACGTGCGCGTCGACCCGTCCGGCAGCTCGATCGGCTCCTCGCCGCGCCACGTCAGCTCCAGCAGGCAGCCCCGCTCGTGCTTCTCCGGCCCGCTGATCGTCCCGGATGCCATCAGGTCGCCGGGCCGGACGTTGCACCCGGTGACCGTGTGATGCGCGAGCTGCTGCCGGACGTTCCAGTACAGGTGGCGGAAGTTCGACCGCGCGATCACGTGCGGCGTCTCGAGCGACTCCGTGCGCAGGGCCACCGTCAGCGGGATGTCCCACGTCGGGTTTCCCGGCGTCCGGAGGTAGCCGAGCGGCTCTGGATCCTGCACCGGACCCTCCGTGCGGAACGGCTCGAGCGCCTCGAGGGTGACGACCCACGGCGAGACGGTCGTGGCGAAGTTCTTCGACAGGAACGGGCCGAGCGGCTGGTACTCCCACTTCTGGATGTCGCGCGCGCTCCAGTCGTTGACCAGCACGAGGCCGAAGATGTGGTCCTCGGCCCGCTCGACCGGGATCGGCTCGCCGAGCGGATTGCCCGGGCCGACGAGAAAGCCGACCTCGAGTTCGAAGTCGAGCAGCCGCGACGGTCCGAACACCGGCCGTTCGGCGTCCCGCGGCAGGATCTGGCCGCACGGCCGGCGCACCGGGGTCCCGCTGGGAACGATCGAGCTCGACCGGCCGTGATAGGCCACCGGCAGATGCAGCCAGTTCGGCATCAGCGCGTTGTCCGGCCCGCGGAACATGATCCCGACGTTCGTCGCGTGGTGTCGCGACGAGTAGAAGTCGGTGTAGTCGCCGATCTCGGCCGGGACGAGCATCTCGCAGCGGGCGACCGGGAGCAGGGCGATCTCGCGCAGGCTCTCGTCGTCCCGGAGCGTGCCGCAGTCGCGCCGCAGCAGGCGGCTGATCGTCGCGCGGGCCTCGCGCCACGCCGGCCGGCCGAGAGCGAGCAGATCGTTCAGGCGGGGCCGGGCGAACACCGTCCGCCCGGAGAGTTCCGGACCGTCGAACAGGCCGCGCGATTCGAGCACGCCGAGGTCGACGACGGTGTCGCCGATGCGGGTGCCGACACGCGGATCGAACCCGGGTCCGGGACGAAACACGCCGAACGGCAGGTTCTGGATCGGAAACGGCGAGTCGGGGGAAACGTCGACAAAGGACTCGAGTCCCGGATCGTGCGTCTCGTCGAGTGCCATCGTGGGGTCTCCTGGCGTCGGATCAGCCGGCCCGGGGGGCCGGCAGCAGGCCGAGGCTCGCGAGATCCTCCCACGGCTCGTCGACGCTGCAACTTCCGAAGGAGGTCACGCGCTCCGCGCGGGCGCGGCGGATCGCCTCGACCGGGGCACGCGCCCCGCGCCAGGCGAACGCGTCGTCGTCGAAGGCGAACGCGGCGGCGTCCCGTTCCGCGAGCACCTCGACCAGCTCGTCGCGGCCGATCGCCCCGGCGGCGAGCAGGATGCCGGCGCCGAAGACGTTCAGGAACCCGTGCGCCTCGACGCCGACGCCGGGATCGAGCGCACGGACCGGGTGATGCAGCCCCGCGGTCGCCTTGAACGGGACGCCGCACGCGTCGCACGCGTCGAGCGTCAGCGCGACCCGCTCGACCGGCGGAAACGCGGCCGGCTCGAGTCCGCCGCAGCGCAGCTTGAACCCGGGGCGCTCGACGGCGGCACCGGGCGCGCAGTCCGCGAGGGCGGCGACCACGACAGGAGTGCGTTCCGCCCACGACCGCGGCAGCGCCGCCTCGACGAACAGACGACCGCGGTCGCCTAGGGTCCCGGCCACGGTCTCGGCGGCCGCGCCGAGCAGGTCGGCGAGCCGCAACGGAGGGAACTCCTCCGCCGCGGCGGCGGGCAGGCGCATCTCGACGGCGGCGGGATGCAGCCGTCCGTCGCTCGCCCGTTCGACGTCCGCCATCGCGCGCAGGTCGGACTGCAGCGCGGAGACGACGTCCTCGGGCCGCTCGACCGGCGTGGCGAGCAGCGAGACCGGCCATCGCTCGCTCGGGCCGAGCCTGGGGCGCGCCTGCTGCGCGAACTCGTCGAGCCGCGAGGCGGGGCAGATGAACCGCGCGACGGCAAGGGAGAACGGCTCGTGCAGGACGGCCGCCCACCGCGCGACCGCGGCGTCCATCGGGAGCCGTGCCGGCGGGAACAGACCGGCGTAGTCGATCAGTCCCTCGAGGAAGGCCTGCAGGGAGCGCGTCACGGGCGGGGAATCTCCAGCCGGAATCGGCGCCCGCATCATACGGGAGGTGCCCCGGGAACGTCGCGCCGCGACGCGGCACGGCCTTTCCAGAGTTCCGAGACTTACGATGATATAGTTGTACGATGGATTCATCTCCTTTGATGCCGGCGGGGCCGTCCCTGCCTCCCGGTCTGCTCGAGGCGCCCTGGACCGCGCAGCCGGCGGCACTCGAGGCGCTCGTCGGCGACGCGGATGCGCAGCTCGGACGGGTCGCGGAAGCGCTGTTCCGGCGTCTTGCGGGAGGAGACCGACTCTCGGTCCTGGTCCATGGTCCGCCGGGCAGCGGCCGCGGGCTGCTGGCGGCGGCGGCGATCCGGCGTGCGGCGGCAGCGGTCGACCGACCGGTCCACGAGGCGTGGCTCGACGG
>RFIB01000037.1 GCA_003695625.1 Acidobacteriota bacterium | reverse complement strand
CTCCGCGTCGGCAGCGGGACGAGCGCCCCGGAGCGCAGCGCGCGACGCGCGACCTCGCGGGCCCGCGAGGCCAGGTCGGAAGGAGCACCGGCGGCACCGGTCATCGTGCGTCCGTCAGCCCGCCGCCGGGCCGAGCGTCACGGGCACGAGCAGGAAGGCGACCGCGGTGACCAGCAGCGAGAAGATCACGCCGAGCAGGACGCCCGCGCGGACCATCTGCGGGATTGTCACCTCGCCGGTCCCGAACACGATCGCGTTCGGCGGCGTGGCGACCGGCAGCATGAACGCACAGCTCGCGGCGATCGCGGCCGGGACGAGCAGCACGAGCGGCTCGACGCCGAGGCCGTGCGCCATCGAGGCGAGCACCGGCAGGAACGCCGCGGCGGTCGCGGTGTTGCTGGTCAGCTCGGTCAGCAGGATCGTCGCCGCGACGACGACCAGCACGAGCAGCGGCGTCGGGATTCCCGCCAGGCCGGCCATCGAGGCGCCGAGCCAGTCGGCCAGGCCCGTGGTGCGCGTCGCCGTGGCGAGGCACAGGCCGCCGCCGAACAGGATCAGCACGCCCCACGGCAGCCGGCGCGCGCTGCCCCAGTCGAGCGCGAACTCCAGCCGCCGCGCGTCGACCGGCCACGCGAACAGCACCAGCGCGCCCGCGACGGCGATCCCCGTGTCGGACAGACCGGGGACGAGGGCCGCCAGCGCCGGCCGCGCGATCCACAGCGCGGCCACGCACAGGAACACGAACGCCACGGCCCGCTCTCCGCGTTTCCACGGGCCGAGCTGCGCCCGTTCGCGGGCGATCAGCTCGCGCCCGCCGGGAAGCTCGCGGAAGCGCACCGGAAACACCAGCCTGGTCAGCACGAGGTGCACGATCGGGATCCCCAGCACGGCGATCGGCAGGCCGAGTCGCATCCACTCGACGAAGCCGATCGTCCGGCCGTACTCCTCGAGGACGAACGCCGCGAGCAGGGCGTTGGTCGGCGTGCCGATCAGCGTGCCGATCCCCCCGATCGAGCAGGCGTAGGCCACGGCGAGCATCAGCGCCGCACCGAAGCGCGTCGCGTCGCGAGGCTCGACCGTCTCGCGCGCCAGATGCACGACCGACAGCGCGATCGGCATCATCATCAGCGCCGTCGCGGTGTTGCTGATCCACAGGCTCAGGCCGGCCGCGGCGACCATGAATCCGAGGATCAGCCGCCGCGGGCGCGCGCCGACCGCGGCGACGACCGCCAGCGCGATGCGCCGGTGCAGCCCCCAGCGCTCCATCCCGGTGGCGATCATGAACCCGCCGAGGAACAGGTAGATCAGCGGATTGGCGTACGGTGCCGTCGTCTCGCGCACGGAGAGCACGCCGAGCAGCGGGAACAGCACCACCGGCAGCAGCGCCGTGGCCGGAATCGGCACGGCTTCGGTGATCCACCACGTCGCCATCAGCAGGCCGACGGCCAGCGTGCGCCAGCCGGCGTCCGACAGCCCCTCCGGCGTGCCCGCGACGAGCAGGGCGACGGCGAGCAGCGGGCCGCCGACCAGTCCGGCGAGCTGCCGCAGACCGGACCCGGTCTCGGCCCCTGCTTCCCTCGGCGCGTCCACGCGGCGAATATAGCGCGGCTGCTGCTACGATTCGCTGGCCGCCGCATGCAGCAAACGAGGTCGCCGATGCTGTTTTCGAGATATCCCCGCGTCCGCCTGGCCCACCTGCCGACCCCGCTCGAGCCGCTCGAACGCCTGTCCGCGCGCCTCGGCGGCCCGCGGCTGCTGGTCAAGCGCGACGACTGCACCGGCCTGGCGACCGGAGGCAACAAGACGCGCAAGCTCGAGTTTCTCGTCGGCGAGGCGCTCGCGCAGGGTGCCGACACGCTGATCACCGTCGGGGCCGTCCAGTCGAACCACGTGCGCCAGACCGCGGCGGCAGCCGCGCGCTGCGGCCTGCACTGCGAGGTGCTGCTCGAACGCCGTGTGCCGGACACGCCGGCGGACTACGAGCGCACCGGCAACGTCCAGCTCGACCGACTGTGCGGTGCCGTCGTGCACTTCCGCGACGGCGGCGTCGACATGCTCGCCGAGGCCGAGGAGCTGGCCGGCCGGCTCGCGGCGCAGGGGCGCCGGCCGTACGTGATTCCCGGGGGCGGCTCGAATCCGGTCGGGGCGCTGGGCTACGCGCTGGCCGCGTTCGAGATCGTCGGCCAGCTCGCCGAGCGGGAGATCGTCGTCGACCGGATCGTGCACGCCACCGGCAGCACGGGCACGCAGGCCGGACTGCTCGCAGGGCTGCACGCGATGAACGTGAGGATCCCGGTGCTCGGCATCTGCGTCTCGCGACCCGAGGCGCAGCAGGTCCCGCTGGTCCACGACCTCGCGCAGCGCACCGCCGATCTGCTCGGTGCGACGACACCGGTCCCGCGCGAGGTGGTGACGGTCGACGACCGGTTCGTCGGGCCCGGCTACGGCCGGACGACACCGGCGACCGTCGAGGCCCTGCGCCTGGCGGCTCGCGAGGAGGGGCTGCTGCTCGATCCGGTCTACTCGGGCAAGGCGATGGCCGGGCTGATCTCGCTGATCCGCGAGGGTGCGATCCCGGCCGGCGAGACGGTGCTGTTCGTGCACACCGGCGGGGCGGCGGCGCTGCCGGCCTACCTGGAGGAACTCGACGCGTGAGCGACCCCGATCGTCCGCTGCTCGGCGTGCTCGGCGGGATGGGGCCGCTGGCGACCGCGGAGTTCCTGCGGCGGCTGGTCCTCGAGGCGGACGCGGTGCACGATGCCGACCATCTGCCGGTGGCCGTGTGGGGCGATCCGCGCGTGCCGGATCGCGTCGGACCGATCCTCGGTCGCGGCGGTCCGGGGCCGGTGCCCGCGCTGGTCGCGGGCATCCGGCGTCTCGAGACCGCGGGGGCGACGTTTCTCGCGATGCCGTGCAACACCGTCCACCACTGGCTCGACGAGCTGCAGGCCGCGACGCCGCTGCCGTTCGTGCCGATCGCGGACGCGGTGGCCGATGCGCTGGGCGAGCCCCCCGCGCCCGGTGCGGCGGCCCTGCTGCTCGCGACCCGGGCGACGCTCGCCTCGGGCTTCTACCGCGCGCCGCTGGCCCGGCGCGGCTGGACGGCCGCGGACCCTCCTGACGAGGTGCTCGAGCGCGACGTGCTGCCCGCGATCGCCGACGTCAAGCGCGGCCGGCTCGGCGCGGCGCGCGAACGGATGCTGCGCGGGCTGCAGGCGTGCGCGCGGCGGGCGCTGCGTCCGCACGACGTTGCCGTGCTCGCCTGCACCGAGCTGAGCACGCTCGGGCTCGACGAGGTGCGCGTCGACGGGCTGCACCTGCTCGACGCCACGGTGGCGCTGGCGCGGGCGTGCCTGCGGCACGCGCAGGTGCCGCTGCGTGCCGCGGCGGGACCGGCGCGAGGGGCGGACCGATGACGATCGAGCGCCGGCCGATGACCGACGACGAGCGGGCGCGCGCGGCGGCGTGGCTCGAGCGCGAGGCGCCGCGGCGCCTCGATGACTGGGTGGTCGGCCTGGTCGCACCGTTCGCGCTCGTGTTCGTCCCGCTGCTGATCCTCGCCACCGTCTGGCCGCAGGTGCGCGCGCTCGAGTTCCCGCTGATGTTCGTGCTGCTGGCGATCGGGGCGCTGCTCGCGCTGTGGATCCGGCGCCGCCGGCTCGAGCGCTCCGGCGCCGCGCTGCTCGCCGCGGACCTGCGCGGCGGGGAGGTCGAGGTGGCGCGATTCGACGTGACGCGCGGCTGGAGCGTCCGCGCCGCGGGGGCGGAACCGGCGCTGCTGCTCGACGTCGGAGAGCGGCGGCTGCTGTATCTCGCCGGGGCCCACGTCGAGCAGGCGCTGGCGGACGGTTCGTTTCCGGCGGCGCGCCTCGAGACCGTCCGGCTGCCGCTCTCGCGCCGGCTGCTCGCACTGACGGCGGAGGGCGATCCGGTCCCGCTCGCCGAGGCGGCTCCCGGCGATCCGATCGAATCGACCGACCTGCCGCCGCTCGACGGCGACGTGCTCGAGCCGGACGACGACGGGCCCGGCGAGCCGACCTGACCGGCTGCCTGCCGGCCGCTATACTCTCTTCCGGCGCCCGCCCTCCGGCGGGCGCGTCGTGTCCCGGGCCGTCCCGCGGCCGGAGGCGAATCGATGCGATCTCCCGATCCCGCCGACTTCTACGACGTGCGCTCGCTGCTGTCCGACGACGAGCAGGAGGTCCAGGACAGCGTGGCGCGGTTCGTCGACGAGCAGGTGCTGCCGATCATCTCGGACTGCTTCGAGGAGGACCGCTTTCCGCTCGAGCTGGTGCCGCAGATGGCGGAGATGGGCCTGTTCGGCTGCAATCTCGACGGCTACGGCTGCGCCGGCCTGAACAACGTCAGCTACGGGCTGGTCTGCCAGGAGCTCGAGCGCGGCGACAGCGGCGTGCGCTCGTTCGTCTCCGTGCAGAACAGCCTCTGCATGTATCCGATCCATCGCTGGGGCAGCGAGGAGCAGAAGAAGCGCTGGCTGCCGGAGATGGCCGCCGGGCGGCTGATCGGGTGCTTCGGGCTCACCGAGCCGGACGGCGGCTCGGATCCCGGCACGATGCGCACGCGCGCGCGCCGCGACGGGGACGACTGGATCCTCAACGGCGCCAAGATGTGGATCACCAACGGGACGATCGCCGACCTGGCAATCGTCTGGGCCGCGAGCGACGACGGCGTGCTCGGGTTCGTGGTCGAGAAGGGAACCCCGGGCTACGAGGCGCGGGACATCCGGCGCAAGATGTCGCTGCGGGCGTCGATCACCTCGGAGCTGTTCTTCGACGACGTGCGCGTGCCCGAGGCGAACCGGCTGCCCGAGGCCCGCGGTCTCGCCGCGCCGCTGGCCTGCCTGACGCAGGCCCGCTACGGCATCGCCTGGGGCGCGGTCGGTGCGGCGACGGCGTGCCTCGAGGAGGCGCGTGAGTTCGCTTCGGCGCGGGTGCTGTTCGGCCGGCCGCTCGACCACACGCAGACGATCCAGCGCCGGCTGGCGGACATCGTGCGGCGGATCACGACGGCGCGGCTGATGGCGCTGCAGCTCGGCCGCCTCAAGGACGCGGGACGGATGCACTTCGCGCAGGTCTCGCTTGCCAAGTGGAACAACGTGCGCATGGCGCTCGATGTGGCGCGCGAGGTGCGCGACATTCTCGGCGGCGGCGGCATCACGCTCGACCATCACGCGATCCGCCACGCGCTGAACCTGGAGAGCGTGATCACCTACGAGGGCACCGAGACGATCCACGAGCTGATCGTCGGCCGCACGATCACCGGCGTCGCTGCGTTCTGACGGCGCGGCTACGCGCCGTCCACGAAGCGCGAGGCGTCCAGGCCGAGGAACTCGAGGGCCGTGCCCGAGAACAGCCGGGCCTTCGTCGCCTCGTCTAGATCGTCCATCGAGTCGATCAGCGCGCCGGGCTCGAGTTCGCCGAGGGGGAACGGGTAGTCCGAGCCGAGCGCGACCCGTTCGGAGCCGAGCCGCGCGAGCAGAAAGCGCAGCGCGTCGGGGTCGTGGACGATCGAGTCGGTCCAGATGCGGTGGAGATACGCCGACGGCGGCCGGTCGTTGTTCACCGCGCACAGGTCGGGCCGCACCTTGAAGCCGTGTTCGATCCGGCCCAGCGTGTACGGGAACG
Organism: Acidobacteriota bacterium; assembly: GCA_003695625.1. Lineage (GTDB taxonomy): Bacteria > Acidobacteriota > Polarisedimenticolia > J045 > J045 > J065. The sequence continues at coordinate 6,998 of RFIB01000037.1, read as the reverse complement.
CGCCGCCGCCGTGGGCGAACATCACGCGCAGCCGCGGCAGCCGTTCGAGCACGCCGCCGAAGATCATGCAGCAGATCGCGCGGGTCGTCTCCGCCGGCATGCCGACGAGCCACGGCATCCAGTACCGCGGCGTCTCCTTGCGCCCCATCATCTCCCACGGGTGGACGAGGATCGCCGCGCCGAGGTCCTGCGCCGCCTCGAACACCGGGAACAGCTCGGGGGCGTCGAGGTCCCACTGTTCGACATGCGAGCCGATCTGCACGCCCGGCAGGCCCAGCTCGCGCACGCAACGCTCGAGTTCGCGGATCGCGAGGTCGGGCGCCTGCATCGGCAGCGTGCCGAGGCCGACGAAACGCCGCGGCCGCGCCGCGGTCAGTTCGGCGATGTGGTCGTTGAGCAGGCGGGCCAGATCCAGCGTGTGCTCGGGTTTCGCCCAGTAGCTGAACATCACCGGAACGGTGCAGACGACCTGGACGTCGATCCCGAACCGGTCGCATTCCTGCTCGCGGACGTCCGGATCCCAGCAGTTGGCCTCGATCTCGCGGAAGAACCGCGCGCCCTGCATCATGCGCGCCCGGCCTGGCGCGTGATGCTCGAGCCGGATGAACCCCGGGTAGCCGTAGCGCGCCTCGAGGTCCGGCCAGTCGCGGGGCAGGATGTGCGTGTGGATGTCGATCCGCAGCGGCCGGCCCATCGTCGTCGTCCTCGGCGCGCGTCAGCCGCGGGCCAGCTCCTCGAGCTTCTCGCGCACCTTGGCGGCATGTCCCTTGGCGCGCACCCTGGGCCAGTGCCACGCGATCCGCCCGTCAGGGTCGATCAGCACCGTCGAGCGGATGACCCCCTCGGTGGTCCGCCCGTACATCTTCTTCTCGCCCCACGCGCCGTACTTCTTCATCACCTGCTTCTTCTCGTCGGACAGCAGGGTCACTTCGAGCCCGTGCTTGTCGATGAACCTGCGGTGGCGCTCCGGGCTGTCCGGACTGCAGCCGAGCACGACGGCGTCGAGATCGCGGAACGCCCCGATGCCCTCGGTGAACTCGCACGCCTCGACCGTGCATCCCGGCGTGTCGTCGCGCGGATAGAAGTACAACACGACCCACTGCCCGTGCAGATCGCGCAGCGAAACCTTGTTGCCGTCCTGGTCCGGCAGGGTGAACGCCGGCGCCTTGCGCCCGATGCGGATCGTCTCGGCGGACATCGCGGGGTTCTCCTCGGCGGGGGCGGTGCGACCGACCCCCTCGCACGGTGACCGGCGGGGCGGTACGCTGGTCGGCGAGGGCCGTCGATGAAGGTCGTGCGCTGGGTGATGCTGCTCGCCGGTATCGTCGCGTTCGCCGGCGCATTCTACATGTTCTGGCAGGTGCGCCGACACCCGCTGGAGATCGCCGAGCGGATCGGCCGCGACGAGCTGGAGCGTCGCGGGCTGGTCCGGCGGAGCCTCGCCGGACCGCGGGGGGAGATCGTCGTGTGGACCCGGCCCGGCCGCGGGGGGCCGCTCGTGCTCGTCCACGGAGAGGACGGCAGCGCGGCGGCGTGGGCCGCGGTGGTCTCGCGCCTGCCGGCCGACCGCGCGCTGGTGGTCCCCGACCTTCCGGGTCACGGCGAGAGCGCTCCGCGCGACGGCGCGCTGCGGCTCGACGATCTCGTCGACGGGCTGGAGGTCGTTCTCGCCGACGCGTCCCGCGACGGCCCGGTGACGGTCGTGGCCCACTCGCTCGGCGCGATCGTCGCGCTCCGCGCGCTCGGGCGCGTGCCCGGCGACGCGGCGGAGCAGCTCGTGATCGTCGCGCCGTGGACACTGTCGCCGGATGACGAGGCGTTCGCCGCGCTGTTCCCGGCGAGCGACGAGCAGGCGCTTGCCCTGCTGCGCCGCGAGCGGAAGGTCAAGGCGCCGCCGATTCCGGACTACCTGCCGCCGGCGCGCGTGCGCCGGGCGGCGGGCGGTCCGTTGGCGCGGCTGCGGGCCGATCTCGCCGCCGGTGCGGGGGCCTTCCCGCCGCTGCCCGCCCGCGTCACCGTCGACCTGGTGCTGCCCGAGGAGGACCGGATCATGCCGGCGGAGCGCACCGGACAGCTCGCGGCGCGTCCCGGGGTCCGCTCGGTGGCGACGCTGCCCGCCTGCGGCCACCTGCCGCACGAGGAATGCCCCGACGAACTCGCCCGCGTGCTCACGGAGCTGCTCGCCGCGCCATGACCGGCGGGACGGGCGCCCCGCCCGGCGTCAGCGCGCGCCCGGCTTCCAGACCGGACGGCCGTCGAGCTCGCCCGGCGGATCGAGTCCGAGTTCGGCCAGGATCGACGGTGCGACGTCGATCATCCGCGGGCGCTCGACGTCGAGCCGCCGGTTGACGAACAGGATGCCCGGGATCAGCGTCGGCTCGAGCGAACAGTGGTCGGCCGACCACGTGCGGTCGTTGTCCTCGAACACCGCGGTCGACAGCCCGCCGAGGGTGTCCTGCCACGAGACGCGGTAGGTGATGATGTTCGATGCACGCAGGTCGGGGAACTTCTCGGCATCGTACTGCCCGGCGATCTCGTCGCGCGTGTAGACGCGGTAGACCGGGTGCAGGCCGGTCTCGGGATCGACCGCCTGCTCGAGCCCCTCGCGGATCTGCCGCACGACCTCCTCGTACTCCTCGCCGGGCATCACGACGCCCTGCGGCTCGCGCCCGACCAGATTGATGTAGATCGAGCCGAGCCCCATTGCCCAGGCCTTGGTCCGCGACCAGTCGATGCCCGAGAACACGTCGACGTTCCGGACGTCGCGGTCGAACAGCTGCTCGAGATTGCGGGTGCGCGTCTTCCCCTTGAGGGCGAGGAATCCGTTCTGGTACAGCCACGTGTTGTAGTTGATCTGACGCCGGAACGTCGAGAAGCCGTGATCCGAGACGACCATGAACAGCGTGTCGTCGTCGATCTTCGCGAGCGCCTCGCCGACGATCGTGTCCATGCGCTGGTAGACCGCCCGCATGGCGGCGTCGAAGCGCTCGGCGTTCTCGGGTTCGTAGAGCGGGTGCTCCGGATCGAGGTTGTGCCACAGCAGGTGTCCGGCGCGGTCGGGGAAGTAGAACACCTGGATGTACAGGTCGAAATCCTGCTCGAGCATGTGGTTCATCACGCGCTCGAAGCCGCTGACCGTGAAGTCCATGTCCTCGAGGAACAGCTCGATCCCGCCGACGCGGTTGGAAGGGTAGCTCCACGTGTCGATCGCCCAGCCCTGGGTCTTGAACAGGCCGGTGCGCTCGGCGACCTCCTCGGCCAGGTCGGGCGGCCAGGTGTAGAAGATCGGATGGCTCGACGGATGGAAGTTGATCGGCGACATGTAGAGCTGGACTTCGGGCTCGAGCGAGATCAGCTTGAAGCGCACCATCCCGCGCAGCGGCTGCAGCGCGTCGACGAGCCAGTTGATCGGGAAGTCGAGCGGGACGAAGTCGGTCCACTCGCCGGGGCGCAACGTCGCGCTGCGGCCCGAGACCTCGAGCGTCAGTGCCTCGTCGGTGATCTCGAGCATCAGCGGCAGCCGGATCTGCTCCGGATGACCGCGTTCCTCGAGGCGCCGCTTGAGTTCCTCGCGGCGCTCGGCGATCTCCGCGGCGGACAGCCCCTGCTCGCGCCAGCGGGCCTCGGCGCGGTCGACGACGTAGACGTGGAACGGATAGTCGAACGGGCCGACGATCTCGGTCTCGACCCGCCCGCGGCGCGCCGGCAGCTTGCGGATCTCGAGGCTGAACTGGTTGTTGCCCGCCGAAAAGCGCGGATCGGAGGTCCACAGCGACGGCGTCCCGACGCGACCGCGCATGTCCGGCACGCCGAGTCCGGAGATCATCCGCGATCCCTCCGGCAGCTCCTCGGCGGGGAACGTCACCGGCATGCGCACGACGCCGACCCGCATCCCGTGCTCGGCGGCGACGGTCCAGAACGGCTTGCCCTTGCGGTTGTTCTTCGCCGCCGGCACCTCGACCGGCAGCAGGTTCGAGAACACCGGGGTCAGCGCGGCGCCGCAGGCGAGCGCCACGACGAGGCCGGCGATCGTCGCCCGCGTCCAGCGGCGCAGCACGGCGCGACCGAGCACCAGCGCGAGCAGCCCGGCGAGCAGCCCGAGCGCGCCGCCGGCGAGAGCGCCGTTCCACTCGCCGAAGCCGAACACGCGACGCTGGCGCTCGGCGAGCGCGAAGTCGGGGATGTAGGTATGCGGGCGGCGCATCAGGAAGTCGAAGATCTCGGTGCGGCCGGGCAGCAGCCCGGTCGAGAACGACGACCACGAGACCGGCGTCTGCGGCGGATTGGGCGGCACGATCCGCGCGTAGCTCGCCTCGCGCGACAGTCGCGCGAGATTCGGCAGCAGGCCGTCGGCCATGAAGCGATCGACCAGGTTCGGATCGGCCCCGTCGAAGCCGAGGATCACCACCTTGCGGGCGCGCTGGTCCGGCGCCGGTGCCGCCTGGTCGGCGGGGGCGGCGCCGGCGGCCGCGGCGGCGAGAGCGAACAGGACGAAGGCGACGGCGTAGCGGAACGATCGGCTCATCGGGTTCTCCCAGCGGATGACTGTCAGCGTGCGCGGCGCCACGTCGTGCCGTCGCGGCCGTCCTCGAGCACGATCCCCATCCGCGCCAGTTCGTCGCGAATGCGGTCCGCCTCGGCGAAGTCGCGCCGGGCCCGCGCCTCGGCCCGGGCGGCGATGAGCTGCTCGATCCGCTCGACGTCGATGTCGGAGTCCGCCGTGCGACCGAACCACGCATCCGGCGAGGCGGCGAGCAGCCCGAGCAGGTCGGCGCCGGCGCGCAGGCGTCCGGCAGCCACCGCGATCCGCTCGTCCGAGTTGGCGGTGTTGACCTCCTTGGCGAGCTGCAGCAGCTCGGCGAGCGCACGCGGCGTGTTGAGGTCGTCGAGCAGCGGACCGAGCACCGCCTCGGGAGGCGCGTCCGGGCGCTCGGGCTCGACGTCCGCGGCGCGCCGCAGCGCGCCGTAGAGCCGGTCGAGCGTCTGGCCCGCCTGGGCGAGCAGGTCGCCCGTCCAGTCCAGCGGCTTGCGGTAGTGGGCCAGCAGCAGCGCGAGCCGGATCGTCTCGCCGGGAACCTCGCGCAGCAGGTCGTGGACCAGCCGCACGTTGCCCAGCGACTTGGACATCTTCTCGTGCTCGATCTTGAGAAAGCCGTTGTGCACCCAGTAGCGCACGTATTCCCTGCCGGCATGGGCGCACGTGCTCTGCGCGATCTCGTTCTCGTGGTGCGGGAAGATCAGATCCTGGCCGCCCCCGTGGATGTCGATCGTCTCGCCGAGGTGCTGCTCGGCCATCGTCGAGCACTCGATGTGCCAGCCGGGCCGGCCGCGGCCCCACGGGCTGTCCCAGCCGGGCAGCTCCGGCGTGGACGGTTTCCAGAGCACGAAGTCGGCGGGGTCCCTCTTGTACGGGGCGACCTCGACCCGGGCCCCGGCGATCATCTCGTCGCGGTTCCGGCCCGACAGGCGGCCGTAGCCCGGGAACGACGGCACGTGGAACAGGACGTGCCCCTCGGCCTCGTAGGCGTGGCCGCGCTCGACCAGCTTCTCGATCATCGCGATGATCTGCGGGATGTGGTCGGTGACCCGCGGCTCGACCACGGGCGGACGGACGCCGAGCGCCGCCATGTCCTCGTGGTACGCCCTGGTGTAGCGCGCGGCGATCACGCCGATCGGGACGCCCTCCTCGAGCGCCGCCTTGTTGATCTTGTCGTCGACGTCGGTGATGTTCCGCGCGTAGATCACGCGCGGATAGAGAACCTCGAGCACCCGGTAAAGGACGTCGAACACGACCGCAGGGCGGGCGTTGCCGATGTGGGCGTAGTTGTAGACGGTCGGACCGCAGACGTACATCGTCACCCGCTCCGCCTCGAGCGGCTCGAACGGGCGCGTGCGCCGCGTCATCGTGTCGTGGAGCGTCAGCTGCATGCCTGTGTCCACCGCCCCGGCGGGGGCCGCCGGACGGGCCCGCAGTATGTCAACAATATGCCGCGGACGCACGGCCGGGACCGGACGAGCCCCCGGCAGCCCCGCTTTACGGATCGGTGCGCCTGGCGTATCCTCGCGCGGTCGGATCAACTCTTGTCCTTCCCACGCGAGAGAAGGAGCAAATGCCAAACGATACGGGTTCCAGACAGTCGCTCGACCGCCTGATCAAGGAGTTCGTCACCGAGACCATCGAGACGCTGCGGCCGCGATCGGGGCAGCTCCGGGAGCTGGTCGAGGAGGTCAGGGCGCTCAGGCGCGACCTGACGGCTCTCGAGAAGCGGGTCGCCGGTCGGGCCAAGCGCCGCGCCGCCTCCGGCAAGCGCAAGCCGGGACGACCGCCGATCCACACGCAGTGCACGGTGTCGGGCTGCAACCGCGCCCACTACGCCAAGGGTCTGTGCAGCATGCACTACCAGAACTGGCGGCGGACCGGAAAGTGGCCGGGACCGGCGAATCTCGACCCGGCGCGCAAGGGATCGCGCAAGACCTCGGCGGCGAAGAAGAAGACCACCCGGCGCAAGAAGAAGACCACCCGCACCAGGAAGTGAGCGCCCTCCGGGGCGCCGAGGCATCGAAGGGCCCGCGGCCGGTCAGGCGCCGGAGCGGGCCCCTCGCGCGCCCGGGGTGCGCGCGCCGTGCGGGTCGCCCGCAGGCGGTGCGAGCTACCAGCTCGCCTTCTTGAGGCCGGGGATCAGTCCCTGGAGACCGAGTTCGCGCAGGGCGATCCGCGAGAGACCGAACTTGCGGTAGTAGGCGCGGGGACGACCGGTCACCGCGCAGCGATTGCGCACACGGACCGGGCTGGCGTCGCGCGGCAGCATCCGCAGCCGGCGGGCCGCCTCCTCGCGTTCCTCGATCGTCTTCGTCTCGTCGCGGATGATCGCCTTGAGTTCCGCGCGCCGCGCGCGGTACCTCTCGACCATCCTGCGGCGCTTCTCGTTCTTGGCGATCGCGCTCTTCTTGGCCATCGAAGGTCCTCTGTCGTCGTGTCGTGCGTGCCGGCGGCCGGG
>RFIB01000270.1 GCA_003695625.1 Acidobacteriota bacterium | reverse complement strand
CGACGCGGCAAGGAGGACCGGAGATGGGCGTCAGGCTTCCCGACTTCGTCACGCATTCGAAGGTTCTCTCCGGTGCCATCGGCTGGCTGATCGCCAGCGACACGGTCCGTCGGCCGCTCCGACGCTGGGGCGAGCGCACGCTCGAGCGCCAGTACCTGGTCGAGAACCGCTGGCACCGCCCGCGCCGGCTCCAGCAGGACCGGCTCGCGATCGTTCGTGCGATGTTCGAGACGCTCGACCGCCTGCTCTCGCGACCCGACATCGCGCGGTCGTGCAAGAAGGGGCTGGTGCGTGCGCTGGTGGAGAACACGTTTCTCGGCGGCTTCGGCGCGATCGAGGACTTCCGCCGGCGGCACGGACATCGGCCGCCGGCGTTCCTGACGATCAGCCCGGGCCAGCACTGCAATCTGCGCTGCCGCGGCTGCTACGCGGCGAGCGACGCATCGAGGCGCGTCAAGCTCGAGTACGAGCTGGTCGAGCGGATCATCGAGGACAAGGAACGACTGTGGGGCTCGTTCTTCACGGTCGTTTCCGGAGGCGAGCCGTTCCTCTGGCACAGCGACGGCCGCGGTCTGCTCGAGCTCGCCGCCGCCCATCCCGACGAGTACTTCCTCGTCTACACCAACGGCACGCTGATCGACGAGGACCTGGCGGAGCGCATTGCCCGGGTCGGCAACGTCAGTCCGGCGATCTCGATCGAGGGTCTGCAGAAGGAGACCGACGCCAGGCGGGGTCCGGGCACCTGGCGCAGGATCCAGCGGGCGTTCGCGGCGCTGCGCACGGCGGGCGTGCCGTTCGGCGTCTCGATGACCGCCACGCGACTCAACGCCGACAAGCTCCTCTCCGACGAAGTGCTCGAGGAGGTCTTCGAAAGAGCCGGCGCATGCTACGGCTGGATCTTCCACTACATGCCGATCGGCCGCGATGTCTCGTTCGACCTGATGGTCACGCCGGCCCAGCGCGTGGCGATGTTCCATCGCACCTGGCAGATCATCCGCGAGCGCAGGCTGTTCCTCGTCGACTTCTGGAACGGCGGCACCGGATCGCTCGGCTGCATCTCCGGCGGCCGGGGCGGGGGCTACTTCTACATCGACTGGAACGGGAACGTCTGTCCCTGCGTGTTCAACCCGTTCGCGGCGGCGTCGATCCGCGAGATCTACGCGCGCGGCGGCGACCTCAACGACGCGCTGTTCGCGCCGTTCATGACCGCGATCCGGCAGTGGCAGGACGACTACGCGCTCGACCGCCCGCCGCACGAGATGGGCAACCTGATCTGCCAGTGCGCGATTCGCGACCACGCGAGCGTGATGCATGACCTGATCGAGGAGCACCGGCCGCGCCCGGTGGACAGCGAGGCGGCCGCCGCCCTCACGGACCCGGGTTACTGGAAACGGCTCGAGCGCTACGGTCGCGAGGTCGAGGCGCTGACGGCGCCGATCTGGGAGTCGGAATACATCGGCCCCGAGCGCGCGCGGGCCGGGATCCCCGCCTCGCGGGAGACCGTCGCGGCCGGCGACGCGCCGAACGATCGCGAGGCGGCCTGCTGAGCGCGCGTCAGCGGTGGCGTCGCGACGTGCGCCGGGCCTCCGGCCCGCCGAGCGGGAGCGCCGCCTCGGCCTCGATGTCGTCGAGATCGTTCCCGCCGGCAAGCAGCCGCGGCAGGCCGGCGCGGGCGATCATCGCGGCGTTGTCGGTGCAGTACGCCGGACGGGGAACCGCCACCGCCAGCCCGTGCTCGTCGGCAAGGCGCAGGAACTCGGCGCGCAGCAGCCGATTGGCGGCGACCCCGCCCGCGAGCACGAGGCTTCGCGGCCGGTCGCGCTCGATCTCGCGGCGCACGCGGCGCAGCAGCTCGCGCACCACCGCGTGCCGGAACGACGCGACCAGGTCGACGATCGGTCGGGGCGGCTCGTCGTCGGGATGTGCGAGCGGCGCGATCGCGTGGCGCCGCATCAGGTCGCGCACCGCGGTCTTGTAGCCCGAGAACGAGAACGCCGGCGGTCCCTTGATCCGCACCTCGCCGAACGGGAACGCGGCGGGATCGCCCTGCTCGGCGATCCGGTCGATCGCCGGGCCGCCGGGGTAGGGCAGCCCGAGCAGCTTGGCGACCTTGTCGAACGCCTCGCCGGCCGCGTCGTCGCGGGTCCGCGCGACCTGCACGTAGCGGCCCGGCTCCGGCACGCGCCACAGCGCGGTGTGGCCGCCGGAGACGACCAGCGCGAGCGCGGGATGCGGCAGGTCGGGCGCCTCGAGCCAGCCCGAGACCACGTGCCCCTCGAGATGATTGACACCGACCACCGGAAGCCCGCGGGCGACGGCCAGCGTGCGCGCCGCCGCGACCCCGACCAGCAGGCAGCCGATCAGGCCGGGACCGCGTGTGACCGCGATCCCCGAGACGTCGCCCAGCTCGATGCCGGCCTCGTCGAGGGCCTGGTCGAGCACCGGCGCCAGCGCCTCGAGATGCTTGCGGGCGGCGATCTCCGGAACCACCCCCCCGAACGGCGCGTGGGTCGCCACCTGCGACGAGACGACCGACGAGAGCACCGCGCCGTCGCGATCGATCACCGCGACGGCGGTCTCGTCGCAGGAGGTCTCGATGCCGAGCACCAGGCGCATGCCGGCAGTCTATCCGCGGCGCGCCGCGGTCGCCCCCGCGGGTAGACTCGCCCGATGCCCGACGCTTCCTGCACCGTCGCCGCGGCACGGCGCGCCGAGCGCTTCGCGTGGATCGCCGGCATCGCGTTCCTCTCCGGTCTTCCGTTCGGCATCTTCAAGGACCTGTTTCCGGTCTGGCTGCGCGACCTGGGCGTGTCGCTCGAGGCGATCGGGGTGCTCGCCGGGGCGCTCGCCGCGCCGTGGAGCCTCAAGGTGCTGTGGGCGCCGCTCGTCGACCGGTGGGGCGGCCGGCGTCCGTGGATCGCCGGTGCGATCGGCGTCGCGGCAACGGTGCTCGCCGTCCTCGCGCTGGTCGGGGCGCGCCTGCCCCTCGCCGTGCTCGCTGCCGCGCTGTGCGCGTTCGCGGTGGCCTCCGCCACCGCCGACATCGCGATCGACGCGTGGACGATCGGCGTGCTGGCGCGCGACGAGGAGGGGCCGGCCAACGGCCTGCGCGTGACGTTCTATCGGCTGTCGTGGCTCGTCGCCGGGGGGGCGCTCGTGGCCCTCGCCGGACCGCTCGGCTGGTCCGGCGCGCTGGGCGCGGCGGCCGCCCTGCTCGCTCTCGGCGCGCTGGCTGCCCCGCGGGCTCCGCGCACCGCGGTCCGCCGGCGCGCGACCGGCTGGCGACCGCTGCTGCGCGGGGTCGTGCACTGGTTCACCGCGCCCGGCGGCCTGGCGCTCGCCGGGCTGATCCTGCTCTACAAGTGGCCCGATGCGGCGCTCGGGCCGATGGTCCGCACGTTCTGGCGTGACGCGGGCCTGTCCGCCGAGCAGATCGGCGCGCTGGCGGTGCCGAACATCGGCGCGACGATCGCCGGGGCATGGCTCGGGGCGTTCGTCGTCCGCCGGCTGGGAATCGTCCGCGGCCTGCTCGCGGCGGGGATCCCGCAGGCGCTGTCGAACCTGGCCTACGCCGCGGCCGCCGTCGCGGGGGCCGGATTTCCCGGCATCGTCGCTGCGGCCACGGTCGAGAGCCTCTGCGGCGGGCTCGGCACGACGGCGTTCCTCGCGCTGCTGATGCGGGTATGCGAAAAAGAACGCGCCGCCGTCGAGTTCGCGCTGATGACCGCCCTGTTCGCCGCGACGCGCGACGCGACCGGGGCCGTCAGCGGATTCGGCGTCGCGGCCTTCGGGTACGCGGGGTGGTTCGCGCTGACGGCGCTGTGCGCGGTGCCCGGCCTCGCGCTGCTCGCGCTGCCGTCGATCGCCGCACGGACGGCCGGGGGCGCGCCCGCGGCGGCCCGGGAGGAGAACGCATGAAGGCACTGGCCGAGATCCAGGTGATCCCGCTCGGGGTCGGCGTCTCGGTGCGCGGGCCGGTCCGGCGCGCCCACGAGCTGATCGTCGAGTCCGGTCTGACGTACGAGAGTCATGCCTACGGAACGAACGTCGAGGGGGACCTCGACGAGATCCTCGCGCTGGTCCGGCGGATCCACGAGACGCTGCATGCCGAGGGCGTGCCGCGTCTGTCGACGGCGATCAAGCTCGGCACGCGGACCGACAAGGAGCCGACGCTCGCGGCGAAGAGGCTGTGAGCCGGGGAGCCCGCGCGTGGTGACCGGGTCGCCGGAGACGTCGCGGTCCGGCGACGGCATCCGCGTGCTCGGCGGCTGGCGCGTCCGCGCGGGACTCGTCGCCGGGCTCGTCGCGCTGGCGCTCGCGCTGGCCGCCCCGACGGTTCCCGGTCTGGTCGAGATCGTCTACGCGCGCGGTCTCTATCCGCCGCTGGTCACCGGGCTGGCGTCGGTCTCGGGTCTCGTGACGCCGAGCCTGATCGATCCGCTGATCGTGCTGCTCGCGGCGCTCGTCGTCCGCGCCGGGTGGCGCGCCCACCGCGCGCTGCGGCCCCGCGGTCGGCTGGTCGCCGCGGCCGGGGTCTGCGTGCGCGTCGCGTCGGCGGCCGGCGCGGTGTGGCTGGTGTTCCTGCTCGCGTGGGGGCTCAACTATGCGCGGCCGCATCCCGCGCGTCTGCTGCGCCTCGGCCCGCCGCAGCCCGACCGGTTCGAGCCGCTGATCCGGGAGATCGGCCGCCGCCTCGACCGGCTGCGCGCCGAGCTGCCCGAGGATGCCGACGGCGTGGTGCTGATTCCGCCCGACCTCGGGGCATGGGACCGGCACCTCGCGCCGCTCGAGGCGGAGACGTTCGCCTCGCTCGGTCTGCCCGCGATCCGCGCCGGGCGGGCCAAGTGGCTGCTCTCGAGCCCGCTCTCGCGGCGCTGGAGCGTGTCCGGGTTCTACGGGCCGCTGACCGGCGAGCCGACGGTCGTCTGGCCTCCCGCCCCGGCGAGCCTGCCGTTCGTCGTGGCCCACGAGCGGGCCCATCTTCACGGGATCGCGACCGAGGACGGCGCGAGCCTGTTCGCGTTGCTGACGCTGTGGCGCTCGCCCCGGCCGACCGCGCGGTACGCGGCGTGGCTCTCGCTGTGGACGTCCCTGCGGCTGCCGGTCGAGGGCAGGCACCCCGGCGTGCGCCGGGACCTGGTCGCGATCCGCCGCCACGTCGAGCGCTGGCGCGGGGTCGAGTGGCGGCTGGCCTGGCGGATCTACGACCGGTGGCTCCGCACGCAGGGAATCCGCGAGGGGGCGCGGTCGTACGCCGGCGCCGCGCCGCTGGCGCTGCAGTACCTGATCGACAGGGGGCTGCCGGCGCCGATCGCGTCAGCCGGCGGCGAGTTCCTCGGCGACGGCGGAGAGCAGCTCGCGCCGGTCGGTCGGCTTGGCGAACGTCCTGCTCGCGCCGAGCCGCCGGGCCACGGGAAGGAAGTCGAGCAGGCCCGTCCGGCCGCCCCCCGAGATGGCGATGATCCGGACGTCCGGTGACTCGCGCTTGAGATCGCGGATCGTCTCGAGCCCGTCCTTTTCCGGCATCAGGATGTCGGTGATCACGAGATCGACGCGCCGCGACCGGAACAGCTCGACGCCGACGCGCCCGTCCGGGGCCTCGAGCACGTCGTATCCCGCACGACGCATCATCTCGGCCAGCATCCCGCGCGTCTGCTCGTCGTCTTCGATCACGAGGATCGTCTTCACAGGGCGCCCCTCTTCGCCGCCGGAATCACGTGGGATGACGATCCTACAGTGAATCATGACGAAAGTCCTGCCGCCCGGTCCGGTCTGAGGGCCTCGATCTGGCGGACCAGCGCTTCCATGGTGAACGGCTTCATCAGGAAGCCGCCGATGCCGAGCGCCCGGGCCCGCTCCTCGTCGATCGTCTCGCTGAAGCCGGTGCACAGGACGATCGGCAGCTCCGGCCTGGCGGAGAGCATCTCCGTCGCCAGCGCGTCGCCGGTCAGTCCCGGCATCGTCTGGTCCGTGATCACCAGATCCCACCGCCCGGGGTCGCTGCGGAAGGCCGCCAGCGCCTGCCCGGGATCGGTGAACGCCTCGACCCGGTAGCCGATCGACCGCAGCATCGTCGACATCAGCTCCACCAGCGGCTGCTCGTCGTCGACCACCAGAACGAGGTCACCGCTCCCGGCGACGCGCCGCCCCGAGGCGGTGCCGGCACCTTCGTCCGGGGTCTCGGCCGCGGTGGCAGGGACGACGACCTCGAACCGGGCCCCGCCGCCGGCGCCGTCGGTGACGCGGATCGAACCGGAGAGTTCGTCGACGATCCCGCGGACCACCGACAGGCCCAGCCCGGTGCCGGTGCCCGCCGGCTTCGTCGTGAACATCGGCTCGAAGATCCGGTCGCGGATCTCCTCCGGGACGCCCGGCCCCGTGTCCTCGACCGCGAGGACGACCGCAGGGGTGTCACCGTGCCGTGTCGCCCGCAGCGAGACCGTCAGCTCGCCCGACTGTCGCATCGCCTCGATCGCGTTCGTGACGAGATTGACGACGACCTGATGCAGCGAGGCCGGGTTGGCGAGCACCCGGGGCAGCTCCCTGTCGATCCGCTCCCGGAACGAGATCGACGCCGGGGCGAGCGAGCGCATCAGCTTGAGCGACTCGCGCACGACCGGACGCGGGTCGAGCGGACGGACCTCGTCGTCCGCGCCGCGCGCGAACGAGACGATCTGCTGGACGAGCGCCTGGGCGCGTCGCGCCGCGCGCGCGATCTCGCCGAGGTCGTTGCGCAGCGGCCCCTCGTCCGGTGCGTGGTCGAGCGCCATGTCCGCGTAGCCGAGGATGGCGAACAGGATGTTGTTGAAGTCGTGCGCGATCCCCCCCGCGAGCGTCCCGAGCGCCTCGAGCCGCTGGCTCTGGCGGACCTGCGCCTCGAGTTCCGCGTGCGCGCCGAGCTGGTCGAGGGCCACGAGCACGCGCTCGCCCTCGGCGCTTCCCGCGGGCAGCCGCCGGATCGACGCGCGCACGTCCTCGAGCCGGCCGTCGCGGCAACGGATGCACAGCAGGCCGCGCGGCATGGGCTGACCCGCGTCGAGGTCCGCCATCAGGCGGTCGGACCAGACGCGGGCGCTTCGCTCTTCGAGGAACTCGGCGAAGCTGCGGCCGAGCGCCTCGTCGCGCTCGCGGCCGACGGCCTCCAGCCAGCAGCGGCTGGCCTCCTCGATCCGCCCCGCGCTGTCGAGCACCAGCAGCATCGTCGGTGCGTGATCGAAGACCGCGCGCTGCAGACGCTCGCGTGCCGCGCGGCGTTCCTCGTGCTCGCGTGTCGCGGTGATGTCCGTGCACAGATGCAGACTCGCATTGCGCCCGTGCCATGCGATCGGGACGACCACGCTGCGCAGCCACCCGGTCGAGCCGTCCTTGCGCACGGCACGGAACTCGTAGCCCCCCCGGGGCGCCGACTCGTCGTGTGCCGAGTCGCATGCATCCTCGACGACGCCGTGGTCGACCGGGTGAACGAACTCGAGCGGATCGCGATCGATCAGCTCCGCCGACTCGTAGCCGCCCATGTGGCCGAGGCGCGCGTTGACCAGCACGATCCGGCGGTTCTCGACGATGGCCGCGCCGTCCGGGGCGTTGTCGAGGATCGCCCGCAGCATGTGCTCCGGCGCGTTGATCCTGTCCTCGTCGCCACCGAGGGCGTCCTCGACGATCGTCAGCGAGCCGCCGAGGCCGAGCGCCTCGCCGGCGAGAGGGATCGGGGTGACACGAAGCACGCGCCGGCGGCTGTCGGGCAAGGTGACCGCGATCTCGTAGCTGGTGTGATCGCCGCGACGCCGCCGGTCGAGCGCGTCGCGGAGGATCGTCTGGTTGTCGTCGTCGAGAAACTCGAACGGCGACGAGCCGAGCAGCTGTTCGCGCGGAACGCCGAGTCGTGCGGCGAGGCTCCGGTTGGCCCATGCCCAGCGCTCGTCGGAACCGAGAATGCAGATTCCGGTGTCGAGACCCTCGGCCAGCTCGAAGAACGCCGCCGCGTGATCGACCCCGGGACTGCGCCGCCTCCGGCTGGCCGCCCATCCGGTTCCGACCGCGCCGGCGACGCCGGCGACGAGCGCGACCGCTGCCGCCTCCGGTCCGACGGTGCGCGCCGTCCCGAACGCGATCAGGCCGAGGGCGACGACCAGAGCGCCGACCAGGAGGCCGACGCCGGCCGGACCCAGCGCGTCCGCCACGCCGTCCGCGGCACCCGGGTCTTTCGCACCTGTCCGGAGCACGTCGTTCCTCCCGGCACGGCGCCGAACGGAGCGGGTGCGCGCACCCGTCCCCTGTAGAACGTTGGGCCGCTCCGGGCGCGGATCAACCGAGGGCCGCCAGGGCGTCCGGCAGGTCGGCGACCGAGTCGATGACCCGCGTCGGGGACGGCTCGACCCGCGTCTCGTCCCCCGGCTCGTACTTGCCGGTACGCACGAGGATCGCGGCCCCCACCCCGGCGCGCAGTGCGCCGGCGCAGTCGAACTCGGCGTCGTCGCCGACCATCACCAGGTCGCCGAGCCCGACGCCGAGATCCCGGGCGGCGGCCTCGAATGCTGCCGGCGAGGGCTTGCCGAAGCTCTCCCAGCCGCAGTCGGCCGCGTAGCCGAGGAAGGCGGCCACCGGCCCGAGGTCGGTCCACAGCCGACCGTCCTTGCGGAACACCCGGTTGGCCTGCAGCGCGTACAGGCGCGCACCGCGGCGCAGCGCACGGACCGCCGGCTGCAGGTCGGCGATCCGGCGGTCGTGGCACTCGGAGGCGAGCAGCACGGCGGGGGCGTGCTCCGGATCGTCGAGCGGCGTGAACCAGGCGAGGTCCTCCGCCGCGCCGGAGTCGGCGAGCAGGATGCCGCGGTCGTGACCCCGCCCCGGCAGCACGCGCTGCGCGAGCGCCGCGGGAGTGAACACCGTCTCCGCCCGGGCAGGGTAGCCCTCGGCTGCGAGGTGGGACGCGATCGACCGGCGCGTGCGGGAGGTGGCGTTCGTCAGGTATCGCACCGGCCACCGCCCGGCGACGGCCGCCACCGCCTCCGGCCCGCCGTCGAACGCGGGGCCGCCGACTCCCCGGGTCAGCAGCCCGTCGATGTCGAGCAGGACGGCGCGCGGCATCGCGCGAGTCCTCAGCCGGCCGGCTCGTCCGCCGGCCGCTCGTCGCCGGCCTCGCCCGCGACCGCCTCGCGGAGCGGTCCCGGCGGCCCGGGCTCGTCGTTCTCCTCGTTCGCACCGTCGTCGTCCGACGGTTCCTCTCCGGTGATCTCCTCGGGAGGCGGCACGAGGGGGGCGAGGCCGAGCTGGGATCGCAGCGAGGAGGCATAAGGCGCCCGGGCGATCCCCTCCTCGGTGATGATCGCCGTGACCAGCTCCGCCGGGGTGACGTCGAATGCCGGGTTCCGCACCGGGACGCCCTCGGGCGTGATCCGCGTGCCGGCGAGATGGGTCACCTCCTCGGCGGGGCGCTCCTCGATCGGGATCGCGTCCCCGTCGGGACAGTCCGGGTCGATTGTCGAGCGCGGCGCCGCGACGTAGAACGGAATTCCGTGCCGGCGCGCGAGGACCGCCACGCTGTACGTGCCGATCTTGTTGGCCACGTCCCCGTTGATCGCGATCCGGTCCGAGCCGACGATGACGAGGTCGATCTCGCCGCGCGCCATCAGCGCGCCCGCCATGTTGTCCGTGATCACGGTCACGTCGATGCCGTCGCGCTGAAGTTCCCAGGCCGTCAGCCGCGCCCCCTGCAGGAACGGCCGCGTCTCGTCCGCGAACACCTCGACGCGCTTGCCCTCCTCGACCGCCGCGCGGATCACGCCGAGGGCGGTCCCGTAGCCTGCGGTGGCCAGCGCGCCCGCGTTGCAGTGCGTCAGCACGCGGGCCCCGTCGGGGACGAGAAGCGACCCGTTGCGGCCGATGCTGCGGTTCGTCTCGACGTCCTCGCGCTGGATCGCGGCGGCCTCGTCCTCGAGCGCGCGGACCAGGTCGGTCACGGCACGGTCCGCGGCGGACTCCGCGTCGAGCCGCTCGAGCATGCGGCGCACGGCCCACGCGAGATTGACCGCCGTCGGCCGCGCCGCCTCGAGCAGGGTGCCCGCCTCGCGCAGGCGCTCGCGGAACGCGTCGGGGCCGTCGGTGGCGCGCGCCGCCGCGCGCGCGGCGACCACGAGGCCCCACGCCGCGGTCACGCCGATCGCCGGAGCGCCGCGGACGACCATGTCGCGGATCGCCTGCGCGACCTCCTCGACGCTGCCGAGCGCGATCCAGCGCTCCTCGTGCGGCAGCACGCGCTGGTCGAGCAGCACGACGCCGCGTTCGTCGAACTTCACCGGCTCGATCACGGGTTCCGGTCTCCTTCCTTCGCCGGTCCCCGGGCGGGCGGCCCGGCGGGACCGCGCTATTGTTCCACGCGGCGGGGCACGGCGCGCCCCGCAGGGCGGACCGATGGGACGGGTGCACGGCGACGTCCGGGGCGAGCGCACGAACGCCTGGCATGCGGTGTGGGACATCGTGCGCCGGATCCCGCCCGGGCGCGTGATGACCTACGGGCAGATCTCGGTCCTGCTCGGCCAGCGGCTCTCTCCGCGGGCCGTCGGCTGGGCGCTGCGGCGCTGCCCGGACGACGTGCCCTGGCAGCGCGTGGTCAACGCCGCGGGAGGGATGTCGACCGACCGCCTGCCCGACATGCCTGCCGGCCTGCAGCGGACGCTGCTCGAGCGCGAGGGCGTCGTGTTTCGCCCCTCGGGCACGATCGACGTCGAGCGCTACCGCTGGTCGCCGGACGACGCCTGACCGGCGCGGCGGATCGCGACCTGCCACTCGGCGACCGCGCCGGCGATCGCCTCCTCGATCGCCCCGGCAGAGCCGCGGTCGGCCAGCGTCAGCCAAGCGAGTCCCGGATGCGTGCGTCGCCAGCCCTCGCACAGCGCGGCGGCACGCCTCGCCCCCGGGGTGTCCGGCGCGGTGCCGGGCGAGGTCAGCGCCGCGCAGGCGCGACGGGCCATGCGCCGCGCGTGTCCCGTCCCCCCCGCGGTGGCGAAGCGGCCCGCCAGCCGCCCCGCGCGGAGGACGAACGCGGCGAACCGTCGCGGGCCGGGCACGAGCAGGATGCCGTCCTCCGCGGGGCCCTCGCCGAGCACCCGCCGCTGGCGATTGAGCGCCGGGCGGCGGCGCGCGATCAGCGCGGCCTCGGTGATGCGTGCGTCGAGCGCCGTGTCGACGGTTCGCGCGGAGAGCGAGAACGCGTCGTTGCGGATCGCGCGGTCCTTCTCGTCGCGCGGCGGACCCCAGAAGTACGACGCGACCCGGCGGCGCAGGCAGCACGACTGGCCGACGTAGAGCGCATCGCCGTGGCGGTCCTCGAACACGTAGGTCCCCGGCGCCTCGTCGAGCGCCTCGAGGTCGGCCGGGCCGAACGCCCGTCCCTCGAACGCGGCCGGCTCGACCCGCGCCTCGCACAGCGCGTCGAGCGCGCCGAGATCCGCGATCCCCTCGTCGGCGAGATCCCCGGTCAGCCGCAGCCACGTCGCCTCGACGACCCGCGCGCGCCCCGCGGGCGTGTCGTCCTCGACGTGGGCGACGCCGAGCCGCTCCGCCGCGCGCAGCGGATCGTCCCGCGTGACCACCCCGAACAGCAGGCGCAGCACCGATCCGAGGGCGACGACCGGGACGTCCGGCGTGTCGATCCCCCGGGCGCGCGCCCTGTCCCGCTCCGTCTCGCCTCCGAGGGCGACGACCAGCGCCGGCGGCCCCTCGCCGAACGCGACGGCCGCCGCGACCTCGGGCCGGTGGGGGGCGAACAGGGCGAGTCCCGGGGCGTCGAGCGACGGGCCGCGTGTGCGACGCCCTGTCGCAGCCGGTCGCAACAGCCATCCCGCCTCGGTCCGGGCGATCCGCGGCTCCCGGCACAGTGTCGGGGCGAGCAGCCGGTCGGCCGTCCCGCGGTCGATCCAGTGGATGCCGAGGAACCGGCGGGCGAGTTCTTCCCCCGGGACCGGTGCTCCGGCCCGATCCAGGGCGTCGACGATCCTGGCAAGCAGGTCTGGCGATCGGGCGGCCATCGGCGGAAGTTTCCCGACGCATCTTCGCATCGGTGGGGAGGTCATGGCAGCGCCAGCGTCACGGCGATCGCGGCGCGTCCTGGTCGTCGGTGTCGGGCTGACCGGGGCGGCGCTGGCCTGGCTGGCCGCGCGGGCCGGCCACGAGGTCGTCGTGACCGCGGCGACCGGCGGACGGCATCCCGAACTCGCCTCCGGCCCGGCGGTCCTGCGCGGGACGATCCTGCCCGAGCCGCTGTTCGCGGACGTCCCCCTCAGGCCTGCCGGAGCATCGGTCGACGCGCTTGCCGACACGGCGGGCCGCGGCGAGCGCCGCGTGATCGAGGCGCTGATGGCGGCGTCCCGTTCGTGCGGGGTGCGACCGCTGGCATTCGAGCGCCGCTTCGCCGGCCGGGGCGCGGAGGAGCGCGCCGGAGACGTCGAGCGCCTGCTCCGCGCGTGCGACTCCGCGCCGCACGTCGAGCGGACCGCGGACGGAGACATGCGCGTCGTCTCGGACGACCTGCTGGTCGATACGCGCCGGCTGGCGTTCGAGCTGCTGCGGCTCGCCCGTCGGGCAGGAGCACGCTGGCTGACCCGCGACCGGATCGGCGCGGTCCGCGAGGACGCCGCGTCCGGCGGGGCGACGATCGAGATCGAGGGGCGCCCGGAAGCGTTCGATCGGATCGCCTGGACGTGCGGCCGGCCGGACCGCAGGGCGCCGTTCGCCGACGCGTTCCCCCGCCGGCCGATCGTCGCGCGGACGTTCCGTCCCGGCCGCGACGAGCTGGACCGCGCGCTGCGATTCGACGACACGTGGCTCACGCCGCTGCCGGAGTCGACGGGAATGCACGGCGTGCAGGTCCTCGAGCCCGGGCGTCCTCCCGAGGGCGGGCGGGCCCGGCCGTTCAGCTTACTTGCGGCGATGTCGCGGTTCCTTGGGGACCTGCAGCGCCAGCGGCTCGTCGACGCGATCGATGCCGCCCCGCCGCTGCTCGCCGAGCCCGCCGGGTCGGCGCTCGTGCTCGCGGCTCCCGAGACCTGGCCTCTTGCCACGCTGTTCGGTCGCCTCGAGGCGATCGCCTCGGTGTGATGCGCCGGGGCAAACCGCGAATTCGGTTATGCTTTCGCCCGCGCCGGACCGGTCTGCAACGGGCGGGCTGCGCGAGCGCCTCGCGCAGCCGCGGCCGGAAGGGGCCGGGAGCGGACCGAGGAGGAGCCAAGCATGCGATCCGTTGTCAGTCGAGTCCTGTTGATCGGTGTGGCCGCGGCGCTGGCGGCCGCGCCCGTCATGGCGTCCGGGTTCAACATCTACGAGCAGGGCGCGAAGGCGTCGGCGCAGGCCGTCGCGTTCGTCGCGCGCGCCGACGACCCGACCGCCGGCTACTACAACCCGGCGGCGATCACGAAGCTCGAGGGGACGCAGGTCTCCTTCGGCTTTTCCGCGGTGCTGATCGGCGACACCCAGCTCGACATCGCTCCGGGAACGATCTACACGCCGGGCCGATACGACATGGAGGACAACACCGGCTTTCCTCCGCACGTGTTCGTGACCCACAACTTCGACAACGGCTGGGCGATCGTCGGATCGCTGACCGCGCCGTTCGGCCTGAAGACCGAATGGAGCGAGTCGTTCGGCGGCCGGTATTCGGCGCGCACGTCCGATCTCGCGGTGGCGGTCCTCGGACTCGGTGTCGCGCGTGACCTCGGATCCGGCTGGTCGGTCGCCCTCGGCGTCGAGTATGCGGACGTCCAGCTCGACGAGTTCGCGCGCAACGTCTTCCTGCCGGGGATCGCGATTCCGCCGATCCCCGTTCCCGACGGCATGGGCGGGACGATTCCGGTCACGCCGACGCCGGTCCTGCCGATCGGCGGGATCACCGAGCCGCTGACGAACCTCGTCGCCGACGGCAACGACGTCGGGTTCAACGCGTCGATCCACTTCCGCAACGACGAGTGGGCGTTCGGCGCGATCTACCGCGACGGGTTCGAGGCCGACCTCGACGGCAACGTCCTGTTCAGCAACAAGTTCGCCAACCTGAATCCGATGGTCCCGGTCTGGACCAACGACATCCTGACCGCCATTCCGACGTACGATCCGACGACCGCCGCCGCGGTCGCGCAGGGCTATGCCGACGGCGTCAACGCGAGCCTCCAGGCGGCGTTCACCAACGGCCCGGGATCGGGAACGCTGACCCTGCCCGGCAACTGGGCCATCGGCCTGGCCTATCTCGGCTGGGAGCGGTTCGAACTCGAGCTCGACATCGCCACGATCATGTGGGGCGACTTCAAGGAGATCCCGCTCGTCCTGCCGACGGGGCCCGAGGTGATCGAGGAGAACTGGAGCGACGCGACGACGATCCGTCTCGGCGGCGCATACAAGCTCAACGACCTTCACGAGCTGCGCGCCGGCATCTACACGGACGAGGACCCGATCCCGGATGCGCACGCCCGGCCGTCGATCCCCGACTCCGACCGGCTCGGATTCACGTTCGGCTACGGCTACCTCGGCGAGAAGTGGTCGATCGACGCCTACGTCATGTACATCACGCTCGACGACAAGACGATCGACGTCTCCAACTTCGCCGGCGACCCGTCGGTCGTGCCCGGAAAGTACGAGAGCACCGTGACGCTGATCGGCCTGACCGGCACGTACCGCTACTGACCTGCAGGCACGAGGGTCACGGACACACGACGGGCGGGGCCGCGACCCCGCCCTTCGTGCGCAGAGGGGCGGTCGTCAGGCGCGCGGGTGCGTGCGGTCGTAGATCTCGAGCAGCCGCTCGAGCGAGACCTTCGTGTAGCGCTGGGTCGTGGCCAGCCGCGCGTGGCCGAGCAGCTCCTGGATCGCACGCAGGTCCATGCCCGACTCGAGCAGGTGGGTGGCGAACGAGTGGCGCAGCAGGTGCGGGTGGACTCCGCGGACCAGCGCGGCACGCTCGACCGCGCGGTCGAGGATCCGGCGTACCGAGCGATCCGAGAGTCGCCGGCCGCGCGCGTTGAGCAGCAGCGCTTCGCAGCCGGTCCGGGCGCGCAGGTCCGCGAACGCCTCGAGGTACGCACGGAGCGCCGACGCCGCGCGACGGCCGAACGGGACGATCCGCTCCCGGCCGCCCTTGCCGAGCACGCGCAGGGTGCGGTCCGAGAACTGCACGTCGTCGAGGTCGAGCCCGACGAGCTCCGCCACGCGCAGTCCCGAACCGTAGAGCAGCTCGAGCAGGGCACGGTTGCGCAGGCCGAGCGGCGTGCCGTCGCCGGCCGCCTCGATCAGCGCCGTGACGTCCTCGACGTCGAGCCGGTCGGGGAGTCGCTCGTCGCGCCTCGGGTGGCGGATGTCCGCCGCCGGGCTCGCCGCGAGCCGGCCCTCGCGGACGAGCCAGGCGAACAGCGAGCGTGCCGCGGACAGCCGCCGCCCGATCGTCGAGCGCGCGAGGCCACGCCCGTGCATCGAGGCGACCCACCCCTCGAGCGTCTCCGTGTCGACCGTCTCCGGGGCGGGCGCCTCGCCGTCCGCACGCGTCGCGTCGAGGTACGCGAGCAGATCGCCCAGGTCGCGCGCGTACGCGCGCAGCGTGTGCGGGCTCGCGCCGCGGTCGAGGGCGAGATGGTCGAGAAAGCGGCGGACGGCGTCACGCACGGGCCGATTATGTCCGTGCGGACCCGCGGACGTCAGCCTGCCGAGGGACAGCCCTGGTCGATCCAGGCGATCATCCGCCGGACCCGGTCGGACGAGCAGACGCCCTCGGCCCCGGCACGCCGCTCCTGCTCCTCGATCCGCGGCAGCGCCTCGGCGAGCACCCGCCGGACCGCGTCCGGCGAGAACCCGGCGTCGATCAGGTCGGCCCCGACGCGCCAGCTCGGCAGCGGAGACGCCTCCCATGCGGCGAACGCGCCGACGAGGTCCTTTTCCGCCAGCAGCGCCCGGGCGATCAGCGTCTTGATCGCCGAGACGACCTCCGGCGTGTCCTCGCCGGCCTCCTCGGCGAGCCGCAGCGCGTCGGCTGCGTGATGGCTGGCCCGCTCTCCGTGGCCGGCGAGCAGCAGCCAGCCCTCGGCGAGCATCAGCGACGTCTCGTGGTCCCGCGGCAGCTCGTCCTCCATCTGCTCGAGCGTGCGCATCGCTCCCGCTGCGTCGCCGGAGCGCGCCTGGCACAGGGCGATCTGCGAGAGCAGGAACCGGCGGCTCGTCTCGTCGGCGTCCGGGCCGATCCGGTCGAGCTCGCGCCGCAGCACCGCGATCGCCTCGTCCGCGCGGCCCTCGGCGAGCCGCCGGGCGACCTCGTAGGAAGCGACGAAGTAGGCCTCGGTGCGCCTTCTGGCCGAGGCATCCGACGGCCGCGTCATGCCCGTCCTCCACTGCCGCCCGCCGGTGTCCCGGGATCCGCCGGGACGTCCGCCGCCGGGCGTTCCACGTGGACAAGTTTGCACCGCGCGCGGAACTCGTCCAGTGCCGCGAGCGCCCGCTCGGCGAGGGCGAGCTTGCGCTCGCGGCGCCCGCGGACCGGCCGCTCGAGCGGGGGGAGCAGGCCGAACGCGATGTTGGCCGGCTGGTAGTCCTCGGCACGGGCCTGCGAGACGTAGCGCTGGAGCGCGCCGAGCGCGGTCGTCTCGGGCAGGACGGGCGGCTCGAGTCCCTCGAGCAGCGCCGCCGCCCCGATTCCGGCGAGCAGGCCCGATGCGGTCGACTCGGTGTAGCCCTCGACGCCCGAGATCTGCCCCGCGAAGAACAGGTCCTCGCGTGCCCGCGCCTGGAACGTCGGTCGCAGGATCCGCGGGGCGTTGACGAACGTGTTGCGGTGGATCATCCCGTACTTGACGAACACCGCCCGCTCGAGGCCCGGGATCATCCGGAACACCCGCTTCTGCTCGGCCTGGCGCAGCCGCGTCTGGAAGCCGACGAGGCTGAAATGCGTCGCGGCGAGGTCGTCCTGGCGGAGCTGCACGACGGCCCACGGCCGGCGGCCGGTCCGCGGGTCGACGAGGCCGACCGGCTTGAGCGGCCCGAAGCGCAGCGTGTCGCGCCCGCGGCGGGCCAGCTCCTCGACCGGCAGGCAGCCCTCGAACAGGAGCGTCCGGTCGAAGTCGTGGACCTCGGCCAGCTCGGCGGAGACGAGCGCGTCATGGAACGCCTCGTACTCGGCCCGGTCCATCGGGCAGTTGAGGTAGTCCGCGCCCTCGCCCTTGCCGTACCGCGACGCCCGGAACGCGATCCGGGTGTCGATCGAGTCGGCCTCGACGATCGGGCTGATCGCGTCGAAGAAGGCGAGGTTGCGCTCCCCGGTGAACCGCGCGATCGCCGAGGCGAGCGCGTCCGAGCACAGCGGGCCGGTGGCGAGGATCACCGGTCCGTGCCGCGGGATCTCCGTCACCTCCTCGCGGACGATCTCGATCAGCGGATGCGCCGCGAGCCGCTCGGTGACCGTGGCCGCGAACAGCTCGCGGTCGACGGCGAGCGCCGCGCCGGCCGGCAGCCGGCAGGCCTCCGCGCAGGCGAGCACCAGCGAGCCGAGCCGTCGCAGCTCCTCCTTGAGCAGGCCGTGCGCCGAGCGCAGCTCGACCGACTTGAACGAGTTGGAGCAGACCAGCTCGGCGAGATCGCCCGTGCGATGGACGGCGGTCCGGCGCGCAGGGCGCATCTCGAACAGCCGCACCGGGACGCCCCGCACGGCGCACTGCCACGCAGCCTCGCTCCCCGCGAGACCGCCACCGACGATCGTGACGCAGCGCCGCTCCATCGCGTCCGATGGTAGCAGCGGTACCGGCGGCGGCCAGCGCGATGCTCAGCCGAGGAAGAACACCAGCGTGACGAGGACGAAGACCGGGACCAGCACCGGGAGGGACCACTTCAGGATGTAGCCGAAGAACGACGGCATCGCGATCCCCGCCTCCTCGGCGATCGACTTGACCATGAAGTTGGGCGCATTGCCGATGTAGGTGTTGGCGCCCATGAACACGGCGCCCGCCGCCACGGCGAGCAGGTACGTGTGGTAGTCCGCGATCAGCGCGTGCACGGCCTCGGCCTCCGGCATGCCGGGGAAGAACCGGCCGAGCTGGAGGTTGAAGAACGTCAGGTAGGTCGGGGCGTTGTCGAGGAACGATGACAGGCCGCCGGTGATCCAGAAGTACTGCCACGGATGCTCGACCGTGCGGATCAGTCCGGCGAGGGCGCCGTGTTCGCCGGCCTTGAGGATCTCCAGCGCCGGCACGATGGTCATGAAGATCCCCGCGAACAGGTAGGCCACCTCCGCGATCGGCCCCCAGCCGAACTCGTTCTCGCGGCGCAGCGCGACACGGGTCGTGCGCAGGGACAGCGCGCCCATCAGGACGATCAGCAGGTCGCGCAGCACGTCGGCGTAGCGCAGCTCGGTGCCGAGCACGGTGAACGCGCCGGACTCCCAGATCCCGCTCATCAGCACGGCGCCCACGATTCCGCCGAGGAAGAAGAAGTTGTGCCAGCCGGCGATCTGGAACCGGACCGTCTCGCCCTCGTGCTCCGGCAGGCCGCCCTCCCTGCGATAGAACACGAGGTCGATCACGTAGAACACGACCAGCAGGGTGCCGGCGGCGAGCAGCATCGGCAGGAACATCGCGCTCGTCGTCCAGAAGAACGGCACGCCGTGCAGGAAGCCGAGGAACAGCGGCGGATCGCCGAGCGGGGTCAGCGAGCCGCCGATGTTGGCCACCAGGAAGATGAAGAACACGATCACGTGGACCTTGTTCTTTCGCTCCGCGTTGGCGCGCAGCACCGGGCGGATCATCACCATCGCGGCGCCGGTCGTGCCGACCCACGATGCCATCAGCGTGCCGATCAGCAGCAGCAGCGTGTTCATGCCGGGGGTGCCGCGCAGCGAGCCGCGCACGACGATCCCGCCGGCGACGGTGAACAGGCCCCAGAGCAGGATGATGAACGGGATGTAGTCGATCAGGTAGATGTGGACGATCGCGTGCCACGCCTCGTGCCCGAACATCAGCAGGAACGGCACGGCGAGCACGGCGGCCCACGCGAACGAGACCTTCGGATAGTGGCCGTGCCAGAAGTGGGGCGCGGCCAGCGGCAGGACGGCGATCGAGAGCAGGATCCCGGCGAACGGCAGCACCCACAGAAGCGACAGCTCCTCGCCGAGGTGTCCTCCGTGCCCGTCGCCATGCCCTGCCGCCACGGATGCCACCGGGTGTCCGGCTTCCTGCGCGGCGGCGGCGCCTGATGCGGCGAGAGCGGGAAGCGACAGCACGGCGATCAGGACCAGCAGCGAGGGCAGGGCACGGCGCATCGCAGTCTCCACGTGAACGGCTCCGGCGGGCCGGTCATTCTAGCCCGCGGTGTCCCGCAGGAATCCGCCGGCTGCCGGACGAACCGGCGCCGGAGCCGAATATGGGCGGCATCGCGGAGCGCGTCGAGGCGGCGTCAGCCGGCGGCGGTCCGGCGATAGCGTCCGCCGGCGAGCGGGGCGACCAGCCCGGCCAGCTCGAGTTCGAACAGGGCGGAGAGCACGCGGTCGGTCGGGCCGTCGACGCGCTCGAGGAGTTCTTCGACCGAGCAGTCGTCGCGCTCCGGGATCGCGGCGAGCACCTCGGCGCAGAACGGTCCGACCGGCGCCGGTGCCGGCCGTGTGCCGTGCCGCGCCGCGCGCTCCGTGACGGGCTGCGGGATGCGTTCCGGGCGCAGCTCGGCGAGCACGTCGTCGACGCCCAGCGCCGGGCTCGCGCCGTCGCGGAGCAGCTCGAGGCAGCCCGCGGACAGCTCGTCGCCGACCCGTCCGGGCACGGCGAGGACCGTGCGGTTCTCCTCGGTCGCCCAGCGCGCGGTGACCAGCGTGCCGGACGGGATCGCCGCCTCGACGACGACGACCGCGTCCGCGAGCCCGACGATGATCCGGTTGCGGCGCGGGAAGTGCCCCGGCTTCGGCCGCGTGCCCGGCGGAAACTCGGTCACCAGCGCGCCGCGCTCGGCGATGTGGGCGGCCAGGCGCGCGTGCTCCCTCGGGTAGACGACGTCGAGCCCCGTTCCCAGCACGGCGGCGGTGCGTCCTCCGGCCTCGAGGGCGCTGCGGTGGGAGCGGCCGTCGATTCCCAGCGCCAGCCCGCTGACGACCAGCAGGCCCCGGGCGGCGAGTCCGCCGGCGAGGGTCTCGGCCATCGTCAGCCCGTAGGTCGTCGGCCTGCGGCTGCCGACGATCGCGACGGCCGGTTCGGAGAGCACCGCAGGGTCGCCCGCGACGGAGAGGACCGGCGGCGGGACCGCGAGCTGGGCGACCTGCGGCGGGTAGAGCGGCCCGTCGAGGCCGAGCAGGTGCCAGCCGCGGCGCCGGCAGGTGCGCAGCTCGTGCTCGATCCGCCGCGTCAGGGAACGCCCGCACAGTCTGTCCGCCAGATCACGCGGCACGCCGCGCTCGGCGAGCGTTCCCGGTGCCGGATCGGCGAACGCCTCGGGACCGATCCGGCGCCCGAGCGCGATCGCCTCCCGCGTCCGCAGCCTCGGGCAGCGTGCCAGACGCAGCCAGCCCCGTACCGCGTCGTCCACGCCCACGCGTCCGGCCCTCCCCGGCAGAGCCTGCGGCGCGCGTGCCTTCCGGGCGACCACCGGCGCCGACCGTCCGCCCGGTCGCGGGATGCCCGCGGGATCAGGGATCGTGGGGAGGGCCGGCCGGGCGTCACCAGGGAAGGCGGCGCCAGATCATGCGGTGGATCGGGCGGCCCTGCCGGCGGTACTTGATCTCGAAGTTGGTCACGCCGGGGGCGACGTAGGAATCCATCCCGGGGAGCTCCCACAGCTCGACGCGGTCGCTCTCGTCGGCGAAGCGGTCGTCGGCGCCGAACACCTCGCGGATCACCGCGGCGTAGTCGGGATGGTCGGTCACCACGCGCACGAGTCCGCCGGGGGCGAGCACGCGCGCCATGTCGGCGACGACCGCCGGGCGGATCAGCCGCCGCTTGTGATGTCGCTTCTTCGGCCACGGGTCCGGGAAGTAGACATGAATACCTGCGAGCACGCGGTCGCCGAGCCGCCGTGCGAGGAACTCCGCCGCCTCCGCGCGTGCGACACGCACGTTCGTCAGCCCGCGCTTGCCGAGCCGCTCGATCGTCTTCTCGGCGTAGGCCCGCGCGTACTCGAGCCCGAGAAAGTTCGTCTCCGGCCGAGCACTGGCGGCGAGCAGCAGGAAGCGTCCCTTGCCGGTGCCGATCTCGAGCTCGACGGGATGCTCGTTGCCGAACAGCGCCCGCAGGTCGAGCGGGCCGTCCGCGGGCGGCAGCTCGAGCCGCACCAGCTCGTCCGTGCGCGTCTCGGCGCAGGGAAGGTCGGGCAGCGTCATCGGAGATCCTCAGGTGTTGCGGGCCGGTCGCGGCCGGTCGTCGGCAAGCGGCGGCACGGTCTCCCGTCGAGGATGCCCCGCGCCCGACAGGCCGAGCAACTCGCGCCGCGCGTCGCCGACCAGGTACAGCGATCCGGCGACGACGATCTCGCCGGTCGGTCCGGCGATCCGCCGGGCGCTCTCGAGCGCCGCCCGGGCACCGGAGGCCTCCGCCGCCTCCAGACCGAGTCTCCGTGCCGCGGCGACGATCCGCGCCGGTGCGATCGCCCGGCTCGTCGCCGGCGGCGCGGCGACGACCGCCCCGACGAGTCGCGCGAGCGGCTCGAGCATCTCGAGCGGATCGCGCCCCTCGGTGAGCCCGAAGACGAGCGCGCGCCGCCCGGGCGCCGCCGGACGCGGCAGCGTCCCGAGGTAGCGCGCGAGCGACCGGATCCCGTCCACGTTGTGCGCGGCGTCGAGCAGCACTTCCGGCCGCGTGCCGTCCAGGCGCTCGAGTCGCCCCGGCCAGCGGACACCGGCGAGTCCCTGCTCGATCGTCTCCGGCGTGAGGACGATGCCGCAGCGGGCGCGCAGCAGCTCGGCGACGCGCACGGCCACCGCCGCGTTGCCGACCTGGTGATCGCCGGCCAGGCCGGGGCGCAGCGGTCCGTACGCCGCCTCCGGAGTGCGCAGCGCGAGCCGTCCGTCGGCGTGCGTCTCGACGGCGACTTCGTGCGGGGTGGAGTGCACCGGCGCGCCGCGCCGCCGCGCGATCCGCTCGATGACGTCGACCGCCGGCGCCGGAACGGCGCCGAGCACGACCGGGACGCCTGGCCGGACGATCCCCGCCTTCTCGGCCGCGATCGCCTGCAGGGTGCCTCCGAGGGTCTTGCGGTGATCGAGGCCGATCGTCGTGATCGCCGAGACCGCCGGACAGACGACATTCGTCGCGTCGAGCCGTCCGCCGAGCCCGACCTCGACGACCGCGAGGTCGACGCCGTGCTCCGCGAACGCGTCCAGCGCGGCGCCGGTCATCATCTCGAAGAACGACGGATGGCGCGGCAGTCGCCCGGCGTGGAGCCCTTCGGCCACGCGCCGGCGCAGGGACCCGATCCGCGCGAGAAACTCGTCGAGGGCGAGAGGCGCGCCGTCGATGCGGATCCGCTCGGTCGGGCAGACGAGGTGCGGGCTCGTGAACAGTCCGGTGCGCAGCCCGGCCCGCCGCGCGATCGCCTCGACCATCGCGGCGACCGATCCCTTGCCGTTGGTCCCCGCGACATGCACGGCCGGAAAACGCCGCTCCGGATGGCCGAGCAGCGCCGCGAACGCCCGCGCGGTGTCCAGCTCCCACTTGAGATCCGGCCCGCGCAGGCCGAAAAGCCACGCGATCAGCGGGTGGAGATCCTCTCGCGCCTGGTTCACCGGGTGCCGCCTTGTGCAGAAGGGTCCCGAGCCGGGAAGGCGGGAGATTAGCCGCGCCGGCACCGGCGGTCAACGGACCGCGTTGACAGGCGGCGGAGCGGACCGTAGCCTCCCCCCCGCGCCCGGCCGGCGACGGCCGGGCGACGTCGTCCCCCGCGGGATGGCGAAACCGGAGCGGGCGGGCTAGGATGCCGCGTTCCCGCGATGGAGGAGTGAGACACACCGATGCCTGATTCGACCTACGTCGTCGTCAAGGACGATCTCGAGAAGGCTCTCCGGCGCTTCCGCCGCAAGGTCGAGAAGTTCGGGATCCGCAAGGCGATCCGCCAGCACGAGTACTACGAGAAGCCGTCCGAGCGCCGCCGCCGGCGCCGCCGCGAGAACGAGCGCAAGCGCCGCAAGGCGGAACGCAAGGCTGCCGGCAAGCGCTGACCCGCCTCCCGGTTCCTGCGGGCCCGGCCCCGCCGGAACGTCCGGACCACGTACCCACCGCAGTCCCCGGGCGCCCCGCACCGTGCAGGTCCCGGTGCGCGCCTGTCGCGCGTCTCAGTCGACCGGCTTGAGGAACGAGAGCCCCTCGGTCTTCCATACCCGGACCGGGGCTCCCGCCCGGCGCGGCGCCGTGTAGCGCCAGCGCCGCGCGCTCTCGACGGCGCGCTCGCCGAGTCCGTGCCCCGGATCGCGGAGCAGCTCGACGTCCTCGACCCGACCGTCCGGGCCGATCAGCACATTGACGAACGCCCGCTCGCGGATTCCGAGCCGGGCCGCCTCCTCGGTCAGGAACGGCAGCGGCGCCTCGAGCCGCTCGACCGGCTCGTCGAGTGCTCCGAGGGGAACGACCGGCGCCGCGGCTGATGGCGGCGGGGGCTCGGGCGTCTCCTCGGCGCGCGCTGCCGGCAGCGTCCCGCCTTGTCCGCCCGCGGGTGCAGGCGCACGCTCGGCGGCCTCGACGGGCGCCGGCCGGGGAGGCTCGCGCAGGGCGATCGGCTCCCGGCGCGCGGTGACCGGCGCCGCGTCCGCACCTGCCGCGGGGCGGGCCGCCGCCGCGGGGGGCGGCTCGGCGGCCTCGGGTCCGGCCGCCGGCAGCTCGGCGAGCGGCCGGCGCGTCTGGGCCAGGGCCTCGACCGCCTCGTCCGACGGGGGGCCGGAAGGCGTCGCGGCCTGGTCGACGGTGTCCGCGTCGGTCGCGCGCGGCGCGTCGGGGGCCGGTGCCTCGCCGATCGTCCCCGGACCCCGGAGATCGGCCAGGGTCCGCTCGGCGGACGCCTCGGCCTGGCGCCACCAGAGCACCGCGGACGCTCCTCCGACGCCGATCAGCGCGACGAGCACCAGCGAGAACGTGAACCAGCGGCGCCAGCCCCGCTCCTCCGCCGCCACCGGCCCGTCGGCCGGCTCCGCCGCCAGCTCCGGCGCGGGGTCGTCGATCCGCTCGAGGCGGTCGGAGATCGCAACGGCGTGGACCGGCGCGCTCGAGAGGTGCTCGTCCGCCGCCGGATCCGCGTCGGGTTCGGCGGGCTCGACCGCGGTCGGCGGCGGTGTCACGCCGACCGACGCCGGCTCGGACACCCGCGAGAAGATCTCCTCGAGCGTCAGCTCGTCCTCGGACCGCGGCGGGGGCGGGATCGGGATCGACCCGGTGCCGTCGAATCCGCCCGAGTCGACGACCGCGTCGCCGGGATCGTCGGCGAGCTGCTGCGGGATCGAGTCCTCGAGTTCCGCGAGGCTCGAGAGCAGGTCGGCGGTGCTCGCGTCCATGCCGCGCAGGCTGTCGGGCACGGGCCCGGCCGCCGGGCCGGAGACCGGACCGCTCGAGCCGCCGGTCTCCTCCTCCTCGAAGCGGATCTCTCCGCGGAAGATCGCGTCGAGCCGCTGCTCGAGCGCCGCAGGGTCCGCCGCCTCGTCGAGCACTTCGGCCGGCAGGGCCTGCGCCCCCGGCTCCGGTCCGGTCGCGGCAGAGGAACCGGCACCCGTCGCCGCCTCGAGGTCGAGCGGCAGGTCGAGCGCGTCGTCGCCGACCAGGCCGGTCGGCGCCGTGTCGGCGAGCGCCGCGATCTCCGAGTCGAATTCGAGTTTCCCCTCGTCCGCGCCGGAAGCCGGCCCGTCGGCCGGCGCCACGGCCTCGTCCTCGCCGAACTGGTTCGGCGAAGCGAGCACGCGGGCGTGCGGCTCGCTGTCCGGTCCGGCGATCCGCTCCGCGTGGTCGTCGGGAAAGCGGGTTCCGGCCAAGGGGTCGTCTTCCGCCGCCCCGACCGCGTCGCCGGCGAAGTCGAGCGGCAGCGCCCGCAGCTCGGCGAGGAACGACCCGTCGTCGGGAGTGGAGGCCGGCGGGGCGGCGGCCGCGGCGGTCGGCGGCCCGGCGGTCGGCGCCGGTGCGCCGGCGGACTCCGCCTGTCCGGTATCGCCGCCGACGATGCGCTCGAACGCGTCCTCGATCTCGTCGTCCGCGATCCCGGTCAGCTCGGACAGGTCCAGTGCCTGTCCCATCGGAAGCGGGGCCGGTTCCGGCATCGCCGCGGCGGGAGCCGCCTGGGGCTGCCGGGCGGGCGCGGGCTCGGCAGGTGCGGCCGCCGGCACCGGCGCGGCAGATGCCGGCTGCGGCGCCCCGGACGGAATCGCCTCGGGCCGGGCCACGGGCGCCTTCGCCGGGGCCGTCGGGGCCGCCGGCGGCGAGGCGGTCTGGGGGACGAGCCGCTCGAGGGCCGGGACAAGCAGGTTCTCCTGCTGGGGGCGCTCGAGAAAGGCGTCGCACCCGCTCGCCCGGGCCATGTTCTTGAACCGGGGGCCCCGGAATACGCGCGAGGCGAGGATCACCACCGGAGGACGCGCGCTGCCCCGCTTGAGTCGCCGGCACAGCTCGAAGCCGTCGATCGGCGGGATGACCGGCTCGATCACCGCGACGCGAAAGTTGCCGGCCGCGACCGCCTCGTCGACCTCGTCGCGCGAGGTCGCCACCCGGACGGGGTAGCCCGCCTCCTCGAGGAGCCGGCGCGTCGGTTCGCGCGAACTCGGCGTGAAATCAACGAGTAGAATGCCCGGCTTCACACGCTCACCGTTTCGTCACCCAGGACTCGCCGACAAACATAGGTCCCGCGTCCCGGGTCCTCCAACGGGCATGCGAGGATTCTGCCGTGCCGGACGAACTCGAGCGAATCGCGGAGCACGCCTGCGGAGCCCTCGGTGCCCTCGAGGCGCCTGACCCCGGCGGCGTGATCACCTGGGAGATCGAGGGGCGCCGCCGGCTCGACCGCCGCGATGCTCCCCTCGAGGT
>RFIB01000269.1 GCA_003695625.1 Acidobacteriota bacterium | reverse complement strand
CGCCGGATCCGGAGAGGCTGGCGCGAGTGGGAGGATTCGAACCTCCGACACCCAGCTCCGGAGGCTGGTGCTCTATCCACTGAGCTACACCCGCGCACGAACTCCGGTCCGGATCGGCCGAAGGATGATACCGAAGCCGGGGCGGTCGGCAACAGCCGGGGATGGACGGGGACCGTTTCCGGGGACGGTACCGCGCCCTACTGCGCGCCGTCGGGCGCGGATGCGGCGAGGCCGGACAGCGCGCGGCGGATCCCCTCCGGCCCCTGCTCGCGCAGCACGTCCCCGAGCGCCTCGGGCACGCGGGGGTCGAGACTGCCCCACAACCGCGCGTACACGACCTGCCGGCGCCCGCTGCCGACGACGACGAGCTCGCGCAGCGGCGACGGGGCCGACGCGGCGGCGCGCCAGCGCCGTCCCGCCCGGATGAGCACGGTTCCGGAGCGACGCTCGTCGACCAGGCGGACCAGCGGCTCCCAGCCGCGCACCGGGATCCTGGTCACGTCCAGTGCGGGACCGCCGCGATCGGGGTCGATCTCGAACACCGCCAGCTCGAGCCCGGCGAGCCCCTCGAACGGCACGTCGCCCTCGTCCGTGACGAGCGCCTGGCGCAGCAGCAGTGTCGTGAATCGCCCGAGGTTGACCTCGAACGCCCGACGCGGATCATGCCCGGTCTGCCGCACGATCTCCCCGCGGATCAGCTCCGGGCTGAATGCGGTCGCACAGCCGGCCAGCAGCGCGACGGCGGCGAGACACGCCGGAGCCACCACGGTCACGGACAGGGAACGAAGGCGGGACATCGGCACGACACGAACCTCCCCGCGCCCGGTGTCGGCCGGGGCGTGTGCGGGATGCTACCTCAAGGTATCGTGCGGGGCGCACGCGGGATGGACAGGGCGGGCACCGGCGGGGCGGCGCGGACGGGCCCGAGCGGACTGGAGATCGGGAGAGCGACGGGATGGACGCACGCATCGAACCGGACGGTCACGCGCGCCTGCCGCGCGCGCTGCTCGCCGTCTTCCTGCTGATCGCGCTGTTCGTCGTGCTCGATCTGGTGTCCGACTGGGACACGGGCGTCGGGCTGGCCCACGTCGCGGTCGAGGGCGTGCTGCTGCTGGCGGCCCTCGGCGGCGCCGTCGCGCTCCTGCTGCGACTGCTCTCGGCACGTCGCCAGCAGCGCGAGGCGGCCCGGCGGCTCGCCGAGGCGCGCCGGCACGCCGACCGCTTCCGGCAGGAGACCGAGGCCGTGCGCGCCGGGCTCGGCGAGGCGATCGCGCGCCAGTTCGCCGACTGGAACCTGACCGCCGCCGAGTCCGAGGTCGGCCTCCTGCTGCTCAAGGGTCTGTCGTTCCACGAGATCGCCGCGGTCCGCGGGACGAGCGAGCGGACCGCCCGCCAGCAGGCCCGGGCGATCTACGCCAAGGCCGGGCTGGGCGGACGGTCCGAGCTGTCCGCGTTCTTCCTCGAGGACCTGCTGCCGGGCCCCGCGGGGAAGGACGGGTCGCCTCAGAGGCAGCCGCCGGCGCGTTCGATGCCGGACGAGCCCTTGCCCCAGCTTCCGGCGGACGGCGCGAGCGGACGCACGACATAGAAGAAGGCGCTTCCCGGGGCGGGCAGGTCGGGATCGCTGGTCCACGGCGCCGCGGCGTCCCAGCGGGCGCATCCGGCCGGAAACCCGGGCGAATACGAGCGGGCGACATGACTCGCCGGGTCCGCCGGGAGCGCGTGCAGGCGGGCAGCCTGCGCCGGACGACGCAGACGGCGATCCCGCGCCGGCAGACCGATCGTCAGCAACCCGGGCGCGGTTCAGGTCAGGATCAGCAGCATCACGCGGGTCAGGACCACCGCCAGCAGGGCAGCGACGGGCAGCGTGATCACCCATGCGGCGAAGACATCGCGCACGACGCGCATGTCGAGCGCGGCGATGCCGCGCGCGAAGCCGACGCCGATCACCGAGCCGACGAGGGTGTGCGTCGTCGAGATCGGCATGCCGAGCTTGCTGCAGACCAGCACCGTGGTGGCGGCGGCGAACTCGGCGCTGAAGCCCCGCGACGGCGTGAGCTCGGTGAGCCGGCGCCCGACGGTCTCCATCACCTTGTGTCCCCACAGCGCCAGCCCGGCCACGATGCCCGCGCCGCCCAGCGCGAGCACCCACGTCTGCACCTCGACCTCGTTGCGCACCGCGCCGGTGCGCCAGGCGGCGAGGATGCCGGAGAGCGGCCCGATCGCGTTGGCGACGTCGTTGGACCCGTGGGCGAACGCGACGTAGCAGGCGGTCATCACCTGCAGCCAGCCGAACTGGTTCTCGACGTAGCCGAAGCGGTTGCTCAGCCGGATCCGTCCGAGAGGCCGGCGCCAGACCATCACCGCGACCAGCAGCCCCGAAAGCGCGGCACCGGCGGAGGCCAGCTCCAGCGCGCGGCCGAGCGGGAAGTCGAGATGGAGGTTCTTGAGCCCCTTGTAGAGCATCGAGAGCACGAGCACGAACACGACCAGCGCCGCGAGGAACGGCACCGCGCGGCGGGTCATCACGCGGGGATGGGACGTCTTGAGGATGCGCGACGAGATCAGCCGGAACATCGCGAACCCGATCGCCCCGCCGACCAGGGGCGAGAGCACCCACGAGGTGCCGATCTGCGCCAGCTTGGCCCAGGACACGCCGTCAAGCCCGGCCGCGGCGACCCCGCCGCCCGCCAGCGCCCCGATGATCGAGTGCGTGGTCGACACGGGCCAGCCGCGCCAGGTGGCAAGCTGCAGCCACAGGGCGGCGGAGAGCAGCGCCGCGCACATCACGATCATGAACACGGAGGGATCGGACAGCGCGTGGAGATCGACGACGCCCTTCTTGACTGTCTTCGTCACGTTGCCGCCGACGAGCACCGCTCCGAGAAACTCGAACACCGCCGCGGCAAGGATCGCCTGGCGCAGCGTCAGCGCCCGCGAGCCGACGGACGTCCCCATCGCGTTGGCGACATCGTTGCCGCCGATGTTCATCGCCAGGTAGAGGCCGAAGACAACCCCGATGACCACGAAGGCCAGTGACGTCATGGCGAGCCTTCCATCCTGCGCCGCGCTCAGCGGGAGAGCATCAGACGGACCTGGTCACCGATCGACTCGGCGGCGTTGGCCAGACCGCCGATCAGCTCGAGCAGCTTCTGCCACAGCGAGAGATCGACCGCGCCGATCTCCCCCTCGCGCGCGAACAGCTCCCGCGCCGTGGTGTAGGCGTGCTTGTCGACCTCGTGCTCCTGCGCGCCGACCCGGTCGATCAGCTTGACCACCTCGTCGGCCTGCGCGCCGCCGAACGACGTCTCGAGCAGCTCGTCGAGCCGGCCGATGATCTCGCGCGCCGTGCTGCACGCCTCGAGCGCGAGGTCGATCTCCTTGAGCACGGCGCCGTGCAGATCAGCCGGCAGCCTGAGGTCGGCCTTGAGCGTGGCGACGATGACGATGTCCTCGCACAGGTCGGCGAGCTTGTCCTGCTGGTGCAGCAGCGCAAGCAGGTCGCGGCGGTCGACCGGCAGGAAGTACGACTTCGGCAGGTGGTCGCGAATCTCGTTCTTGACCAGGTCCGCCTCGTGCTCGAGCTTCAGGATCCGCTTGCGGACCTCCCGCGCGCGTTCCGTGTCTCCGCCGAGAAAGGCCTCGAAGAAGCCGTGCAGCTCGCTGACCGGCTCGAGCACCTTCTCCATGTGGCCCTGGAGCGCGTGGAACGGGCTGCGGCCGAACAAATCGAGAATGACTCGCATCTTGCCCTCCCCGGCGAGTGCCCTCCGCTCCGCCGAAGCGGTGCATGATAAATGCCGGCGCGGGCGATGTCGCGCCCCCCGCCCGCGCGCACCGCGCGTCGCGGACGTCGTTCATGTCCCCCGACAGGAAGGACGCTCGAGGTGCGGGTCGTCCTGCGGCGGCGAGGTGGACACGGCTCGCGCCCGGGGCGTTCGGCGGCGCGGTCGGCGAAGGGATCGTGACCGGCAGGGGACGAGAAGGCGGCGGGGCAGGCCCCGCCGCCGCTCCGATTCAGAATTTCAGGATGTAGTCGACCTGCCAGCGGTCGAGGGTCGCGGTCGGCGCGCTCTCGGCCTCGGCGCGATACCACGTCACGTTGACATATCCCTTCGAGCGCAGGCCGAGGCGCCAGTCGGCGCGCCAGGCATCGAGATCGGAAGCGAACGTGGTGTCGGACTGCGTGAACGCGTAGAACAGCGCGTCGGCTTCGGACAGGTAGCGCGACAGGCGGAACGCCATCCGGCCCGGCTGCTTGTAGTCGCCGACCTGCACGCGCACGAACAGCGCGCTGTCCTCGTTCTCGGCGGCGCCCCGGGTGCCCAGGTTCCGGTAGACGAACGCCGAGACCTTCACGGGCCAGCGATCCCGCGTCTTGAGCTTCCATACGCCGAACAGGTTCACCACGCGGAAGTCGCTGACGAGCTGCAGGTCGCCGTTTCCGTCGACGAACGTCCTGTTGGTCAGCCGATTGCCGCCGAGCCGCCCGGCATCGGTCCGCCGCGCCAGCACCTCGGGATTGACGTAGTGGTCGTAGCCGAGGCCGACCCTCAGCTCCTGCCGCTCGCCGAGCCGGAATGCCGGTGAGACCTGGGCCCCGAACAGGTACGCGTCGTCTCCACTGCCCGACTCCTCGAGCACGTACTGCCAGGCACGGACGTCGACCCCCTTGAGAGATCCACGCTCCGGAGCGCTCCAGCGCTCCATCGCCCCCTCGACGACGACGTCGTCGTCCCACTGCATGTCGGAGACGTGCCACAGCTTGCCCGGATCGAACTTGCCGGCGCGGATCGCGATGCCGCGGTCGAGCTCGAAGTCGGCGAACGCCTGCGCGATCGAGATGTCCTTCTTGGTGAACCCGCCGTCGAGCGTCTGGTTGTCGGAGACCGGGTCGTCGGGATTGCCGCTGCGGAGCTGGACGCCGATGCGGATGCGGTCCGTCACCGCGGTCTCGAAGCCGAACCGCAGCCGGATCCGGAACCGGTCGCGGCGGTCGTTGTCGAACGAGCCGTCCTGCCGGAAGCCCTCGTAGCGCAGGCGCAGGTCGCCGTTGAACTCGGTCCGCTCGAGCAGTTCGGTCGCGGTCGTCTTGCCCGCAGCGAGACCCCAGGACGTGGCCAGCAGCAGCAGCACGACCGCGGACCGGACTCGTGGAACGCTCATGACGCGACACCTCCCTCCACGCCGGCGCCGCCTCCGTGGCGGCGCGATGCGGGATGCGGATCGTAGCGCCGGGAACCGGCGCGTCACGCGCTGGAAACGGGATGTGACATCAATGTCACCGGAGCGGGCCGCGATCCTCACGCTCCCCCGCACGGTGGTGCGAGCATTGTGGACCGGCGGCATCAGACGCTCCGCATGTTCATTTCTGTTCGCATGATTTCGCCAGGAGACAGCGGAACGGGTCCCCGGCACCGGGGCCCCGGACAGCCTCGAGCCCTTCACAATCCTCGCACCACGGCGTGCACCACGGCGGGCAGGAGACCTGGCGTAGGATGCCCAGCCCCCCCGAGAGCGGAGTCCCGCCATGCTCAACAGGACGTCGCGCTACGTGATCCGGGTCCTCGGCATGCTGGCCACGGAGCCGCAGCGGCGCCGGCGCGTCGAGGAGCTCGCCGCGGCGACCGGCATCCCCAGGAACTACCTGTCCAAGCTGCTCAACCGGCTCAGGAAGCTCGGCGTCGTCGAGTCCGTGCGCGGCTGGG
This sequence comes from Acidobacteriota bacterium, assembly GCA_003695625.1. Lineage (GTDB taxonomy): Bacteria > Acidobacteriota > Polarisedimenticolia > J045 > J045 > J065. The sequence goes on along the minus strand of RFIB01000269.1, from coordinate 2,606 downwards.
GCGGCGGGTTCGTGCTGCGCACCGGCGCGCTCGAGCTGACCATCGGCGAGGTGCTCGAGCAGCTCGAGGGCGAACCGCTGGTCGACAGGGAATGCGCCTTCGGCCTGCCGGAATGCGACCCGGACAACCCGTGCCCGCTGCACCAGCGCTGGGAGCGGGCCAGGAACGAACTCGAGGCGCTGCTGGCAGAAACCCGTGTGGGGGACCTTGCCAGAGGCTGACCGTTTTCGATAGGCTTTTCTCACTCCGACATGCGGAAATGCGGAAGGAGGCAGCTCGATGGTCCGGCCTCGCATCCCCTCGCGGCGTCGCTTCCTGTGCCAGGTCGCCTCGGCCGGTCTGGGAACCGCACTCTTCAGCAGCCACGCGCTGCGCGCGCTCGACGGCCTCCGGCCCCTCTACGTGGGCAATCCGCTCTGGCACTACCCGAACCGGGACTGGGAACGCGTCTACCGCGACCTGTACCGGTCCGACTCGTCGTTCGTCTTTCTCTGCGCACCGAACGACACGCACAACTGCCTGCTGCGGGGCTTCGTCAAGAACGGGGTCGTCACGCGCATCGCGCCGACCTACGGCTACCACAAGGCCACCGACCTGCACGGCAACCAGGCGAGCCGACGCTGGGATCCTCGCTGCTGCCAGAAGGGTCTCGCCCTGGTGCGCCGCTTCTACGGGGACCGCCGCTGCAAGCGCCCGCTGATGCGCCAGGGGTTCAAGGAGTGGGTCGAGGCCGGCTTTCCCCGGGACGAGAAGACGGGTGCCGTCGACCCGAAGTACCTCAAGCGGGGCGCGGATCCGTTCGTCCCCGTCTCCTGGGACGACGCGTTCCGCTACTCGGCGATGGCGCTCGAGAACATCGCCCGCACCTATTCCGGCGAGCAGGGCATGGCGCGGTTGCGGGCCCAGGGCTACGACCCGCTGATGATCGAGGAGACCCGCGGCGCCGGCACCCAGGTGCTCAAGTTCCGCGGGGGGATGCCGCCGCTCGGGATGACCCGCGTCTTCGCCCAGTACCGGCTCGCCAACGCGATGGCGCTGCTCGACGACAGGATCCGCGGCAGCGGCCCGGACGACGCGCTCGGCGGACGCGGCTGGGACAACTACTCGTGGCACACCGACCTGCCGCCCGGCCACCCGATGGTCACCGGCCAGCAGACCGTCGACTTCGATCTCTGCAACGTCGAGCACGCCGGGCTGGCGCTGATCTGGGGCATGAACTGGATCACCACCAAGATGCCCGACAGCCACTGGATGACCGAGGCCCGCATGAAGGGAACGCGGATCGTGGTCATCGCGGCGGAGTACAGCGCCACCTCGAGCAAGGCCGACGAGGTGATCATCGTGCGTCCGGGCACGACCCCCGCGCTGGCCCTGGGCATCGCGCAGGTGCTGATCGGCGAGAAGCTCTACGATCGGCGCTACGTCGAGGCCAACACCGATCTGCCCCTGCTCGTCCGGATGGACACCGGCGAGCTGCTCCGTGCCCGCGACGTGTTCGCGAACTACACCCCGCCCCCGCTGACCAACAACATCAAGGTGCTGCAGCCCGGCGAAGCGCCGCTGCCGATCCACAAGCAGTTCGGGCCGGTGATCACGGAGGAGCAGCGCCGCGAGTGGAACGACTTCGTCATCTGGGACGATCTCCGCGGCGGGCCGACGCCGCTGACGCGCGACCAGGTGGCGGACCGGTTCACCAGGCTCGGCGTGCGCCCCCGGCTCAGCGGTGAGGTGACGGTCCGCCTCGCGTCCGGCGAGACGGTCGCCTGCCGCACGGTATTCGACGTCACCAGACAGATGCTCGACGCGAGCTACACCCCCGAGCAGGTGGAGAAGATCACCTGGGCTCCCGCGAAGGCGATCCGCAGCCTGGCGCGGCAGATCGCGCGCAACGCGGAGCGCACGCTGTTCGTGACCGGGATGGGCCCCAACCAGTTCTTCAACAGCGACCTCAAGGACCGCGCGGTGTTTCTCGTCGCTGCGCTGACGCGCAACATCGGCCGCATCGGCGGGAACGTCGGCTCCTACGCCGGGAACTACCGCGCGTCGTTCTTCAACGGACTCGGACAGTACATCGCGGAGAACCCGTTCGACGTCGAGACCGACCCGGCCAGGCCGGCTCGCGTCCGGCGCTACTGGAAGCCCGAGTCGGTGCACTACTTCAACCACGGCGACACGATCCTGCGCTACGGCAAGGCCGTGCTGACGGGCAAGTCCCACATCCCGACGCCGACCAAGGCGATCCACGTCTCCAACTCGAACTCGCTGATCGGCAACGCCAAGGGCCACTACGACTCGATCGTCAACACGTTCCCGCGCGTCGAGTTCATCGCGATCAACGAGTGGTGGTGGACCGCGAGCTGCGAGTACTCGGACGTCATCTTCCCGGTCGACTCGTGGGCCGAGCTCAAGTTCCCCGACATGACGATCAGCGTGACGAACCCGTTCCTGTACGTGTTTCCGGCCACTCCCCTGCCCCGGATCCACGACACGCGCAGCGACGTCGAGGTGGCCCAGGGCATCTGCCATGCGCTCGGCGAAGTGACCGGGGACGAGCGCTACAAGGACTACTGGCGCTTCCTGCACGACGGCGGGATGCGGCCCTACAT
>RFIB01000268.1 GCA_003695625.1 Acidobacteriota bacterium | reverse complement strand
GGCCTCGATCCGCTCCGCGCCGGCCGACATCACGAGCGCGTACTCGATCACGTTCTCCAGCTCGCGCACGTTGCCGGGCCAGTCGTGGGCCATCAGCCGGTCGAGTGCCGCGCGCGACAGCTCGCGAGCGGGAACGCCGAGGCGCTCGGCGCCACGGCGCACGAAGTGCGCCGCGAGCAGCGGCACGTCGGAGCGCCGCTCGCGCAGTGGCGGCACGTGGAGCGGGATCACGTTGAGCCGGTAGTACAGATCCTCGCGGAACTCGCCCCGCTCGACCTTGGCCTTGAGGTCCTCGTTGGTCGCCGCGATCACCCGCACGTCGACCGGGATCGTCCGCGACGATCCGACGCGCTGGACCTCGCGCGTCTGCAGCACGCGCAGCAGCTTGACTTGCAGGTCGAGCGGCATCGTGCCGATCTCGTCGAGAAACAGCGTCCCGCCCGTGGCCGCCTCGAAGCGCCCCGCCTTGTCCTGCGCCGCACCGGTGAACGCGCCGCGGACATGGCCGAACAGCTCGGACTCGATCAGCTCGCGCGGAATCGCTCCACAGTGCAGCGGGACGAGCGGCCCCTGTGCGCGGCGCGGATGCCCGGCGTGCAGCGCCTCGACGACCAGCTCCTTGCCGACGCCGCTCTCGCCGGTGATCAGCACCGTGCTGTCGATCCCGCGCAGGCGGTCGATCATCTCGAGCACGCGCCGCATCGCGGGGCTGCTGCCGATCAGCGGCCGGGCGCCGTTCGAGCGCGCCAGCCTCTCGCGCAGCTCGGCGTTCTCCCGCCGCAGCCGGCGCGTCTCGAGCGCGCGGTCGATCGCCAGGCGGAGCTGCGCCATCGAGAACGGCTTGGGCAGGTAGTCCGCGGCCCCGTCGCGCATCGCCTCGACCGCCGAGTTGACCGTCGCGAAACCGGTCATCACGAGCACGACCGTGGCCGGATGCGCCCGGCGGACCTCGCGCAGCAGCTCGACCCCGTCGCCGTCGGGCAGCCGGATGTCGCTGACCAGCAGCTCCGGCGCGCCGGCGGCGAGCCGGGCACGCGCCTCGCCGATCGAGCCGGCGCCGTGGGCGCGGTGCCCGAGCTGGCCGAGAAAGTCGAGCAGCGTCTCGCGGAAATGCGGATCGTCCTCGACGACGAGCGTCTCGAGCCGGTGGTCGACAGCGCTCATGCCCCGTCCCTTCCTCCCCCGGAACGCCCCGGGGCGCGATCTCCCGGAGCCGTCACCGTTCAATACATAGGCGCGGCGCGCGGGGTGTCAACTTCTCGAACACTCCGGCGGAGATCCGTCACCGCGGGTGTCGGGATTCCGGCGCCGGCGGGCTGCCGGCGCGAGGCGAGCCACGCCAAGTTGTTGACTCCACGATGCTTGTGCGTTCGGTGGGTCGGCGGCCGCATCCCGGCACGCCCGTTGCATCCCGCCCGGCGCGATGTCTGCGACGACACCATGGTCCGGCCCCGGCCGGCGGGCCGCCGCCGCCATTCTCCTCCTCGTGGCGGCGGCGTGCCCGTGCCTCGCCCAGGCCCCGGCCGCGCCCGACGACCCCGCCGAGCGTGCCCGCCGCTTCGTCGCCGAGGCCCAGCAGCATCCGGAATCGCTCGACGCCGCCGGCGCCCGGCAGGCGCTCGCGGCGCTCGACGCGGCAGGAGAGGTCGACAGCGTCGAGGGACGCTGGCTGATCGACCGCCTGCTCGACGCGAACCCCGGCGACACCGAACTGCTCTGGCTCCGCGCCCGGCTGCGCTCGGCGGTCGGCGATGTCGAGGGCGCGATCCGCGACCTCGAGGCGCTCGTCGCTGCCGGGCCCGCCCCCGAGCTGCGCGCGGCGGCGCTGCGGCGTCTGGCCCGTGCGTACGAGGAGACGGGTCGCGCCGCCGACGAGGTCCGCGTCGATCGCGTGCTGCTCGACGAGAAGCTCGAGGACCCCGTCCCCGTGCTGATCCGGATGGCGAAGGCGTACCGTCGTCTCGGCGACATCCGCTCGACGCGGGAGGTGATCGACCGGCTGCTCGTGGTCGCCCCGGACGAGCTGCGCTTCAACGCCGACCTGGTGTGGATCGCCGCCGAGACCTCCCGGCGGGTCGATCCGCCGCTGGTCGCCGGCCGGCGCTACCTGGCGTTCGCGAACCTGTTCCCCGACGACCCGCGCTCGGTCGAGGCGCTGCTCGAGGCGGCGCGACTCGCGCAGACCGCGGGGCACCTCCGCGGCGCCGCGCTGATCGCCACCACGGCGATCGATCGCGGCGGCGAGGGCCGCCTCGCGGAGAGCGCGCGACTGCTGCGCGCCGGGATCGAGGAGCGGCTCGAACAGCACGATGCCGCGCGGCGCGACTACCACGCGGTGGTCAGCCGCACGCTCGACCCGGCACTGGCCGCGGAGGCGCTGCGCGAGCTGGTCGAGCTGAGCCTGTCGGCCGACGGGCTCGAGCCGACGCTCCGGATGCTCGCCGGGATGGCGAGCCGCGGCGACGGCTACTCGCGCACCTTCGCCACGTCGCACTTCGCACGCCTGATGCGCGTCGGCGAGAAGGAGCTGGTCCGGACCGACCGCGATGCCGCGTTCTGGGTCACGGTCGCGCGGGAGATCGGCAACCTCGACGTGCTGCCGGCGACCACGCGCCTGCGCGCGGCGCGGTTCTTCGGCAGTCTCGGCGACACGGAGCAGGTGGTGCAGATCGCCGGTCCGCTGGCCGCGACCCTCGGCCCGGACGGCGACGCGGCGCGCGCTCTGCTCGCCGAATACGACATCGATCCTCCGTTCGGCGAGCGCCGCGTGCCGCTTGCGCGGCGCGCGGTGGCGCTGTGGCGTGCGCGCGACTGGAACGGACTTGTCGAGCTGCTCGACGACGCGACGCTTGCCGCGCACGGATCGCCGCGGCTGCGTGCACTGCGCGCGGACGCCGAGCTGCGCCTCGGCCGCCCCGATGCGGCGCTGCGCGTGCTCGGCCGCAACCCGGCCAGCGCGAGCGAGCGGCTGCTGCGCGGCGATGCCGCCAGCATGCGCGGCGACTGGAAGACGGCCTGCGCGAGCTACCGCGCGGCGGCCGGAGACGACCTGTCCGCGGTCGAGCGCGCCTGGTGCGAGGTGCGCCTCGCCGAGTGCGCGCACCGCGACGGGGATACCGAACGCTCGCGCGAGCGGATCGCGCGCTGGATCGCAGCCCCCGAGCCGGTCGGCCCGGCGTGCGCGGCGACGGTGCTCGGTATCGCCTGGGGACTCGCCCCGGGCGGCGGGGTGCGCCGGTGAGCGGGCCGGCGTTCGCTCCGTGCGCCACCGCCGGGCCGGATGCCGGCCGGCTGCTGCTCGAGCGGCAGGTCGAGCGTCTCGCCGGCGAGGTCGCCGAGGCGACGCGGCGCCTCGCGCGCGCGCTCGAGGACAAGGACCGGCTCGGCCGGATCCTCAACAGCGTGATCGAGACGCTCGAGGCGGGCGTGATCCTTGTCGGCGACGGCGGCCGCCCGCTGGCCCACAACGCCGCCGCGCGGTCGATGGGCGCGGTTCATCCCGCGGCCGACGGCTGGCGGCTCGCCGGATGCCTGCCGGCCGCCTGCGCGCAGGGGCGCGTCGAGGGCCGCCCGCTGCGTCCGGCGGGCGACGACGGGCCGGCGTGGCTCGTGCGCTCGACGCCCGTCGACCTCGGACCCGAAGGGCGCGCCGTCGTGCTGCTCGTCAGCGACGTGACCGAGACGCTCGCGCTCGAGGAGCGCGCGCACCGGCGCTCCCGGCTCGAGAACCTCGGCCGCGCCGTCGCCGAGATCGCGCATCAGATCCGCAATCCGCTCGGCGGGATCGAGCTGTTCGCCTCGATGCTGATCGACGACCTTGCCGACCGGCCGCGCGAGCGCGAGATCGCCGAGCAGATCCTGGTGACCGTGCGCTCGCTGTCCGGCACGGTCACGCACCTGCTCGGCACGGTGCGTGGCGGACGGACCGTCCTGCGCGCGAGCGATCTCGTCGCGCTCGTCGAGGAGGTCGTCGCCTCCGTGCGGCCGATCGCCGAGGCGCGCACCGTCCAGCTCGAGGTCGCGGCGCCGGCGGGGCCGGTGACCGCCCCGGTCGACGGGGAGGCTCTGCGCCAGGCGGTGCTCAACCTGGTGGCCAACGCGCTGGATGTCTCGCCGCCGGAAGCCGTGGTGCGTGTCACGGTCGGGCGCGCCGGCGAGACGGCCGTGATCACGGTCGACGACGCCGGGCCCGGCGTCCCGGAGCGGGACCGGCCGCGGATCTTCGAGCCGTTCTGGTCGACGCGCCCCGACGGGACCGGGCTCGGTCTGGCCGTCGTCGAGCGCGTCGCGCTGGCCCACGGCGGGTCCGTGCGCGTCGGGCGCTCGCCGCTCGGCGGGGCGCGGTTCGAGCTGGCCGTTCCGGTGGACGGTGCCGGCCGAGCGGACAGGGAAGGAGACGAAGCGTGACGCAGCGTCGTGGCTCGGTGCTCGTCGTCGACGACGAGCCGTCGATGAGACTCGGCATGAGCCGCGTTCTCGAACGCGCCGGCTGGCAGACCGCCTCGTGCGCCGCCGGCGACGAGGC
>RFIB01000267.1 GCA_003695625.1 Acidobacteriota bacterium | reverse complement strand
CGCCCCGACGACGATCTCCGCATGGACGCGCGCGTCCGGCGCCTCCGGCCGGGCACCCGGGGAGAGGTCCGGCCGCTGGCGGTCGCGCCGATGATGGATCGCACCGACCGGTTCTTCCGGCGGATGTTCCGCGCCATCTCGCGCCGGACGCTGCTCTACACCGAGATGATCACCACCGGCGCGGTGCTGCACGGCGACCGCGATCGGCTGCTCGGCTTCGACCCGATCGAGCGGCCGCTGGCACTGCAGCTCGGCGGCGACGATCCCGACGCGCTGGCCCGCTGTGCCGAGATCGCCGAGGCCCGCGGGTTCGACGAGGTCGACCTCAACGTCGGCTGCCCGAGCGAGCGGGTGCAGCGCGGCCGGTTCGGCGCCTGCCTGATGGCCGAGCCGGAGCGCGTTGCCCGCGCCGTCGCCGCGATGCGCTCGGCGTGCGGCCTGCCGGTGACCGTCAAGCACCGGATCGGCATCGACGAGCGCGACTCGTGGGACGAGCTGCTCGCGTTCGTCGACACCGTCGCCGAGGCCGGATGCGACCGGTTCATCGTCCACGCGCGCAAGGCGTGGCTCTCGGGGCTGAGCCCGGCCGACAACCGCTCGATTCCGCCGCTGCGCCCCGACCTCGTGCGCAGGCTGGCCCGGGCGAGACCCGGCCTGGCGATCGAGTACAACGGCGGCGTGCGCTCGCTCGACGACGTGCTCGACCACCTGCAGCACGTGACCTCGGTGATGGTCGGACGCGCCGCGTGGGACGATCCGTTCCGGTTCGGTGCCGCCGACCGCGTGCTGTGGGGCGAGACCGGCCCGCTGCCGACGCGCCGGCGGGTGCTCGAGACGTTTCGTGAGTTCGCGCGCGAGCAGGCCGCGTGCGGCACGCGTCCGGTGGCGCTCGTGCGTCCGCTGATGGGACTCGCGCGCGGATGCCCGGGCGGCCGGCGCTTCCGCCGCGTCCTCGGCGAGGCGGTCGCCCGCGGCGGCGATCCGGTCCGGGCGATCGACCTGGCCGCGGCCGCGCTGCCCGCCGAGATCCTCGACTGCCCTCCTCCGGCGCCCCGGCCTCCCGTCACGGCCGGCGCGTCGGGAGACCCGAGCTGAGACCGAATCCAGGAGAGATCCGCGATGTTGCGAGCGCCTGCGAGAATCGCCCCGTTCGTCCTGGTCCTGTCCCTCGCCGCGGCGGCCCTCGCCGCGCCGCCGACTCCCGAGCAGGCCGCGCGCTTCGTCGAGGAGGCCGAGGCGCGGCTGCTGCAGGCATGGATCCGTGCGGAGCGCGCCGCGTGGGTCCAGGCGAACTTCATCACCGAGGACACGCAGGCGATCGCCGCCGAGGCGCACGCCGAGCTGCTGCGGCTGACCGGCGAACTGGCCCGCGAGAGCGCCCGCTTCGACGGCCTCGACCTGCCGCCGGTCGTGCGCCGCAAGCTGACGCGGATCAAGCTGTCGCTGCCGCTCGCCGCGCCGCCCGATCCGCGCGCCGCCGCCGAGCTGGCGTCGCTGGCGTCCGAGCTCGAGGCGCTCTACGGCAAGGGCCGCTGGTGCCCCGACGACGGGCGGGACTGCCTGGACCTCGGCGCGCTGTCGCGGATTCTCGCCCGCAGCCGCAAGCCCGACGAGCTGCTCGAGGCGTGGGTCGGCTGGCGCACGATCTCGCCGCCGATGCGACCGAAGTACCGGCGGTTCGTCGAGCTGGGCAACGAAGGGGCGCGGGCGCTCGGGTTCCCCGATCTCGGCGCGATGTGGCGCGCCGGCTACGACATGCCGCCCGACGCGTTCGCGGCGGAGCTCGAGCGGCTGTGGTCCCGGGTGCGTCCGCTGTACGAGAAGCTGCACTGCTACGTGCGGAGCCGGCTGGTCGCGACGTACGGCCCCGAGGTGGTGCCGCCGGACGGGCCGATCCCCGCCCACCTGCTCGGCAACATGTGGGCTCAGGAGTGGGGCAACATCTACGACCTGGTCGCTCCGGGCGGCCCCGAGGGCGTCGACCTGACCGCGGTGCTGCGCGAGCGGAAGATCTCGCCCGAGCAGATGGTCCGGATCGGCGAGCGGTTCTTCGTCTCGCTCGGGTTCGACCCGCTGCCGGAGACGTTCTGGAAGCGCTCGCTGCTGACCAGGCCGCGGGACCGCGATGTCGTCTGCCACGCCAGCGCATGGGCCGTCGACTTCGCCGACGATCTGCGGATCAAGATGTGCATCGACGTCACCGCCGAGGACTTCGTCACGATCCACCACGAGCTGGGCCACGTGTTCTACTACCAGGCCTACCGCGACCAGGACCCGCTGTTCCGGGCGGGCGCCAACGACGGGTTCCACGAGGCGGTCGGCGACACGATCGCGCTCTCGGTCACGCCGGCATACCTCGAGACGATCGGCCTGATCGACCGGCGACCTCCGGCCGACGCCGCGCTGTCCGAGCTGATGCGCCGCGCGCTGGACAAGGTGGCGTTCCTGCCGTTCGGTCTGGTGATCGACTCGTGGCGCTGGAAGGTGTTCTCGGGCGAGATCCCGCCGGAGCGCTACAACGCCGGCTGGTGGGAGCTGCGACGCCGCTACCAGGGGATCGCCCCGCCGGTGGCGCGCAGCGAGCGCGACTTCGATCCGGGCGCCAAGTACCACGTGCCGGCGAACACGCCCTACACGCGCTACTTCCTCGCCGCGATCCTGCAGTTCCAGTTCCACCGCGCGCTGTGCCGCGCCGCGGGCCACGAGGGACCGCTGCACGAGTGCTCGATCTACGGCAGCGAGGAGGCCGGCCGGCGCCTGCGGCGCGTCCTGGCGCTGGGCGCGAGCCGGCCGTGGCAGGACGCGCTGTACGAGATGACCGGCGAGCGCACGATCGACGCGTCGGCGCTGGTCGAGTACTTCGCGCCGCTCGAGCGCTGGCTCGACGAGCAGAACCGGGGCCGGACCTGCGGCTGGTAGCTCAGCGCTCCGGGCGCCGCAGCCCGTGCCGCGCGAGCCAGTCCGCGTCGAACAGCGTCGAGCGGTAGCGCGCGCCGCTGTCGCACAGGTTGCAGACGATCCGGCGCCCGCGTCCCGCATCGCGGGCCCAGCGCACGGCCGCGGCGACCGACAGGCCGGACGAGCCGCCGACGAACAGGCCCTCGTCCCACAGCAGCCGGTAGACCTCGTCGACCGCGTCCTGGTCGGGGACGGTCAGCGCGTCGTCGATCACGTCCCGGTCGAAGCAGCCCGGCACGCGACCGATCCCGACCCCCTCGAGGATCGAGCAGCCCTCGGCGCGGGGTTCCCCGCTCTCCACCCACGGGCGGTAGACCGATCCCTCCGGGTCGGCGAGCACGACGGACACGTCGGCCCTCCGCTCCTTGAGAAACCGCCCGACGCCCGAGATCGTCCCGCCGGTGCCGGCCCCCATGACCACCGCGTCGACGGCGCCCCCGGTCTGCTCCCAGATCTCCGGCCCGGTGGTCAGGTAGTGCACGTCGAGGTTCGCCGGATTGTCGAACTGGTTGAGGTACACGGCGTTGTCGAGTTCCTGCTCGAGACGGCGGGCGACCTGGCTGTAGTGGCGCGGATCGTCCCAGCCGACCTGCGGGCTGAGCTGCACCTCGGCGCCGAGCAGCCGCGCGAACTGGATCTTCTCCGGACTCATCGTCTCCGGGATGACGAACACGCAGCGGTAGCCGCGCACCGCCGCGACCAGCGCGAGACCGATTCCCGTGTTTCCGGCGGTCCCCTCGATCAGCGTGCCCCCGGGCCGGAGACGGCCCTCGGCTTCCGCGCGCTCGACCATCAGGCGCGCCGGCCGATCCTTGACCGAGCCGGTCGGGTTGAGGAACTCGCACTTGCCCCAGATCTCGGCGCCGGCCCGTCGCGAGACGCTGTCGAGACGCACCAGCGGCGTTCCGCCGATCAGGTCGAGCGGGCTGCCCGCCACCCGCGGCTCGGATGCCATCGATCCACCTCCGCGCGGCATTATGCCGAAAGAGAGACGAACGCCGCGCGCCGGAGCGGCCGCGCGGCGTTCGGGGTCACCGGGCGCACCGGCACCGTCAGTGCGTGATCATCGGCTCGGTGGTCTTCGCCGCCTCGACCCACCTGGCGACCATGGTCGCCGAGGGCACCGTGCGGGTCAGCTTCTTCTCGGCGTTGACCTTCGCCATCGCCTCGGAGAGGTTCTCCGGGTTGCGCTGGGCCAGCTCCTTGATCGTGTCGACGCCGGCGGCGTGCAGCAGCTCGGCGAACTCGCCGCCGATGCCCGAGATGCGCATCAGATCGGCCATGTTGGCCCACGACAGCAGCGTGTTCGTGGAGAAGCCGGTCTCCGCGGCGACCTGCTCGCGGCCCTTCCTCGACCGGCACTTCTCGAGCAGGTCCTCGCACGTCGTGATGCCCGCCTGCGCGAGCTTCTCGGCCTTCGCCGGTCCGATGCCCTCGATCTCCGTGATCTTCCTTGCCATGACCATGTCCTCCTTCTCTGCTTCTTCCCGCGTCAGCGGTCGCTGCCGCCGAACAGTCCGCCGAGCAGGCCGGAGCCGCGCTTGAGCAGGTCTCCGGCATCCACGTCTCCGTCGCCGTCGGCATCGAGCAGACCCGACAGCAGCGAGCGGGCCTGCGGCGCCTTCTCGGTGACCGCACGCGCCTCGCCCGCGAGCAGACCGGCGAGCCCGCCGGCATCGAGCCCGGTCTGGCGTCGCGCCTTGCCCAGCGCGCCCATCACCAGCGGCGCGAGCGCTGCGAGCAGGCGTCCCGCCTGATCCGAGCCGAGACCCGCCACCTCGGCAAGTCCCTGTTCCACCTTCGGCGCCTTGCCGCCGAGCACGTGGCGCAGGATGCCGCCGCCCTGCTCGACCAGCGAGTCCGGCGCCGCCGCGCCGAGCTGCTCGAGAACCGAGCCGTCGTGATCCCGCTCGAGCGCCTGCTCGAGCGCCGCGGCGCCCTCCGGCTTCGCGGCGTTCTTCGCCAGCGCCCCGACGAGCACCGGCAGCGCCGCCTCGACACCGGCCTCGGCTTTCGCCGGGTCGAGCCCGAGGCCGGCGCCGAGCTGGTCGAGCCCGCCCGAGCGGAGCGCCGCCATCAACTGATCCGTCACCGCCATTGCACGATCCTTTCTACCCCCTGCATGGACCCGCCGGGCGCGGCGCAGGCGCGACCGGCGGACTCGTTCGTGATCGACCGCACGCGGGCGCGGTCGCGCCGGCAGGATAGCAGCCCGCCGGAAGCACGCCACGCTCGCGCCCCCGATTCGCTATGCTGCCCGCCTGCACGGAGGAGCCCGATGAAGGCCTACGAGAAGCTCGGTGCGTTCTACCTCGGGCGCACCTGGGACCCCGAGCGCAGCGAACCCCGGGCCGAGACGCTGCTCTACGACTCGCGCGACCTGACGACGCACGCGGTCTGTCTCGGCATGACCGGCAGCGGCAAGACCGGTCTGTGCGTGGCGCTGGTCGAGGAGGCGGCGATCGACGGGATTCCCGTGATCGCGATCGACCCCAAGGGGGATCTCGGCAACCTGCTGCTGACGTTCCCGAAGCTGAGGCCGGCCGACTTCGCGCCCTGGATCGACGAGGGCGAGGCGCGGCGCCACGGCGTCGATCCGGCCACCTGGGCGCGCCGCACCGCCGCGCGCTGGAAGCGCGGACTGGCGGAGTGGGACCAGGACGGCACGCGGATCGCGCGCCTGCGCGAGGCGGCCGACTTCGCGATCTACACGCCGGGAGGCGGCGGCGGTCGGCCGCTGTCCGTGCTGCGCTCGCTCGCGCCGCCGTCGCGCGAGGTGCTCGCCGACCCCGACGCGCGGCGGGACCGCGTCTCGGGCGCCGTGACCGCGCTGCTCACGCTGCTCGGCGTCGACGCCGACCCGCTGCGCAGCCGCGAGCACGTGCTGTGCGCGTCGATCCTCGAGCACGTCTGGGGCGAGGGGCGCGCGCTCGACCTGCCGCAACTGATCCGGCTGGTCCAGAAGCCGCCGTTCGAGCGGATCGGCGTGCTCGACCTCGACGCGTTCTTTCCTCCGGACGACCGCTTCGAGCTGGCGATGGCGATCAACGCGCTCGTCGCCTCGCCGGGCTTCTCGGGCTGGCTCGAGGGCGAGCCGCTCGACATCGACCGGCTGCTGTACACCGCGGAGGGCAGGCCTCGCGTCAGCATCCTGTCGATCGCCCATCTCGACGACCGCGAGCGCGCGTTCTTCGTCACCGCGCTGCTCCACGAGCTGATCGGCTGGATGCACGACCAGCCGGGGACGTCCTCGCTGCGCGCGCTGCTCTACATCGACGAGGTGTTCGGCATGCTGCCGCCGACGGCGATGCCCCCGACCAAGACGCCCCTGCTCCGGCTGCTCAAGCAGGCGCGGGCCTTCGGCCTCGGTCTGGTCCTCGCCACGCAGAATCCGGTCGATCTCGACTACAAGGCGCTGTCGAACATCGGGACGTGGTTCCTCGGCCGGCTGCAGACCGAGCGCGACAAGGCGCGGGTGCTCGACGGGCTCGAGGGAACGGACGTCGTCGCGCGCGGCTTCGATCGCGCGCAGACGGCGCGGCTGCTGTCGGGGATGCCGAGCCGCGTGTTCCTGATGCACGACGTGCACGAGGACGCGCCGGCCCTGTTCCACGTGCGCTGGGTGATGTCCTATCTGCGCGGACCGCTGACCACGCCCCAGATCCGCCGGCTGGCCGGGACGGGCTCCCCCGCGCCGTCCGCCGCAGCGGAGCCGCCCGGGACCGCCGCGGCCGCACGGCCCGTCCTGCCGCCGGGCGTCGACGAGGAGTTCCTCGCACCGCGCCGCCCGCTGCCCGGCGGCGCGCGGCTCGTCTACCGGCCGCGTCTGCTCGGCGCCGTCCGGCTGCACTGGCT
>RFIB01000266.1 GCA_003695625.1 Acidobacteriota bacterium | reverse complement strand
GCGCCGAGGCGCGCCCGCGTCCGGATCGAGATGCCGACCGAGGGGCGGCCGGCGCGCCTCGGCGCCGAACTCGAGATCCTCGTGTTCCGCATCGTCCAGGAGGCGGTGACCAACGCGCTGCGTCACGCCGGCGCGTCGCGCATCGCGGTCGGGCTCTCGTTCGGCGAGAGGCGGGTCGGGATCGCGGTCGAGGACGACGGCCGCGGGTTCGACGTACGGGGCGTGTTCGTCCGCGCACTCAGGGGGCGCCACCTCGGTCTGCTCGGGATCCGGGAGCGCGTCGATGCGGAGGGCGGTTCGGTGGAGATCCGCTCCGCGCCGGGACGCGGGACGACGATCGCGGCGACGATCCCGGTCGAACCCGCCGAGGCCGCCGCGGGAGAGGTGCAGGATGCGCGTGGTCCTGGCCGATGATCATCACCTCGTGAGGGCCGGCATCCGCGGGCTGGTCGAGGCGATCGACGGGGTCGAGATCGCCGGAGAGACCGGCGACGGCCACGAGGCGCTCGAGCTGATCGAGCGCACGCGCCCGCACGTCGCGCTCGTCGACATCTCGATGCCGGGTCTCAACGGTATCGAGCTGGCCCGGCGCGTTCGCGAGATCTCGCCCAACACGCGCGTGATCATCCTGTCGATGCACGCCAGCGAAGGATACGTCGCGCAGGCGCTGCGCAGCGGCGTGTCCGGATACCTGCTCAAGGATTCCGCCGCCGAGGAGCTGCGCCTGGCTCTCGATGCGGTCCGGCGCGACGAGGTCTATCTCAGCCCGTCGATCTCGACGACCGTCGTGCGTTCGCTGATGGCCGACGACCGGCCGCTCGACGATCCGCTCGCGGCGCTCACGCCGCGCCAGCGGGAGATCCTGCAGCTCGTCGCGGAAGGGGCCAGCACGAAGGAGATCGCCGCGCGCCTCGGCATCAGCGTCAAGACCGTCGAGACGCACCGCACCCAGCTGATGGAACGGCTCGGGATCCACGACGTGCCCGGGCTGGTGCGATTCGCGATCCGCAGCGGTCTGGTCTCGGCCGACGGCTGACCGGCGACGGCTCCCTCGCTCAGGGGCCGGGCACGAGGACGACGACGAACGGACTCGCCGCGCCGGGCGACGCGGTCGCGCGGACGCTCCGCCGCGCGGCGGCCAGCGCCGCGACGGGATCACGTCCCCGGCGCAGGTGGTCGTGGAACGCGACCATCAGCCGGGCCGTCGCCGCGTCGTCGACGGTCCACAGGCTCATCACGATTCCGCCGGCGCCGGCCTCGGCGAACGCGCTCGACAGGCCGATGACGCCCGCCCCCGGCACGAGTTCCCCTTCGCCCGTCCGGCACGCGGACAGCACGACGAGCGCGCGGCGCAGCGGCAGCGTGCGGATCTCCGGTGGCCTGAGATACCGCCCCCCGGACAGGACGATTCCCGCGCGTTCGGGATCGGCCGTCGACGCGACGGCGTGCGACGCGACGTGGACGATCGCCGGCCCTTTGTCGAGCGCACGGAGCAGCGTGTCGTCACGGAACGACTCGCCGACCAGCACCTCGACGGCCCGCGTGCTCCAGGCATCGGCCACGTGGTCGAGCTCCCACGCCGACCACGCCAGATCGGCGAGTCCCTGTCCGGACGCGAGGCGCGGCACGCCCGCAAGCAGCACGGGACCGGCACGCGGAACGTCGCGCGGTGGCGGAGCAGGGCGGGTCAGCCGGCCGATCTCGATCGCGTCGCCGAGACGCCGGTCGTCGCGCGATGCGCCGTCCGCCTCCGGCCAGGGCAGCTCGGCGAACGGGACCAGCGCGAGTTCGCGGTCCGGGACGAGCCACAGTCGTCGCGCCGAGGCCAGCCGCGGCGAGAGCGGCGCAAGCAGGGCCGCGAGGCGCCGGCCGTCCGCGCGCGCGCCGGCATCCGCAGCCTGCCCGCGGACCAGCGCCCGGCGGTAGCGCCGGAGCGGTTCGACCAGCGCGCCGCGGCCGGGACCCTGCCAGGCGAGCCAGCGCTCGTGCGTGGCGGCGAGCGTCACGGTCCGCTCCTCGCCGACGAGGAACGCGACGAGCAGCTCGTCCGGCGCGAGCGCGTCGCGCAGGCCGCGCGCGCGGAGAGTCGCCTCGTCGTCCGCCGCGACCGTCCAGCCGCGAGCCGCGCCGAACACGGCGAGCAGGCGTGCCGCCGCGGCGTCGCCCGGAGTGCCGGGATCCCCGTCCGCGAGTCCCAGCTCGGCCGCCGCCAGGTCGACGAACGGCTCGAAGCGTTCGCGCAGGAAGCGCAGGCCGCTGCGCCGCAGGCCGAGCCGCGCGCGCTCCTCGACCAGCCGCTGCGTTGCCCGTCGCAGTTCCGCGCGCGCGGTCTCGAACTCTCCGCCGTGCAGCGCCTCGCGGCCGAGCAGCCAGCGCGCGACCCACGCCGGCTGCCCGGCACCGGCCTGCTCGGCCTCGCGCGCGATCTCCCGCAGCCGCGCGGCCGCGCTCGTCCCGGGGGCGGCCTGCGCGCGCGCGACGGCGCGGTAGATCTCCACGAGCATGTACAGGACGCGGTCCTCGTCGCGGGCCAGCGCGGACGCCTCCTCGAGCAACGCGAGCGCCTCGCCGGCCGCACCGCGACGCAGCGCGACGCGCGCCCTGCCGAGCAGCGCCCGCGCGCGCATCGCCGGCCGGTCACCGCCGACGCGCGCGTACCACGCGGTGGCCTCGTCGAGCCGTTCGAGCGCGCGGTACACGTTGCCGAGCGTGATCGCCGTCGCATCGGCGGTCCAGCCGTCGCCGGCCGCGACCGCCTCGGTGTGCGCCTGCTCGAGCACGATGCGCGCTCCCTCGGCGTCGCCGAGCAGCAGCAGCAGCACCGCCCCGTTGTATGCCGCGCCGCGGGCGGCGTCCTCGAGTCCGGCGCGTGCGAGCCCGGCGCGCGCCGCCCGCATCTCGCGCTCCGCCTCGGCCCAGCGGCCGGCGTCGGCGAGCACGCCCGCCAGGTTGTTGTGCGCGAAGCTCTCGAGATCGATGCGTCCCGCCCGGCGCGCCGCCTCGATCGCCTCGCGCATCGCGGCCTCGGCCCGCGCCGGCTGGCCGGCGAGAAAGTCGAGCCAGCCGATCTTGGCCTCGCAGCAGGAGATGCCCTCGGCGTCGTCGAGCCGCCGTGCCCGGGCGAGGGCGCGCTCGAACAGCCGTCGCGCCTCGTCCTGCAGGCCGAGCCGCTTGGCGGCCTCGCCTGCGGCCCATGCGGCTTCCCAGCGCGAGGCGCACGGGCCGTCGGCGAGCCGGCGCGCAAGCGCGAGGAGCTCCTCGGTGCGCTCCTCCCGCCGGGCCGCATCGAGCGCCGCACGCCAGGCCGCATCGCCGCGCGGGCAGGACTCGAGCGCCGCGGCGGCACGGTCGAAGTCGGGTGAGGAAGGCGCGCAGGCCGGGCTCGCCGCGGCCAGTGCAGCGAGCACGAGTCCCGCGATCAGGGCGGGTCGGTGTCGAGGGTCAGGTCGTAGATCCACGACTGGTCTGCCACGCCCGCGTCCTCGTGGACGAACGGCGAGTTGACGGTGCGTCCGAGTTCCTTCCATGGATTCTCGCCGCCGATCGGATCCTGCGCGAGTCCGATCAGCGTCTCGCCCGGGCCGAGACCGGATGACGCGGTGAACCCTCCGCCGACGAATCCGGGGCAGAAGCAGCCCGGCGCCGGAGCGAGGCAGTCGCAGGCGCAGGGGCAGTCGGGCACGTCGTCCGTGCACTTGCACTGGACGACGACCTCGGTCGCGTCCGGCTGCGGGCAGCCGGTCTTGTCGAAGTGGAGCTGCA
The DNA here is from genome assembly GCA_003695625.1 of Acidobacteriota bacterium. Classification (GTDB taxonomy): domain Bacteria; phylum Acidobacteriota; class Polarisedimenticolia; order J045; family J045; genus J065. The sequence goes on along the minus strand of RFIB01000266.1, from coordinate 1,042 downwards.
GGTCCGGCGTGCCGTCGGGATCGGCGTCGTCGCGGACGATCTCGAGCCCGTCGACGCCGCAGCCCGCGCGCGGCACCACGCCGAGTGCGACCGGACACTTGGTGCATGCCGGGCCGCCGGGAGGAGCGAGCACGATCGGCGCGTGGATCGTGCCGTCGTCGTCGAGCCGGCTGATCGTGTCGTCGTCGCGGTTGGCGACGAACACCGCGCGCCAGCGCAGTCCGCCGAGCGTCGCCAGCGCCACCGGACCGCGGCCGAGTCCGACCGGCGCCGAGGTGTACTCGCTGCAGTCGAGCGGGTTGATCACGCGGAGCGTCTCGGACTGGCGATCGATGGCGAAGACCGTGTAGCTGCCCGGTCCCGGACCGGTGACCGCGACCGCCGAGGGTTCGCCGAGTCCGGAGCACTGGCCGCGGGTCTGCAGGTTGAGCAGCCGGCCGTCGGCGCCGGTCGGCAGGATCGGAGCCTCGCGGCCGGGCGGATTGCCGAAGCCGATCGTCGGCGGCAGCGTCGAGCCGATCGCCAGCGGAACGTCGTGGCGTCGGCGCACGGTCCACGGGTCGCCGAAGAATCGATCGGTCGCGACGAGCACCGCGGCGATCTGCGGTGCGGTCGAGGAAGGCCGTCCGAGCGTGACCCAGACCCGAAGAAAGCCGTCGCCGCCGGGGGTGCGCAGCGCGTGGACCTCGAACGCGGTCGCGTCGGGGTCGACGAGCACGTCGGCGACGAGCGCCGGCACGCCCGGCGCCTCGATCATCGTGAGCTGGTCGAACACCAGCAGATGCGCCTCGCCCGACGGAAGCGTCGCCGCGGCGAACAGGAAGTTGCGCAGCACGCTGAATCCGCCCGTCGGGTCGTCGAACCATCGCGGCCGCGACGTGGCCAGTCCGCGCAGCGTGACGCCGGCGAGTCCCGGGTGGCCGCGCACGTCGTACGGCGAGCGGCGCGGCCGGCCGGTCGCGACGTCGAGCACGCTGATCAGCCCGTCCTGCGCGACGAACGCGACCGTCGCCGGATGGTCCGGCGCGGTGGAAAAGGCGAT
>RFIB01000265.1 GCA_003695625.1 Acidobacteriota bacterium | reverse complement strand
TCTTGCGGACCGCACAGATGGCGGGAGCCGTCGCCTCGTGCTCCGGCCGAAGCCACACCTCCATGTTGGCGGCCAGGGACTCGAGGATCGACCGCGCGGTCTCGTAGTTCGACGCGGCCACCACCAGCTGCCAGGTGTCGAGTTCACTGTAGATCGAGTCCCGAGTCGCGGCAGGACTCACGCCCTCTGCGAAGGCGTCGTCAGGGATGAGAGAAGTCATCGAACGAAGATACGTCCAAGATTCCCACGCCGGAGTGGATTCCGCATAGTAGACCTCGATCCACTCCGTGTCACCTGCGTCCCGCAGATAGAATCGTGTGTCGAGCGACTCGTTCACGTGCGTGACGTCGCCATCGACGAATTTCCAGGTCGCCGGGTCGCTGATGGCAGCGATGTGGACGCTGATGCCGAGCTGCCGGTCGACGTTGGCAGACCATGCGCTGTAGGCCGTGGCATCGAACGAGCTGTCCGCTTCGAACAGCAGCGGGGCGTCGCTCACGAGGTTCATCCGGAACGGGAACGTGATGACGTCGCCGGTCTGAACGTCATGGGCCTCGATACCGATCGCAATCGTTGACGGAACCGCGGTGTCGAACCAGGGAGCGTGACTCATCGTTGCCTGCGGGGAAGCAAGTGAGAGCACGAGATCGGCCTTCTTGGGATCGACCTTGCCGCCGCCGATGCAGTGGCAGTCCTGGCAGTCGTCAGGGTGTTGCTGGCAGTCGCAGACCACATCTCCGCCACAGCCGATCGCACAGGGACAGTGGCAGCGCCCCTGCCCTGCGCCGGCAAGAACGGCCGGAAAGGCGATCAGGCAGGTCAGGAGGGCGATTCCGCAGATGAACTTCCGGGGGGGGGGGGCTAAGACAAGATCGGATCATCTTGGGCCTCCTTACGGGGTCCCTTCACAAGGGACGGGGACCAAGGTACGAACGGGGCATGTGCGCAACGACCGCGCAGCCGGGGTCAATAGCCCGCCGGCCCCCGAATGCCCGGAACGACGTCTGCGCGGGTCCATCGCACCACACCCCTGCCGTGATGGACGTTTTTCTCCATATCACAGATGCAGCACCTTGTCAAGAGGCCCTGCGCCGCCATCCTGCCCATGAACTCCCGGGCCGCGGCCCGGTCACCGCTCCGCTGTTCGCCTCGCTGCTGCTCAACACGCCCGCGTTCCAGTTGATCCAGCAGCGGCACCGGGAGAAGATCCCGTCGGCGATCTACGCGGCGGTGTATCCGGTCGTCAGCCTGACCCTGCTGCTGCTGTTCGTCGTCGCCGCGGTGCTGGGGGCGGGGGCGCGGCCGGTGCCGTGACTCTCCGCGGGAGCTGCCATCGATGAGCGTACCGGGAGCCGCGACGCACGACCCCGCCCTGGGCTTCGCCGTGGCGCTCGCCGCGGGCGCCGTCGCGCAGGTGATCGCGCGGCATCTGCGGATTCCGGGGATCGTCCTGCTGCTCGGCGCCGGCGTGCTGTTCGGCCCCGACGGGCTCGACCTGGTCCGTCCCGAGGAACTCGGCCAGGGCCTGCACGCGATCGTCGGCTTCGCGGTGGCGGTGATCCTGTTCGAGGGCGGCCTCAACCTGAACTGGAAGCGCCTGCGACGCGAAGGGACCGTGATCCGTCGCCTGGTGCTGTGGGGGGCGCTGCTGACGACCGCGGGCGGCGCGCTGCTCGCGCGCACGATCCTCGGCTGGTCGTGGACCCATGCGCTGCTGTTCGGCACGCTGGTGATCGTCACCGGCCCGACGGTGATCACGCCGCTGCTGCGCCGCACCAAGGTGCGTCACTCGGTCGAGACGATCCTCGAGGCCGAGGGCGTGCTGATCGACGCCGTCGGCGCGATCATCGCCATCGTCGCGCTCGAGACGCTGTCGAGCCCGGACACGATGGCGGTCGCGCTCGGAGCGGCGCACGTGCCGATGCGCCTGCTCGCCGGGGCCGCGATCGGCGTCGCCGGCGGGGTCGTCATCGCCCTGGCGCTGCGGTTCCGGCACGTGATCCCCGACGGACTCGAGAACGTCGTCGTGCTCGCGCTGGCCGTCGCGCTGTACCAGGTCGCCAACGCGCTCGTCCCCGAGGCGGGGATCCCGGCGGTGATCGTCGCCGGACTGATCGTCGGCAACAGCCGCAACTCGGTCGGCCGCGAGCTGCGCGAGTTCAAGGAACAGTTGACGGTCCTGCTGATCGGGCTGCTGTTCATGCTGCTGACGGCGAACGTGCGCCTGGCCGAGATCCGCGAGCTGGGCCTGCCCGGTCTCGCGGTGGTCGCCGGGCTGGTGCTGCTCGTCCGGCCGCTGACGGTGGCGCTGTGCACCGCCGGCAGCGAGCTGTCGTGGCGCGAGCGGGCGTTCATCGCCTGGGTCGGCCCGCGCGGGATCGTCGCCGCCGCGGTGGCGACGCTGTTCGCCGAGCGGCTCGACGCGGCGGGCGACCCGGCGGGGCACGCGCTGCGGGCGCTGGTGTTCCTCGTGATCGCGATCACCGTCGTCGTCCAGGGGCCGCTGGTCGGTCCTGCCG
>RFIB01000264.1 GCA_003695625.1 Acidobacteriota bacterium | reverse complement strand
CTCCCCGGGCTGGACGATCCGCCACAGCAGGCTCGCCTCGGGGTCCCCCGGCGCGACGCGACGCAGGCGCGGGTCGCTCCGCGCGGGCACGTTGACCGTGCTGCGATAGACCTGGTCCCGCTCGAGGCGCAGCCCCTTTTCGGCCCGCTCGCCCGCGTGACACCGCGTGCAGCGCTGTTCGAACAGCGTGGCGACACGCTCGAACGCCTCGCGCTGATCGTCTGCGGCGAGAGCCGGCACCACGAGCGCCGCCGACGCTGCGGCGAGCAGCAGGCGGACGAAGACCCGCCGCTCAGTTGTCCGGCGCGCCGTCATCGATCCATGTCCTGAGCGCCTCGAGGAATTCCGCCGACACCGGCGGCCCACCGAGCGGCATCCGTGCACCGACGCCGCCGACCTGTCCCTGCGTCCCCTCGAGCTTGTGGACCAGATAGCTCCGGTCCGACGCCCCGGGCTCGATGCGAAGCAGCGGCGCCTGGGCGCTGGCCACTCCGACCGCGCCCAGCCCCGGCTCGTACAGGCGCCCCTCCTCGAGGGTCAGACCGGCGACCGGAAAGGCACCGGCGTGACATCCGGACAGCGCGCAGCTCGCGGTGAAGGTCGGCTGGATGTCCAGCGCGAGGCTGACCGGATCGGTCAGGTCGGGCGCCGCCGGCGGCCGGAGAACGACCGCGTCGTCGTTCTCGCAGCCGGCGCAGGCAAGCGCCAGGGCGCCGGCGACCGCCACGCGGAGAAGACGTCCGGGGCCGGGCCTTTTCCGGCCCGACCCCGAACGCTGGCGACGGCGGGCGTGACCGGGGCACGGGGTCGTCATCGCCCGCCGCCGTCAGAGCCCGCAGGCGTTCGTCACGTCCTTGGCGGTGATCCCGCACTGGCCGGACGACCCGCCCGCGCCCGGACCGTTGCGCTCCGATCCGGCCGAATCGGTTCCCCAGGACCCCTCTGTTGTCCCCGCATCGGTCGCGAGTAACAGCCACCAGAGCATCCTCGTCGGGTCGCTCGTCGGATCGGGCACCAGCGACCAGGTGTAGGGCGGCGCGCCGATCGCGCACTCCGCGCCGGACAGTCCGTAGATCCCGCCCGGGGTGTCCGGAAGCTGCGAGCCGAAGCCCCAGACGAGCTGGTGGTCCCGGGCGTCGGGGCACGTGACGGCGTCCCAGTCGACCTCGATCGTCGTCCCGGCGGCGTCGAGCTTGCGCGCGCTCGCTGCCGAGCCGTCGCTTCCGTCGGGAACGGCGGGCGGCGGACCGGCCGGCGCGCTGACGGTGATCGTGCCGCGCATCGTCAGGCTGTGGGTCTCGCAGTGGTACGGATCGACGCCGACGACGGTGAACGTGTGCTCGAACGTCCACGGATTGAACGCCGGATCGCCGGAGCGGAACGGCTCGGCCGCGACTTCCCCGTTGCACACGTTCGGCGCCGGCTGGCCGCTGCACGACGAGACGTTGTGGAAGCCCATCGTGTTGGTCCAGCGGACCGTGTCGCCCGGCGCGACCGACAGGTCGGCCGGGTCGAAGAAGAAGTTGCCGACGTTGACGTCGTGGATCGCCGCGAGCGGCGAGGAGTCGAGAAACGTCGAGACGCCGCCCTGACCCGCGACGCGGAGCGCGCGACCGGTGACCTCGACGGCGTGCCCGCGGACCGAGGCGTCGAGCGTCCCGAAGTCGGCGACGGCGCCGTCGATCAGGCGCAGGACGCGCAGCCCCTGCTCGCCGACGAGGTGGAGCCGCGCGCCGTTGAGCGCGAGATCCGCCGCCGGTTCGGGCAGCGCGACCGGCGCCGCCGCACGGGGCCGCGAGGGGTCGGACAGATCGACGGACACCAGCGACGTCCCGTCGGCGACCAGCACGAACGCCGTGCCGATCCCCGCGTCGACCGCGGTCGCCGGGGCGGGCAGCGGAACCCGCGCGACGAGCCGATAGCCGGCCTGTTCCGCGTGCCCGGCGTGGTGCGGCGCGTGGTGATGCTCGAGACCGGCGACGCCGGCCGGCATGCGGTGGTCCGATGGCGGCGGCATCAGGTAGACCGCCAGCGCATCGCGGCCCGCGACGAGCAGGTAGTCGCCCATCACCCCGATCGCGAGCGGCCCGTCCGGGAGATCCTCGAGGTCGACGGACTCCGGGCGCGGCGACGCGCTGCCGGGTTCGATGACGCCGACCCTCCCGTCGCCCGGCCCGACCACCAGCAGCCGTCCGCCCGCGAACACGCCGTCCCGGGTGTCGGACAGCGCGACGACCGCGGCGGGAACGCCGGGACCGGTGCCGCCGACGTGCACCGCGGTGCCGTCCGCCCACGCGAGCCGCATCCCGTCGGTGGCCAGCCAGACCGCCGGCTGCCCGGCGGTCACCCCGGCCGGGACGTAGTGGGGCATGTTCCCCGCGGCGGCCACGACCGAACAGGCCAGACCGAGCAGTCCGACCGCAAGCGGCAACCTCAGGCGACGACGATCCGGACGGCGGGCGCGCGACATCGTGGGCCTCGTCCGGGGCGCGAGGAGAAAACGGCGGTTCGGGCACCGGGCGCCCCGTGCGGACCGTCAGGTCCTTCTCCGGTGCCGGTGTGACGATTCGCCGGTTCGCGGGCCGAGGGCAGCGACTCGGGGACAGTTCGCGCGATCGCCGGACACTGTCCCCCGCGCGCGCGTCAGGGTTGCGCGCGGGCGCGGAGCCAGGCGAGGTGCGCCCAGAGATGATCGACCTCGTCCCGGGCGACGAAGCGCCGCGGCTCGAGTTCGCGCCAGCCGTCGAGGTCGAGCCGTCCGACGCGGTCGCGCACCAGTGGCGAGACGTACAGCGCTCCGGGTCGGTCGCGTTCGGCAAGCGCCCCGATCAGCCCGTCGGGCTCGACGACGGCGAGCCGGGCGATCTGCTCCGGCGGGAGCCGCAGCGTCTCGAGGAAGCGTGAGAGAACCGGGCCATAGGCCCGGTCACGGACGATCATCACCAGCGGGCCGCGGGCGAGCGCGTCGAGCAGCGGCGGCAGGAAGCCGGGGTCCATCGAGACCGTGAACAGCGGCCGCCCCGCCGCCTCGGCGAACGGGGCGACCTCGTCGCGGTGGCAGCAGCTCGTGACGATCGCCGACACGCGACGCAGGCGTGCTCCGGCCGGGCCCAGTTCGGCGAGGTCGATCTCCCGGCAGCGCACGCCGAGCGTCTCGCCGAGTTCCCTCGCCATCAGGCCGCGCTGCTCGCCGTTGCACTCGACGACGGCCAGCTCGACATGGTCGCGGGCGTAGCCGGCCCAGTACGCGACGAGCCGGGCCAGTCCCGCCTCGCCCAGCTCGAGGCGCTCGGCAAGCCGCCGCAGCTCGAGCGGAATTGCGGGCAGCGCGGGGGGCGGAGCCGACGTCTCGGGCGCGAGGGCCAGCGGATGGGTCTCGGCAAAGAACGTTCCGCTGCCCCAGCGGACCTCGAGCAGGCCCTCGGCGGCGAGCTGGCGATAGGCCTCGTGCACCGAGCGCCGGCTGCGGCCGGTCAGCGCGGCCATGCGCCGGACCGACGGAGCCTTCTCGCCGGGCCGATATCGCCCGCTGAGCAGCGAGGCGAGAATCTGGTCGCGCACTTTCGCCACGGCTTCGCGTCTTGCTCGCTCAGGACGGGACGGTCCCATCGCGGTCGTCTCCCAGGGGCGCACCCCGGACTTTACTCCGTCGGCACGGATCGTTACTCACCGACCGCAGGACGTCGCGCAGAGGAGGCTGATACGCCGCCCGGCGAGATCGCCGACCTGCCTCAGGAGGAGGCCCCGGAGAGCATCCGGCCGAGGCGGTTGCCCCAGCCGATCGACGGAAGCTCGACCACCAGGCGGGTCTCGCCGAGGCGGGCGAGCACCTCCCACCCGCCGTCGTCACGCCGCCGGACCGCCGTCAGGTCCGACCAGCTCAGCGACCGCGAGCCGAACAGCCGCACCAGCGTCACCCCCGCCGGCTCGAGGACGACCGCGAGCGGCCGGAGGCGCGCGCCCCGCTCCCCGTCGCCGGCCTTCTCGCGGCCCCGCGCGAGCCCCGCCAGCCGCTGGAGCAGCACGAGCAGCAGCGCGCCGAGCGGGGCGGCGAGGTCACCCCACGAGAAGCCGGTCAGCTTCTCGGGGTCGATCCCGCCGGCCAGCATCACCAGCGGAAGGACCACGACGAGCGCCACGACGAGGCGCAGGCCGGAGAGCAGCGCGGCCGGCATGCCGAAACGCAGCGGCAGCGGTCCGTTCGGCGGCACGATGCCGATCCGCCAGCGGTCCTGCGGTCCGCCGTCGACGGCGACCGCGTTCGCGGCGCCGGACTCGCCGAACTGGGGATCCTCGATCGTCTCGATCGGACGAAATTCGCGCGCCTCGTCGTTCACGGGAGTATCGTAGCCGGTCTCGCCCCGCGGCGGTCGCCCGCCGTCGTGACGAGCGCTGCCGGGAACCGCGATGCTGTCGGTACGTCGTCACGGTCCGATCACCCGCGTGCAGCTCGCGCGCACCGTCGCCGGCCGCCCGCTCTACCGCGTGTCCACGTACCTCGTCGGCGCGACGCTGATCGACAGCGGCCCGCCGGCAACGGCCCGCGCGCTCACGCGCTGGGCGGGCGATGCGGGTGTCGCGCGCGTCGTGCACACGCATCATCACGAAGACCACACCGGCGGCAGCTGGCTGCTCCGACGCCACCTCGACGTCGAGGTGTACGCGCCGCCGGCGACGGCGGAGATCCTGCGCACGTTCTCGCGGATCCCGTTCTACCGGCGGGTCGTGTGGGGCCGGCCGCATCCGGTCGCGGCCACGCCGTTCGCGGGAGTGCTCGAGATCGACGGCATGCGGCTCGAGGCGATCCCGACGCCGGGCCACGCCGACGACCACCACTGCCTGTTCGACCACGCACGGGGCTGGCTGTTCTCGGGCGACCTGTTCGTCCACCCGCGCGTGCGCTACCTGCGTCGCGAGGAGGACCCGTGGCAGCAGCTCGAGGGGCTTCGCCGCGTGCGTGCGCTCGGCCCGACCCTGCTCGTCTGCGCCCACGCCGGCATCGTCCGCGACGCCGACACCGCGCTCGCCCGCCGGATCGAGTTCTGGGAGCGCCTGGCCGAGGACGCGCGGCGTCTCGTCGCCGAGGGCCACTCGATCCGCTCCGCGACGAGGCGGCTGCTCGGGCCCGAGGGCGGCCTGTATCTCGCGAGCCTCGGCGACTTCTCCAAGCGGAACCTGGTCGCCGGCCTCGTTCGCGGCCCGGGGAACCTATGATGGGCCCTGGAGGAGACGGTCCATGGCGGTGCTCGTCTTCGGCAGCCTGAACGTCGACCTCGTGGTGCGCGCTCCCGAGCTTCCCGTCCCAGGCCAGACCGTGCTCGGCGACGCGTTCGCCCAGGGGGCCGGCGGCAAGGGAGCGAACCAGGCGGTCGCCGCCGCGCGGCTCGGGTCCAAGGTGAGGATGTTCGGACGGGTCGGGGACGACCCGTTCGGCCGCATGCTGCTCGAGGAGCTGCGTCGCGCCGACGTCGAGACCGCCGGCGTGCGCATCGACGAGACGGCCCATACCGGGACGGCGCTGATCGTCGTCGCGCCGGACGGCGAGAATCAGATCGCGGTCGCGCCGGGGGCCAACGCGCACGTCGAGGCCGAGGACGCCCGCGGACTGCAGATCTTCATGGACTCGGACTCGGTGCTGCTGCTGCAGCTCGAGGTGCCGATCGACGCGTCGATGGCCGCGGCCCGCGCGGCGCGTCTGGCCGGAGCGCGCGTCGTGCTCGACCCGGCGCCCGCTCCGGACGAGCCGCCGGCCGAGCTGTTGCGTGCGGCCACGGTTCTCACGCCGAACGAGAGCGAGGCGTCGCGACTCTCGGGCGTGATGGTCGAGTCGATCGAGGGGGCGATCCAGGCCGGCCGCGTCCTGCGCCGCCGCTACGGCACCGCCGTGGTGGTGACCGTCGGCGACAAGGGCGCCGTCGTCGTCGACGAGCGAGGCATCACGCCCGTCCCTCCATGGCCGGTGGACGCCGTCGACGCGGTCGGCGCGGGCGATGCGTTCAACGGGGCGCTGGCCGACGGGCTGGCCCGCGGCCTGTCGCTGGTCGACGCGGCGCGCCGTGCCGCCGCGGCGGGGGCGCTGGCGACGACCGTGCGCGGGGCCCTGCCGTCGATGCCGACGCGCGAGGCGCTCGACGCGTTCATCGCCTCCCGCACGACCGCACCGTGAACGCGCTCTGGATCGACACCGATCCCGGAATCGACGACGCTCTCGCCCTGGCGATGGCGCTGGCCGCCGCGGGCAGGCGACTCGCCGGGATCGGCACGGTCGCCGGCAACGTCGATGTCGGGCAGGCGACCCGCAACGCCGCGCTCGTGCTCGAGGACGCGCGCGCTCCGTCGGTTCCGCTGCACCGGGGCGCCGCCGCCTCGCTGATCGGGACGCGCGCCGACGCCCGCCACGTCCACGGCGACGACGGGCTCGGCGGGACTGTCGAGCGTGAACCGGAACTCGCGCCGGCCCCGGACCATGCGGCGCTCGCGCTGATCCGCACGGCGAGGGATCGCGGCCCGCTCGACGTGCTCGCCCTCGGACCGCTGACCAACCTCGCGCTCGCCCTGGCGCTCGAGCCTCGACTCGCCGCGCATCTCGGACGCGTCGTGTGGATGGGCGGGACGATCGCCGGTCGCGGCAACGTCACGGCGGCGGCCGAGTTCAACGCGTGGGCCGACCCCGAGGCGCTCGCGCGGGTGCTCGCCGCCGGGCTCGACCTGACGCTCGTCTCGTGGGAGACGACCCTCGAGCACGCCGTGCCGCTCGGGGCGTTCCGCGAGTGGCTCGATGCCGACACGGCGCTCGCACGCCGGGCCCGCGCGATGGCCGCACACCTCGAGGCGACCGGGGTCGTCACCGCCGAGCGCGGCGTTGCCCTGCCCGACCCGCTCGCCGCCGCCGTGATGATCGACCCGCGCTGCGTGCTTGCGGCCGAGCGGCTCCCGATGCGCGTCGTGCTGTGCGGCGAGACGCGCGGCCAGACGATCGTCGACCGCCGGCCCGCGCCGGACCCGACCGGCGTCCCCGTGCGCGTCGTGACGCGGATCGACCTCGACGCGGTCGAGTCTCTCGTGCGGCGCGCCGTGCGGGCCGGCTAGCCGCCGTCGAGGATCTCGCGCAGGGCCGCGAGCAGCGACTCGGGGCGGAACGGCTTGCGCAGCACCGGCACGCCGGCGGTGCGCGCGGCGTCGTCGATGTCCTCGCTGACGTGTCCCGAGATGAACAGCGCCGGCAGATCCGGTCGAACGCGACGCAGCTCCCCGAGCAGCGCCGTCCCCGACAGGCGGGGCATCTGCACGTCGGCGACGAGCACGTCGATCGTGCCGCGCAGGCTGCGTGACAGCTCGAGCGCCCCGAGCCCGTCGGCCGCGCTGACCACCTCGTAGCCGTGGCGCTCGAGCACGCGCTCGAGCGAGCGCCGGACGGCGTCCTCGTCCTCGGCGAGCAGCACGCGCTCGTGCCCCCGGCTGACCAGCGTCGTGTCGACCTTCGCGGTCGGCTCGACCGGCTCGCCCTCGGCGCGCGGCAGGTAGATCTCGAACGTCGATCCCTCGCCGGGCGCCGACGTGACGTGGATCGCCCCGCCGGACTGACTGACGATGCCGTACACGATCGCCAGACCGAGACCGGAGCCGCGCCCGACGTCCTTGGTGGTGAAGAACGGCTCGAAGATCCGCTCCTGCACCTCGCGCGTCATCCCCACGCCGGTATCGCTGACGGACAGCCGCACCCAGGGGCCGGGCCGGAGTCCGAGGGCCTCGGCACGGCGCGGGTCCTCGAGAACGACGTTCTCGGTCCGCATCGTCAGCGTGCCGCCGTCGGGCATCGCGTCGCGGGCGTTGACGGCGAGGTTGATCAGCACCTGCTCGAGCTGGGACGGATCGACGCGCACGGGCCACAGGTCCTGCTCGAGCAGGTGGACCTGCTCGATCTGCTCGCCGAGCACACGCGAGAGAAAGCCCTCTATCTCCTCGACGAGACGGTTGAGCCGGACGGTCTCGACGGAGAGCACCTGCTGCCGGCTGAACGCGAGCAGCTTGCGCGTGAGCTGCCCGCCGAGACGCGCCAGCTTGCGGATCTCCTCGACGTCGGCGCGGCGCGGGTCGGCCTCGCCGAGTTCCGTGGCGACCACCGAGGCGAAACCCTCGATGCCCATCAGCAGATTGTTGAAGTCGTGGGCCACGCCGCCGGCGATCCGCCCGAGCGCCTCCATCTTCTGGGAGTGGCGAAGCTGCTGCTCGAGGCTGCGCTGCTCGGTGACGTCGCGGAGAAACCCCCGGTAGGTCACCATGCGGCCCTCGGCGTCGCGCGCGGCCGTGCACGAGTCCTGGACGATCAGCCGCCGCCCGCTGCGCGTGCGCAGCTCGGCCTCGAAGTCGACGACGAAGCCGTCGCGCTCGAGCAGGGCGACCAGGCGCTCGCGATCCTCGGGACGGACGTACAGCTCGCGCAGGTCGAGCGCGAGCATCGCCTGGCGCGACGGATACTCGAACAGCTCGACCCCCGCCGGGTTGATGTCGACGAGGCGACCGTCCGGGGTCGAGATGTAGATCACGTCCTTCGAGCTCTCGAACAGGGTGCGATAGCGCTCCTCCGACGCGCGCAGCGCCTCGGTCGCCCGCCGCTGGTCGCTGACGTCGCGGTAGGCCGCGATCACGCCGACCTGGCGCCCGCCGATGATCACCGGATACGCGACGATCGAGACCGGCACCGGCCGGCCGGAGGCATCGACCCGCACGCCCTCGGCCCGGACGACGCTCCCCGCATGGCTCAGACGCGACAGACCCTCGGCCTCGAGAAGGGCGTCGGCCGGGACGATCAGGTCGTTGATCCGGCGGCCTTCCAGCTGGGCCTGCGCGTAGCCGAACGTCTCCTCGAACCGGCGGTTGGCGGCGAGGATCCGGTCCTCGCGATCGAGGATGACGATCGCGTCCGACGCGGTGTGCAGGAGCTGCTCGAAGTACGCGTGCTCGCGGGCGAGCGCCTCCTCCGCCGAGCGGCGGGCCACCTCCGCGACGACCTGCGAGCCGAACGCCTCGAGGATCGCCGGCGCCGCCTCGACGAGTTCGCCCCGCTCCCCGAACAGCAGGCCGATCCGGCCGAGAGGTGCACCGCGGGCGGAGACGAGCGGAGCGCACAGGCAGGCCCGGACCCCCTCGCCGCGCAGCGGCGCCAGTTCGGGTGCCTCGTCGGGCGTCGGCAGCGGAACCAGGTGCGGGCCGCGCACCTCGCTCTCCGCCGGCGGCGGCTGGCGGGTGAAGGCCGCCAGCACGGACGCGCCGCCGCCCGACGGCCAGACGGCCCGGCTCGTCGACCGCCCGTCCGGCGCCCCGAGCTCGAGCAGGGCGTAGCGCGCGCCCGTCGCGCGGGCCAGGTTGGCGAGCAGCGGCTGGAAGCTGGCCGCGCCCGGGACGACGGGATCGCCCCCGACGCCCTGCAGCATCAGCTCGAACCGTCTCGCCACCCGCGGTCTCCGTCCCGGGAAACGCCGGCCGGCCGGGGTGCCCGGGGGCTCACGAGTGTAGCCGACCGGCGTCACCGCCTGCGCGAGATGCTGTATCGTCGGCCGGCGACGCGCCGGCCGCGGGCCGGCCGACGGGAGAATCACGGATGAGCAACGAGGCGCTCCAGGAGAAGATCCGCCGCTTTCTCGACGGCTCGGTGTACGCCGTCGCCGGCGCGAGCACGAACCGCGAGAAGTACGGCAACAAGGTGCTGCGCTGCTACATGCAGCACGGCTACGAGGTCTACCCCGTCAATCCGCGCGCCGATCAGGTCGAAGGCCGCCCGGCGTTCCCCGACCTCGCGTCGCTGCCCGTGCGTCCGCACGGCGTCTCGTTCGTCACGCCCCCGGCGGTGACCCGTACGATGGTCGAGCAGGCCCTGGCGCTGGGGATCGAGAACCTGTGGATGCAGCCGGGGGCCGAGGACGACGAGGCGATCGCCGCCGCCGAGAAGGCCGGCGCCAACGTGATCGCCCGCGGGCCGTGCCTGCTCGTGACGCTTGGTTTTCGCGACGAGTGACACCACATTCCGGACGGGACGGAGCGCGCGTCCGGCGCGCCGCCGTCCGGGGACCGGAGCCCGATGGTCGAGAGGATCGCCCCCGTCGTCGCCGAGCACGGCACCGCCGTGCTGATGCTGCTGCGGCGCCTGGTCGCCCAGGAAAAGCCGCTGCTGCTCAATCCGGAGCTATGGGAGATCTGGGACGCGCTGCGCCGTACCGAGGAAGGCTCGGTGCTGCGCGGCACGCCGTTCGAGCAGATGGTCGCGGCGACGCGCGAGGCGATCGTCGATCCGCCACACGTGCTGTTCGCCGTGCGGCCCCGGATCGGACGCTGGACGTGGATCCGCTTCAACTGCGACGTCGTCGAGCACGAGGCGGTGGACGTCGGCGAGTTTCTGCGCGCCAAGGAGGCGCTCGTCGACCGGAGTGCGCGATCGCGCCGCTTCCTGCTCGAGGTCGATCTCGGTCCGTTCAACCGTGAGTTTCCCCGGATGCGCGAGGCCCGCTCGATCGGCCGCGGCGTCGAGTTCCTCAACCGGCAGCTCTCCCGCGAGCTGTTCGAGGACCAGGAGGGCGGCTTCGCCCACTTCATCCGTTTCCTGCGCCTGCACCACCACGGTGGCCGGCAGCTGATGCTGGCGCGCGAGATCGACACGCTGCCGCGACTGACCGAGGCCCTTGAGGACGCCTTCGAGCTGCTCGAGCAGCATGCCGACGACACGCCGTGGTCCGAGGTCGCCAGCGCCCTGCGCGGGCTCGGCTTCGAGCCGGGATGGGGCCGCGACGTCGGCCGCATCCGCGAGTCGATGAGTCTGCTCCAGGACATCCTCGAGGCGCCGGGGCCGGACCTGCTGCGACGGTTCCTGAGCCGGATGCCGATGATCTTCCGGCTCGCGATCCTCTCGCCGCACGGGTTCTTCGGCCAGTCCGGCGTGCTCGGCCTGCCCGACACCGGAGGCCAGGTCGTCTACATTCTCGACCAGGTGCGCGCGCTCGAGCGCGAGATGCGGCGCCGCAACGAGGAACTCGGCCTCGACATTCCGCCGGAGATCGTCGTCCTCACGCGGCTGCTCCCGGAAGCCCGCGGCACGACGTGCGACCAGCGGCTCGAACCGATCGCCGGGACCGAGCGCGCCCGGATCCTCCGCGTCCCGTTCCGCGAGGAGGACGGCACGATCGTGCGGCCGTGGATCTCGCGCTTCGCGATCTGGCCCTACCTCGAACGCTTCGCGGCCGACGCGGCGGTCGAGCTGCTCGCCGAACTCGGCGGCCGGCCCGATCTGATCATCGGCAACTATTCCGACGGGAATCTCGTCGCGACACTGCTCGCCCACCGGCTCGGCGTCACGCAGTGCAACATCGCCCATGCCCTCGAGAAGACGAAGTACCTGTACTCCGACCTCTACTGGCAGGACAACGAGGACAAGTACCACTTCTCGTGCCAGTTCACCGCGGACCTGATCGCGATGAACGCGGCCGACTTCATCATCACGAGCACGTACCAGGAGATCGCCGGCAACAACACCAGCGAAGGGCAGTACGAGAGCTACCGCGCGTTCACCATGCCGGGCCTGTACCGCGTCGTCGAGGGAATCGACGTCTTCGACCCCAAGTTCAACATCGTCTCGCCCGGCGCGGCACCCGAGTTCTACTTCCCGTGGACCGAGACCGAGCGCCGTCCGCCCGACCTGCGCGACCAGGTGCGTGCGATGATCTTCGGTGACGGCGCGCACGAGGCGCGCGGCCGGCTCGAGCGCCCCGAGCTGCCGATCGTGTTCAGCATGGCGCGGCTCGACTACATCAAGAACCTGACCGGCCTGGTCGACTGGTACGGCGCACACCCGCGTCTGCGCGAGCTGGCCAACCTCGTCATCGTCGGCGGATTCATCGACGCCGCGCAGTCCGAGGATCACGAGGAGCGCGAGCAGATCCGGCTGATGCACGAGCTGATGGACCGCCACGGCCTCGACGGGTCGATGCGCTGGCTCCCGCGCATCACCGACCGGCGGCTCGGCGGAGAGTTCTACCGGACCGTCGCCGACTCGCGCGGGGTGTTCGTCCAGCCGGCGCGGTTCGAGGCGTTCGGCCTGACCGTGGTCGAGGCGATGACGACGGGCCTGCCGACGTTCGCGACCCGTTACGGCGGACCGTTGGAGATCATCGAGAACGGCCGCTCGGGGTTCCACATCGACCCCAATCGCGGCGAGGAGGTCGCCGAGTCGCTGGCGCTGTTCTTCGAGCGCTGCGCGCGCAATCCGTCGCACTGGGACGAGATCTCGCAGGGCGCGCTCGCCCGCGTCGCCGAGCGCTACACCTGGACGCTGTACGCGAACAGCCTGCTCGACCTGTCGTGCCTCTACGGGTTCTGGAAGTACGCGACCGATCTCGAGCGCCGGGAGACGCAGCGCTACCTGGAGATGTTCTACGGGCTGCTGCTGCGCCCGCGCTCGGAGGCGATCCCGCCCCCCGCCGACACGCCGTAGCGCACGACGTGCGCCGTCAGCGCAGCACCGTGATGCCAAGGCGCACCTGGGTCGGCCCCTTGACGTCGTACTCGATCAGGCTCTCGCCCCAGCCGGCGAACACCTGCAGGTGCAGATACGCGGCGATGCGGCCGCCCCGCAAGCGGTCGAGCGGCCACGTCGCGTCGAGCTGCGCGCTGCCGCGGTCGCTGCGGGTCCCCTTGCGCAGCGTTGCCCGCAGCTCGAGTCCGTCCGGGTGTCCGCGCGCGACGACAACCTCCGCGTAGCCGCGGAAATCGGCGATGTCGGGATTGTCCGACAGCGACCCGAAGTAGGCGAACAGCTTGGGTGCGACGGTCCAGTGCCAGCCGCGCTCGTCGCCCAGATGGAAGATCGGCCTGACGAACACGATGTTCAGGCTGCGCGAGCGTTCGCCGGCCTGACCGTTGGACTCGTGCTCGACGCCGGCCTCGAGGCCGACCCGACGGCCCGGTCGCGACCAGCGGCGGACGGTCTCCTCACGGTAGAACAGGCTCGGCCGATAGCTGGTGTCGCGGAATGGCGACGATTCGAGCTCGATGTCCCACAACGACGTCTGCGTGAAGCCGAAGTTGATATCCTCGACCCACGACGTGCGCCCGCCGCCCTCGCGGCCGCCGAGGAACCGGTAGCGGAAGCTGATCTGGAACTTTGCGTTGGCATTGCCCCGCCAGCCGACGACCGCGTAGAGCGGCTCGTGCGGGGCGAACAGCTCGCCGTAGCGTGTCGGCTCCCGGCCCTCCGGCGCGGCGACCGCCGGGAACGCAGGCTCCTCGGCGCTGACCGTCGTTGCGCCGCACACGACGACCGCAACCGCCGCGCAGGCGGCCGCCCTCGACACGGCCGCGGAGACCCGCTTCACGACGCCCAGGCTTCGACCGGCGGGCACGAGCAGACGAGGTGCCGGTCGCCCCACGCGTTGTCGATCCGGCCCGTCGCGGGCCAGAACTTGTACTCCCGCGTGAACGGCGTGGGAAACGCCGCACGCTCCCGGGAGTACGGGTGCGGCCAGTCCTCCGCGGCGAGAGCCACGGCGGTGTGGGGCGCATTCTTGAGCAGGTTGTCCTCGCGGTCCGCCCGCCCCTGCTCGATCTCGCGGATCTCCTCGCGGATCGCCTTCATCGCCTCGACGAAGCGGTCGAGCTCGAACCGCGACTCCGATTCGGTCGGCTCGACCATCAGCGTCCCCGCCACCGGCCACGACATCGTCGGCGCGTGGAAGCCGTAGTCCATCAGCCGCTTGGCGATGTCCTCGGCATCGACGCCGGCGCTGGCCTTGAACGGCCGCACGTCGAGGATGCACTCGTGGGCGACCAGCCCGTCACGCCCGCGATACAGCACGCGATAGTCGTCCTCGAGCCGCCGGGCGATGTAGTTCGCATTGAGGATCGCGACCTCGCTCGCCCGGCGCATCCCGTCGGGGCCCATCATCGCGATGTAGGCCCACGAGATCGGCAGCACGAGCGGGCTGCCGAACGGAGCGCCGGCGACCGGGCCGATGCCGTGCTCGCCGCCCGTCTCGACCAGCGGATGACGCGGCAGGAACGGCGCCAGGTGCGGCGCGACGCCGATCGGGCCCACGCCCGGACCGCCGCCGCCGTGGGGGATGGCGAACGTCTTGTGCAGATTGAGGTGACAGACGTCGGCCCCGAAGTCGGCCGGACGTGCCAGCCCGACCATCGCGTTCATGTTCGCCCCGTCGAGATAGACCTGCCCGCCGCAGTCGTGGACGATGCGACACACCTCCTCGATCGTGTCCTCGAACACGCCGTGCGTCGACGGATAGGTCACCATCAGCGCCGCCAGCCGCTCGCGGTGCTCCTCGGCCTTCGCTCGCAGATCGTCGAGATCGATGTTGCCCTGCCCGTCGCAGCCGACGACGACGACGCGCAGGCCGGCGAGCACGGAGCTGGCCGGATTCGTCCCGTGCGCCGACGACGGCACGAGGCAGACGTCCCGCCCGCCCTCGCCGCGCGAGCGGTGCCACGCCCGGATCACCAGCAGGCCGGTGTACTCGCCCTGGGCGCCGGCGTTGGGCTGGAGCGAGACGGCGCTGAATCCGGTGATCTCGGCCAGCCAGCGCTCGAGATCGGCGAACAGCCGCCGGTAGCCGGCGGCCTGCTCGACCGGCACGAACGGGTGCAGGTCGGCGAACTCGGGCCACGAGACCGGCATCATCTCCGCGGCCGCGTTGAGCTTCATCGTGCACGAGCCGAGCGGGATCATCGCCGTCGCCAGCGAGAGATCGCGCTGCTGGAGCCGCGTGATGTACCGCATCATCTCGGTCTCCGAGTGATAGCGGTGGAACACCGGATGCTGCAGGAACTCCGTCGTGCGACGGACCGCTTCCGGAGGCGTGCCGTCGACACGCTCGATGCGCTCCGGATCAGCCAGCCGCTCGCGCCGGCCGCCGAACGCCTCGAACAGGTCCTGCACGTCCTCGAGCCGGGTCGTCTCGTCGAGGGCGATGCCGAAGCTGCCGTCGTCGAAGCGTCGCAGGTTGATCTTCATCGCGTCGCACGCGGCAAGCACCGCGTCCGCCTTGCGTGCGGGCCCGGCGCCGACGTGCAGCGTGTCGAAGTACGGCCCCGGATCGACCGTGCAGCCGATCTCGTCGAGCGCCTCGCCGAGCAGCCGGGTCAGCCGGTGC
Organism: Acidobacteriota bacterium; assembly: GCA_003695625.1. Classification (GTDB taxonomy): domain Bacteria; phylum Acidobacteriota; class Polarisedimenticolia; order J045; family J045; genus J065. Next base: position 2,260 of record RFIB01000264.1, on the reverse strand, counting down.
ACGCGGCGCGCGATCGCGGTCAGCCCCTCGGGTCCGTGCCAGACCGCGTAGAACGACGCCATGATCGCCAGCAGCGCCTGCGCGGTACAGATGTTGCTCGTCGCCTTCTCGCGGCGGATGTGCTGCTCGCGCGTCTGCAGAGCGAGCCGCAGCGCCGGATGGCCGGCGCTGTCGCGCGAGACGCCGACCAGACGCCCCGGCATCTGCCGCTGGAACTGCGTGCGCGTCGCCATGAAGCCCGCATGCGGTCCGCCGTAGCCCATCGGCACGCCGAAGCGCTGCGCGCTTCCCACCGCGATGTCGGCGCCCATCTCGCCGGCCGGACGGAACAGCGTCGACGCGAGCAGGTCGGTGGCGACGATCGCGAGCGCGCCGGCCTCGTGTATCCGCTCGATCATGCCGGACAGATCGCGCACACGGCCCGTCGTCGACGGATTCTGGAGCAGCGCCGCGAACACCGGCGTCGCGCCCGGGTCGAACGCGTCAGGGTCGCCGACGACCAGCTCGATCCCGAGTGCCTCGGCCCGGGTGGCGACGACCGCGAGCGTCTGCGGTTGGCAATCGTCCGCCACGAACAGCGCCTTGCCGTCCGCCTTCGAGCGCAGCGCGCGGTGTGCCATCGTCATCGCCTCGGCAGCCGCCGTCGGCTCGTCGAGCAGCGACGCGTTGGCGACCTCGAGGCCGGTCAGGTCGCACACCATCGTCTGGAAGTTGAGCAGCGCCTCGAGGCGACCCTGCGAGATCTCCGGCTGGTAGGGCGTGTACTGCGTGTACCAGCCGGGATTCTCGAACACGTTGCGCAGGATCACCGGAGGCACGTGGCAGCCGTGGTACCCGAGCCCGATGAAGGAACGCCGCCGCTCGTTGAGCGCGCCGATCTCGCGCAGCCTGGCCAGGGCCTCCGCCTCGCTCAGCGCGGGCGGCAGGTCGAGATCGCCCTCGAACCGGATCGCCTTCGGGATCGCGGCGTCGACGAGCTGCTCGAGGGACTCGTAGCCGAGCACCCCGAGCATCTCGCGGATCTCGTGCTCGCGCGGTCCGATGTGGCGATCGACGAACCGGTCGGGATGGGCGAACGGGTCGCGGGGGCGCTCGCTGGGCATCCGGTGTCTCCCGTGGATCGGCGGCCCCGGAAGGCCGCACGCCGTGATCCGGACGCGGCCGCCGGGGCCGCGCAGCCGGGTGGGGATCGACAGGGTGCCGGCCGCCCGGCCCGTGGGTCCGGGACGTCCGGCGGGCGCTCATCCTAGCCCCGTTCGGCGCGACGGCACACCCGCCGGCGTCGGCCGCGCGGGTACAATCCGTCCGCCGGGGAGGACAGGTCGTTGGTCCGCGAAGCCGTTCCCACGCCGATTCCGGGCCCTCTCCCGGATGTCCCGGACTTCGATCCGGGCCCGCTGCTGCGGCAGCCCGACGTGCAGACGATCGCCACCGCGCTGCGCCCCGCCCCGGCGGTCGGGCCGCCGCGCCGGGTCCTCGAGGTGCCGGTCGAGGACGAGAAGGCGGTCCGCGTGCTGGTCAACGAGCCCGCGGGAGCGCCGCCGCGCGGGACGGTGCTGCTCGTCCACGGGCTCGCCGGCGCCGCCGACTCGTCCTACATGTGCTGGACCGCGGTCGAGGCGCTCGCGCGGGGCTGGACCGTGGCCCGCATGGTGCTGCGCGGATGCGACGGGACGATCGCGCTGTCGCGCTCGCTGCACAACGCGGCGCAGAGCGACGACGTCGAACGCGTGCTCGAGGCGCTGCGAGGCACCGGTCTGCCGGGCCCGTTCGCGGCGATCGGCTTCTCGCTCGGGGCGAGCCTGGTGCTGCGCGCCACGGCGCTCGCCGGCGAAGCGGCGGCGAGCGACATCGCCGTCGGCGTCAACCCGCCGGTCGACCTCGCGCTGTGCGCCGAGGCGCTCGAGCGGCCCCGGAACCTGCACTACCGGGTCTACTTCATGCGGCGGCTGTGCCGGATGCTCGAGGAGTCGCGGAGGACGATCGAGGTGCCCGGCCCGCCGGCGCGGCTGTGGCGCGTGCGGTCGATCCGGCAGTTCGACGACCTGTACACGGCGCCGATGGCCGGCTTCCGCGATGCGCTCGACTACTACCGTCGCGCGAGCGTCGGCCCGGTGCTCGACCGCATCCGGCGACCGGCGCTGGTGCTCTGCTCGCGGGACGACCCGCTGATCCCGGAGCGCAGCTTCGACGGGATCCCCCGGCGTCGCGGCAGCGTGCTGTGCCGGCTCGTCCGCCACGGGGGGCACGTCGGCTACCG
>RFIB01000263.1 GCA_003695625.1 Acidobacteriota bacterium | reverse complement strand
GCGGACCTGGCGGACCAGGGCGTCGTCCGCGCCCTCGCCACCCGCCCGGGGCTGGCCCGCGGGACCTACCTGTTCCGCGGGAGCATGGTCCACCGGATGGCCGCGGCGGCCCTCGACATGCCGGTCGAGCCGCTCGGCGAACTGCTCGACGCCGCCTCGGCGGAGGAGTGAGACGATGAGCTGGCTGGCGACCTACCGCTCCAAGGTCCGGTCGGCCGACGAGGCGGTCAGCATCGTCGAGAGCGGCAACCGGGTCTACTACGGCGGCAACGCGGCGATCCCGATGGCGCTCGTCGAGGCGCTGGCGCGCCGCTACCGCGAGCTGGAGAACGTCCAGCTCAACCACGTGCTGCTGCTCGGCGACGATCCGCTCAGCGGCCCCGAGATGCAGGGGCACTTCCGGCACAACTCGCTGTTCGTCGGGCCCGCCGACCGCGCGGCGGTCAACGACGGCCGGGCCGACTACGTGCCGGTGTTCCTGCACCAGATCCCGCGCCTGTTCGAGGACGGAATCATCCCGCTCGACGTCGCGATGGCGATGGTCTCCCCTCCCGACGAACACGGGTTCATGAGCGTCGGCGTCGAGACGCTGGCCTGCATGGCGGCGCTGCGCACGGCGCGGAAGGTGATCGTCCAGGTCAACGAACGGATGCCGCGGATCCTCGGCGACACCTTCATCCACGTCAACCGCGTCGACGCGATCGTCGAGCACACCGCACCGCTGCCGGAACTCAAGCCGCGCCCGAGCACCGAGGTCGAGAAGGCGATCGGCGCCCACATCCGCGGCCTGATCCGCGACGGAGCGTGCCTCCAGATGGGGATCGGCGGCATTCCCGACGCGGTGTACGAGTCGCTCGACGGACTCAAGGACCTCGGCGTGCACACCGAGATGCTCTCCGACGGCGGGATGCGGGCGATCGAGCGCGGCCTGATCACCGGCGCGAAGAAGACCCTCCACCCGGGCAAGGTCGTGATCACGTTCGCGCTGGGCAGCGCCGAGCTGTACGAGTTTCTCGACAACAATCCGCTGATCGAGGCGCACCCGGTCGAGCACGTCAACGATCCGTGGGTCATCGCCCAGAACGACAACATGGTCGCGATCAACTCGGCGATCGAGGTCGACCTGACCGGCCAGGTGTGCGCCGACTCGATCGGGACGCGGATCTACTCCGGCTTCGGCGGGCAGGTCGACTTCATCCGCGGGGCGGCCCGGTCGAAGGGGGGCAAGCCGATCATCGCGCTGCCCTCGACCGCCAAGGGCGGGATCTCGCGGATCGTGCCGATGCTCAAGCGGGGTGCCGGCGTGGTGACGACCCGCGCCGACGTGCACTACGTGGTCACCGAGCACGGCGTGGCGCACCTGTTCGGCAAGAACCTGCGCGAGCGTGCCGAGGCGCTGATCGGGATCGCCCACCCGGACCACCGACAGGAGCTGCTCGATGCCGCCAGGGAGCGGCGGCTGATCCCGTAGCGATGTCCGCGTCCGGCGGTCGGCCCGTCGGGCCTGCCGACCGCCCGGGGGGCGGCTGGCGCGGCGTCGTGCGCGGCAACGTGCTGGCGCTCGGACTGGTCAGCCTGCTCAACGACGTCAGCTCGGAGATGCTCTATCCGCTGCTGCCGCTGTTCCTGGCGGGGCTCGCCGCGCCCGGCAGCGCCGCCATCGCGCTCGGCGCGATGGACGGGATCGCCGACACCGTCGCGGCGCTGGTCAAGATCTGGTCGGGACGCGCGAGCGACCGCGCGCGGCGGCGCAAGCCGCTGACCGTCGCCGGCTACGCGCTGTCCGCACTGGCCCGACCGCCGCTGGCGCTCGCCGCCGCCGCGTGGCACGTGATCGTCCTGCGCGCCGTCGACCGCGTCGGCAAGGGGATGCGCGGCGCGCCGCGCGACGCGCTGATCGCCGAGTCGGTCGCCCCGGCCGTGCGTGCGCGCGCCTACGCGTTCCATCGGGCGCTCGACCACCTCGGCGCGCTGTCGGGGCCGGTTCTCGCCGCCGTCGTCCTCGGCGGCTGGCTCGGTGCCGATGCGCTGTGGCGCCATGGCGCGGCGGCCGACGTGGTGCCGTTGCCGGTGCTGCGGCGGCTGTTCGGGCTCGCCGCGATCCCGGCGCTGGCCGCCGTGCTCGTCGCGCTGCTCGCCGTGCGCGAGCGGCCGGACGCCCGGCGTGGCGAAGCGCGTTGCGATCCGCCGGCGTCCGGGCAGGGTGGCCGCCTGCCGCCGCGGCTGCGGCTCGTGCTCGCCGCGCTGACCCTGTTCGCGCTCGGCAACAGCACCGACCTGTTCCTGCTGTTCGACGCCCAGGCCCGCTTCGGCCTCGGCGCCGGCCACGTGCTCGGACTGTGGGTCCTGCTCCACGTGGCCAAGATCCTGCCCGGACTGCCCGGCGGACACGCCGCCGACCGTCTCGGTCCGCGCCGCGTGATCCTCGCCGGCTGGGCGGTCTACGCGCTGGCCTACGCGGGACTCGCGCTGAGCCGCGGGCCGGTCGCGACGGTGGCGTGGATCGCGGTCTACGGGCTGCACTACGGTCTCGTCGAAGGCGCCGAGCGCGCCCTGGTCGCGTCGGCGGCCCCCGCCGCGCTGCGCGGACGCGCCTTCGGCTGGTTCCACGCGCTGACCGGGCTCGCGCTGCTGCCGGCGAGCCTGCTGTTCGGCGTGCTGTGGGCGCATGTCGGACGGGAGGCCGCGTTCCTCGCCGGCGCGGCGCTGGCCGCGGCCGCGGCGGCGCTGCTCGTCGTCGCCGCACCGGGACGCCGCGCGGAGCAGGCCGCGCCGTGAGCGCCGGAACGCTGGTCGTCATCGATCCGTCGATCGAACGCGCCGAGCACGAGGGGGCCCGGAACGCGGCCGGCGACTGGCCGGGGCCGGTGCGGATCCTGCGTCCGGCGCTCGAGCCGGGAACGCCGCTCGACGCGCGCGTGCTCGACGACGCGGACGCGGTGATCGTGCTCGGCTCGGCCGCCTCGGTCCACGACGAGCGGCCGTGGCTCGCCGCGCTCGCCGCGCTGCTCGCGCCGGTGATCCGCGGCGCGCGCGATCTGCCGCTGCTCGGGATCTGCTTCGGCCACCAGCTCCTCGCGCACCTCGCGGG
>RFIB01000262.1 GCA_003695625.1 Acidobacteriota bacterium | reverse complement strand
GGACACCGTCGTCGAGTGGGGGCCGACGCCGGCCCTCGGCCAGACGACGAGCAGCAGCTCGCTGACCACCGGCCACGCCGTGACGCTCAACACGTTCTCCGACTGCGAGGAGGTCTGGTTCCGGATCCGCAGCACCGACAGCTACGGCAACACGACCGTCGTCGACGATCACGGCCAGCCGTTCCGGTTCGCGCTCGGCACGGTGCCCGGCCTGTACTACCGCGCGACGTTCGAGAACGGCCCCGACGGCTGGACGCTCGGCGGCGAGTGGGAGGTCGGCGCGCCCCAGGGCCTGTTCGGCGATCCGTCGGCGGCCTACAACAACAGCGGCGTGCTCGGCGAGGACCTCTCCGGGCAGGGAGGCAACGCGGGCGGCTACGAGCCGTTCGCGTCCGAGGTCGCCTCGAGCCCGATCCTCGACGGCACGAGCTGGACCAACACCAAGCTGCTCTACTACCGGCGGCTGCGGGTCCACCGCACCGACGACGCGTCGCTGTGGGTCTTCGCCGGGCCCGGCTGGCCGCTGTACCGCAACGACAACACGACCGTGACCGAGTCGTCGTTCAACGTCCAGTCGGTCGACGTCGCGTCGCTGGTCGACGGCAAGCCGCAGGTGCGGTTCGAGTTCCGGATGTCGGCCGATGCCGCCAACGAGGCCGGCGGCTGGACGATCGACGACTTCATCCTCAAGGACGGCACGCTGCCCGACTACGGCGCGTGCAGCGACTGCGGCACGCCGCCGTCGTTCGCCGGGGCCACCTCGGCGATCGACAACGACGCCTGCGGGGCGAGCGGCGTGACGGTGAGCTGGGACCGCGCGGTCTCGTGGGGTACCGGCAACGGCGGAACGTACTCGGTCTATCGCGGCGAGACGCCCGACTTCGTCCCGTCGTCCGCCAATCGCATCGCCAGCGGCGTCGATGCCCTGTCGTACGACGACACGACGGCACCGACCGACCGCACGCTCTACTACGTCGTGCAGGCCGAGAGCGACGAGACGTGCGGCAGCGGTCCGAACAACGGCGGGCTGGTCGACGGCAACGAGGTACGCGTCGCGGTCTCCGAGACGACGAGCCGGCCGACCCCGTCGGAGGTCGAGGGCGTCCGGGTCGACCTCGTCGGCTACGCCCACGTCCGCCTGTCGTGGGATCCGGCGCCGGACGCCACCAGCTACGCGATCTATCGCTCCGACACGCCGGACGGCACCTACACGCTCGTCGCCGAGACGGCCGACACGTTCTGGGAGGACCAGGGACAGGGCGACAGCCCGGAGACCTGGTTCTACAAGGTGCGCGGGAAGAACCCGTGCGGCACGGAGGGCCCGTAGCACCGGTCGCCACGCGATCGCGCGCGGGGCGCGGGGCACTCCCCGCGCCCCGCCTTCTGTCCGGTGCGCTCGGTGCGCTGCTCGCGGTCGCGTGCGTTCTCGCCGCCCCGCCTGCCGCGCCGCCTGCCGCGCCGCCGAGCGTGCTGCTCGTCACGTTCGACACGACGCGCGCCGACGCGCTCGGCTGCTACGGCCGCTCGCCATCGCCGACCCCGAACCTCGATGCGCTGGCCGCCGCCGGCGTCCGCTTCGACCAGGCGCTGAGCCCCGCCCCGCTGACCGCGCCCGCGCACGCGTCGCTGCTCACCGGCCGCGTGCCGCGTCGCCACGGCGTGCGCGACAACGTTCCCGACCGCCTCGACGACGACGTGCCGACGCTCGCCGAACGGCTTGCGGCCGCCGGCTGGTCGACCGCCGCCGTCGTCGCGTCGGCGGTGCTCGACCGCTCGGTCGGGCTCGATCGCGGGTTCGCCGTCTACGACGACCGCGTCCGTGTCGGGCCGCGCCGGTGGTTCGACTGGCGCGAGCGCGGCGCAAGCCAGGTCGCCGCCGCAGCCCGCGCGCGCCTCGCGTCCCTCGAGCCGCCGTTCCTGCTCTGGGTCCACTTCTACGATCCGCACCTGCCGTACGTGCCCCCCGAGCGGCTGCGCGCGCGATTCGGGGACTACCACGGCGAGGTGGCGTTCGCCGACGAGGCGTTCGGCGAGGTGCTCGCGGCGGCCCGGGCGCGGGCCGGTGGCGGCGCGCTGATCACGCTCGTGGCCGGTGATCACGGCGAGTCGCTCGGTGAGCACGGCGAGAAGGACCACGGCGTGTTCGTCTACCAGGCGACCCAGCGTGTCCCGCTGATCGTCGCCGGCCCCGGCATCCGTCGCGGTGCCGTCGTCCATCGCCGCGTCGGTCTGGTCGACGTGATGCCGACGCTGCTCGCGCTGCTCGGCCTCGAGCCGCCGCCCGGAATCGACGGGCGGGACCTGCAGCCGACGTGGGAGAGCGCGCGCGGGGCGACCGACGCCGACTACGAGCTCGAGTCGCTGCACCCGGCGCGTGCGTGGGGCTGGGCGCCGCTCGCCGCGCTGGTGCGCGGGCGCTACAAGTACGTCCGGGCGCCGCGCCCCGAACTCTACGACCTGGCGCTCGATCCCGGCGAGACGCGGAACGTGCTCGCCGCCCGCCCGGCGATCGGCCGCGAGCTGGCGGCGCGACTCGAGGCCTTGCTCCGGACGGATCCCGCCTGGAGTGCCGGTGCGAGCGGCGCGGACGACACGCCCGATCCGCGGACCGCCGAGCGACGCGCCGCGCTGCGCTCTCTCGGCTACGCCTCGGGGGGCGCGGCGCTGCCGGACGAGCCGCGCCCGGATCCGAAGGACGCGATCGCATGGCTTGCCGATCTCGATCGCGTGCGGCGGCTGCTGACCAATCCGCGCGACCCGCGCGCCGCCGGCGCCGAGGCCGGCGCGATCCTCGCGGCGCTGCTCGAGCGCAACCCGGCGAACCACCCGGCGCGGCTGCTGCTCGCCGAGGCCCGGCTCGCCGCGGGAGACCCCGCCGCGGCGCTGGCCGTGCTCGCGCAGGCGCGCGAACGGGCTCCGTGGGACGAGCGGGCGCGCGTGCTCGAGGCACGCGCGTGGCTCGCACGGCACGGCGACCCCGACGCGCCCGACGCGGTCGACCGCGCGCAGCGTGCCCTGCGCGAGGCGCTGCGGATCCGGCCGCGCGATGCCGACGCGGCACGGATGCTCGCCGATCTGCTCGTCGACCAGGGCAGGCTGGCCGAGGCGAGGCAGGTGCTCGCGCCGCTGGTCGAGGACGGCGCGGCGGATGCTGCACTGGCGACGATGCTCGGCGAGATCGAGGCTGCCACGGGGCGTGCGGACCGGGCGCGGGCCGCCTTCGAGCAGGCGCTCGCGTACGATCCCTCCCACGCGCCGGCGCTCGAGGCGCTCGGCAAGCTCGCGTTCGTCGAGGGCGATGCCCGGGCCGCGGCCGAGTGGTATCGCCGGGCGCTCGCAGCGGCGCCGTCGGCGCGGCTGGCGCGGACGCTCGGCGCGCTGCTGCTCGAGTCGCTCGGCGACCGCGAGGGGGCGAGGGAGGCGTTCGCGCGGGCGCTCGCGCTCGAGCCGCGAGGTCCGGACGCCGAACGGGTGCGGGAGATCCTGAACGAACTCGACGCCCCGGAGTCCGCCGCACCGCGGCGCTAGATCGCGCGTCGTCTCTGCGCTAGAGTAACTGCTTCGTCACACGGCCGGTCTTCGGGCCCGGCGCCGGCAGGGCGCGCCGCCCCCGCGCAGACCGGACCAGGGAGGAACCGAACGATGCGTCGATTCGCGATTCTGCTGGTGCTCGTCGTCGCGCTTGCCGCGCTCGCCGGATGCGGCCAGAAGGCGGCGGAGCAGGCTCAGCAGGCCGCCGAGCAGGCCGCCGAGCAGGCCCAGGAGATGGCAGGCGAGGCCGCCGGTGCGCTCGCCGAGGCCGTCGAGGTCGCCGCCGAGGGAACCGAGTTCGATCCGCCGGTGCCGGTCGAGGCGATCCCCGCCGGTGCGTGGTACTGCGAGATGGACGGCAAGTGCCACTATGCGCGGATGACCGAGGGCGACGGCAAGTGCGCCGTCTGCGGCATGGACCTCAAGCAGAAGACCGCCCCGATGGGCGAGGGCGAGGGCGAGGCGGCCCACGAGCACGGCGAGGAAGCCGCCGAGTCCTGACCGGACGCGAGAACGATCCGAAACGCAGGGAAGGGCGGCCCCGATCGGCCGGCCTCCTGCGTCTGGGGACGCCCGATGGACCGGAGGCCCCTCATCGGCGCCCGGCGCTGCGC
>RFIB01000261.1 GCA_003695625.1 Acidobacteriota bacterium | reverse complement strand
GGCCGGCAACGACCCGCAGGCGACCTACGGCTACATGCAGCTCGAGACGCGCCTGCCCGACATCGGCGAGCTGATGTACATCCCGGGCCACCCGTCGGGCGATCCCAAGCGGCTCTCCATCGAGAGCACGGACTCGCACGACCCGACGGGGCGCTGCGAGGTCCACTCGACCGACGAGCCGGCCTGCACCGGCGGACCGGTTCCCGACGTGGGCTACTACTGCGACACCGAGGGCGGCTCGTCGGGCTCGCCGGTGCTCTCGTACGAGACGCACCGCGTGATCGCGCTGCACCACTGCGCGAACTGCCCGAACCGCGGCGTGCCGATCGTCGATGTGTACAACGACATCCAGGCCTCGGCCCATCCGCTGCCGCCGTGCTCGACGTGCATCCCGGCCGGCACGCCGCAGGACCTGGTCGCCTCCACCCCGGGGGACAACCGGATCTTCCTCGACTGGCAGCCGGTGGCCGACGCGACGCTCTACCACGTCTACCGCTCGACGATCTCCTGCGACGAGGGGATGGGCGAGATCGGCACGAGCACCGAGCCGAGCTACCTCGACGACACGGTCGGCGGCGGGATCACGTACTTCTATCGCGTCACCGCCGAGTCGGCGTGCGGCGCCCAGTCCGGCTTCTCCAACTGCGCCCAGCAGACGCCGACCGGCGAGTGCATCGAGGCGCCGCGCTTCGACGGCGTCGCCAGCGTGTCGAGCTCGAACACCGGCGAGTGCGGACTCGACCTGAGCTGGAGTCCGGCGACCGCGCGCTGCGGTACGGCGCGCTACAACGTGTACCGTTCGACGTTCCCGGACTTCGAGCCCGGCCCGGGCAACCTGGTCGCGAGCTGCCTGACGACGACGAGCTGGCACGACGCCGACGTGCTCTCGCGGACGACCTACTGGTACGTCGTGCGCGCCGAGGACGACTCCGAGACCGGCGGCGGCCCGTGCTCGGGCGGCAACGAGGAGACCAACCTGGTCGTCCGCGGCGACGCGGCGCGCGGACCGGACGCGCTGATCTACCGCGCCGACTTCGACGGCGCGAGCTTCGGCTGGAACCTCGGCAACGAGTGGCAGATCGGCGTCCCGCAGGGCAAGGGCGGGGCCGACGGCGGAGGCCAGGGCGGCCCCGACCCCACCGGAACCCCGTTCGGACCGGGCGGTGCGCTCGGCCTGGACATCAGCGGGCAGGGCGCGTTCCCGGGCAACTACGAGAACAACGAGACGACATTCGCGCTCAGCCCGGCGATCGACACCCGCGGGCACGACGAGGTCTACCTGCGCTTCTGGCGCTGGCTGTCGGTCAACGCCGGCCCGGGCGACCGCGCGACGCTCGAGGTCTGCCGCGACGGCGTCGACTGCCGCGAGGTCTGGGCGAGTCCCGACGGCGTCGCGGTGCGCGACGACGCGTGGACGCTGTTCGAGGTCGACGTGACCGACGACCTGCTCGAGACCGCCGACGCGCGGGTCCGCTTCGGACTGTCGAGCGACGCGTCCGGGGTCGCCGCCGGCTGGACCGTCGACCGCGTCGACCTCTACGACCGCACCGCGTGCAGCAGCCCGGCCACCGGCGTGCCGCCGGTCCCGGACGGAGGACGGGCGCCGGGCGCGCCGATGCGCGCCGTGCGCGGCGCCGGCGAGCAGGTCGAGCTGACCTGGGACACCTCGCGCTGCGCGTCCGCCGGCTATCACCTCGCGTACGGCGACGAGACCGGCCTGGCGACGGGCGCGACCCTCGGCGCGCGCTGCGGGCTGGGCACCGCGGGCACCGCCAGCGTGGCGATCCCCGATCCGCCCCCCGGCTCGCTGACGTGGTGGACGCTCGCCGGCGACGACGGCGCGGTCGAGGGACCGCACGGCTACGACAGCGCGGGCGGGCTGCGGGCGGTCTCGGCGGTCGGCTCGTGCGGCCTGACCGCGCAGTCGACGGCGGGCATCTGCCGCTGACGCGCGCTCAGCCGCTGCGGCGGCGCATCCGCGCCCAGTCGACGCGCCATGTGCCGCCGGGCGCGCGGACCCAGGCGATGGCCCGGTACGGCTCGCCTCTGGCGTGGTGGTAGAGCCGTGCGGTGCGCTCGTAGAAGCCGCGCGTGTGCGGCGTGTCGTCGAACCCGAACCGGTGCACGTCGAGGTGGTGGCAGAACTCGTGGCACAGCGTGCTGAGCAGCGTGCCGAACGACGTCACCTTCTTGTGCACCGCGGTGCGCATGAACACGCGGATCAGTCCGCTGTCGAACTCGTAGTCGCCGTAGAGCTCGGTCCGTCCGCCGCCGCGGTAGCGCCGCAGCGGGCGCGCGGCGAGCACGCGCACCGGCGGCGCGGGTACGCCGAAGAACGCCGCGGCCCGCTCGCAGAACGTCCGGCACGCCCGCTCGAGACCGGCGCGGTCCTCGGCGGCCAGCGTCCGCTCGATCTCGCGCGCGGCGCGCACCAGCCGGTCGTCGTCCGGCAGCGGCAGCTCGCGCAGCCGGTCGCTGCGCTCGAACGCCTCCCGGCGCGCGCGCACCCGCGGCGGCCTGTCGGTGATCACGCGTCCTCCCGCGGGACGGCCCGGCGCCCCGCGCCAGCGATTATCCTGCCCGGCGATGGACCGGACGACCGAGCTGATCGCCACGCTGGCGGTGATCGCCGCCGGGGCGATCCTTGGCCGCGCGAGCTGGCGCGGGGTGCGCCTCGACGTGACCGCCGTGCTGCTGCTCGGCGCCGGCGCGGCCCAGCTCGGGATCACGCTCTCGCCGACCCTCGGCCTGTTCGGGCTGCTGCTGTTTCTCTACGCGATCGGCGTCCAGGCGGGACCGGCGCTGCGCCGGCTCGGCGGGGACGAGCGCCGCGCCGCGCTGGCCGCCGCGGGGGCGCTGGTCGTCCTGTCGGCGGTCACTCTCGCCGCCGCGCACGCCGCGGGGCTGCCGACCGGCGTCGGCCTCGGCGTGCTCGCCGGCCTGTTCACGTCGGGCGCGTCGCTGGCCCTCGCCGAGGCCGGCTGGCCCGCCTCGGAGGTCTCGGTCGGATTCGCGCTGGCCGCCCCGGTCGCCTCGCTGCTGGTGATGCTCGCCGTCCAGGGCTGGCACCGCGCCGCGGAACCGCGGATCGCCGACGAGCTGGCCCGCTGGAACGAGGAGATGTCCCGCCGCGCGCCGCGGATCGAGACCGCCCTCGCGCAGGTCACCCGCGCCGAGGTCGCCGGGCGCACGCTGCGCGAGCTGCGCCTGCCGGCCGAGGTCGCCGCGATCTTCCGCGAGGGGCGCTGGCTCGCGCCGCGTGGCGCGACGGCGCTGTCCGCCGGCGACATCCTGCGGCTCGCCGGCTCGCGCGAGGCGCTCGACCGGACGATCGCGATGGTCGGCCGGCGCACCCACGAGCGTCCGCACCGGCTGGCCGGCGAGCCGGTCGTGCGGCTGTTCTTCGTCTCGAGCCCGCGCGCGGTCGGCCGCCGGATCGAGGCGCTGCGCCTGCGCGAGCGGTTCGACGCGACGATCACCCGCGTGCGCCGCTCCGGGATCGAGCTGATGCCGCGCGCCGGCCTGCGCCTGCTGTGGGGCGACCGCGTCCAGGTCAGCGCCCCGGAGTCGGCGATGGACGAGCTGCGCCGGCTGTTCGGCGACGACGCGCACAACCTCGAGCGCTTCGCCTTCCCGCGCGCGGCGCTGGTCATCGTTGCCGGCGGCCTGCTCGGGCTCGCGCCCGTTCCGCTCGCCGGCGGCGCGGTCGTGCGCCTCGGCCCGGCGACCGGGGTGCTCGCGGCGAGCCTGCTGACCGCGGCGCTGCATCGCACCGGGCCGCTGATCTGGAGCCAGACGCACCGCACGACCGCGCTGCTCGCGCAGATCGGCCTGCCGCTGTTCCTCGCCGAGGTCGGCAACCGCGCCTGGGGCGGTCTGGTGCAGGCGCTGCCGACGTGGGGACTGCCGCTGCTGGTCCCGGCGGCGGCCGGCGTCGGCGCCGGGATCGCGCTCGCGGCACTCGTCGGCCGCGCGCTGCGTCTCGGTCCGCTGGCGACGCTCTCGCTGTTCGCCTCGCTGCTGCTCAACACGCCGGCGTTCCAGTTGATCCAGCAGCGGCACCGGGAGAAGATCCCGTCGGCGATCTACGCGGCGGTGT
>RFIB01000008.1 GCA_003695625.1 Acidobacteriota bacterium | reverse complement strand
GATCATGCTCCTCGCCGAGGCGGCGTCGTCCGGCGACCCGACCCTGATCGAGAGGATGCGCTCGGTCTTCGGGCGGTACGTGCAGCGTGTGGCGGAGGTCCTCGACGAGGCGCCTGGTGACGCCTCCGGGCGACGGATTTCCGCCGACGTGCTGGCCTCCCTGCTCGTCGGAGGTCTCGCCGGACTGGCGATCCATCACCGCCTGTTGCGCGACCCGGAGTTCGACTCGCGCTTCGTCGACGAGGCAATCCCGTTCGTCGCCCGCTGTGCTTTCCCGGAGGAACCCTGACGATGAAGGCCCTGCCCGTCGCCACCGTGCTGCTGGCCCTCGCCACCGTCGTCCCGCTGGCCCTTGCCGAAGGCCAGCCCCCCGAGGCGCCCTCCCCCGTTCACCTCACGTTGGAACAGGCGGTCGAGGCCGCGCTCTCCGCAAGTCCCGGCCTGGAGGCGCTCGAGCACGCGTCCGAGGCGGCCCGGCAGTCGGCGCGCGCGGCCTCACGCTCGCGCTGGGGCCAGCTCGACGCACTCGCCACGACCGAGCGATTCGATGCCGACCGGATCACGCTGCCGATCTCGTCGGAACTGCTCGCCAACGGCTTCGGAGGGCTGCCGTTCGACCGCAACCAGGTCCACTACGGGCTCTCGTTCCGCGTCCCGCTCTACGTCGGCGGCCGCCTGCGCAGCGAGCGCGAGATCGCCCGGCTCGAGGCACGGCAGGCCGCCTCGCGGTTGTCGGGAAACCGCTGGCAGACCCGATTCAACGCGGTCTCGCTCTACGGCGCGACCGCGGCGCTCGACGCCGCGATCGAGGCCGCACGCAACGAGCACGCGGCTCTGGAGACGACGCGGGAGCGCGTGAGTCTCGAACTGGAGAGCGGCCGGCGGGCACGCATCGACCTGCTGAAGATCGACGACACGCTGGCGCAGGTCGAGGCGCGCATCGCCGAACTCGAGGGCCGGCGCGCCCGCTCGGCGGCGCTGCTGCTCGCGCTGTGCGGGCGCGATCCCGGCCTGCCGCTGGCGGTGGAGCCGCTCGAAGAGTCGGCGCTTTCGCACGGCATGCCGGACGGGAAGAGCCTGCGCGCGGCCCTGACCGACAATTCGTCGGTTGATGCCGCGCGTGCGGAGGCGGAAGCCAGTCGCCGCCGGGAGCGCATCGCCCGCTCCGCGTTCCTCCCCCGGCTCGAGGCCGGCGGCCTGTACCTGGCGAACGATGCGCCGTCCATGGTCGACGACATCGCCACATGGGAGCTGCGGCTGGACCTCCGGGTTCCCCTCTTCGCCGGCGGCTCCCGCTTCTCGCGGGTCGCGGCCGCCCGTGCGGCCAGGAATGCCGCGGAAAGCCGCCTGGAGCGAACGTGGCTGACCGTCTCGGCCGAACTCGAGAGCGCCCTTGCCGAGTACCGCTCGGCCCGCTCCTCGCTCGAGGCCGCCGGACGTCGCCTGGCCGCCGCGAGCGAGGCCGCTCGCATCGAGCAGCTGCGCTACGACGTGGGTTCCGGGCGCATCGAAGATCTGCTGCAGGCCCGCGCGCGCGAGGCCGAGGCGCAGGCGGCCAACGCGGCCGCGCGCTCGGCCGTCGTCTCCGCCCGGGCCCGCATCGAGTCCGTCGTGGAAAGGGAGATCCAGCCGTGAAGAAGATTGCCGGCATTCTCGTCATCATCCTGATCGTCGTCGGCCTGGTGGGAGTGCGCATGCTTCGTGCGCGCGAGAAGAACGAGGCCCCGACCGTCGGCACGGAAGCGCCGCTCGTCGCCACGGCGACCGTGGGCCAGGGGCGGGTCGCGCGCAGCCGACATGTTCTGGGCACCGTGATCGGTGCCGACGAGACCGAACTGGCACCCCGGATCACGGGGCAGATCGTGACCGTGAACGTGCGGGAGGGCGCCGCCGTCCGGCGTGGCCAGGTCCTCGTGCGCCTCGACGACCGTGAACTCCAGGACGCGGTCGGCAAGGCCGAGGCGGCGCTTGCCGCGGCCCGGGAAGGGCTGGCGGCGGCCGAGGTCGCCGCGCAGACCCAGACCTCCAGCACGGCGAGGGATCGCACGCTGTTCGAGGCGGGTGCCATCTCGAAGGAGGCGCTCGAGCGCTCCACGGCGCTCGAGGCGGCGGCCGAGGCGCGCCTGGCTGCCGCGCACTCGGCCGTCGAGCAGGCGCAGCGGGCGCTCAACCAGGCCAGGGTCCGACTGGCCTACGCCACCCTCGAGGCGCCGTTCGACGGCGTGGTCGCCGCGCGGCTGGCCGATCCCGGAGATCTGGCCGTCCCCGGCCGGGCGGTTCTCAGGCTGGTCGCCGGGGGCGGAATAAGGGTTCGCGCTGCGCTTCCGAGCGGGGACCTGCCGTTCCTCAGGCAGGGCGCCGCGGCGCGTCTGCCGGGCCCCGAGGGCGCGCTCGAGGCGACCGTGTCCCGTGTCTTTCCCGCGCTGGGAGACGACCGCTTGGTCGCGTTCGAGATCGACCTGACGGATCCCCCGGCCGACTTCCTCTCGGGAACGGCGGTCGGCGTCGACGTCGAGCTGACGGCCGCCGAGGGCGTCGTCGTTCCCTCCGACGCGCTGCTCGAGTCCGAGCGGGGCACGTTCGTGTTCGCGATTCGCGACGGCGCGGTCGCGACCGTGGCGGTCACCGTCGAGGCCCGCTCCGTCGAGCAGGCGGTGATCCGCGGCGACGTGGCTCCGGGCGAGACCGTGGCCGTCGGCCGCCCCTCGCGGCTGATGCGCCTGGCCTCCGGGATGCGGGTCCGGATGACGGCGCAGGCGGAGAGCAGGCCGTGACAGGCGGCGCGAACGGGAGGAACGGACGATGAGCTTCGTGGAAGGATATCTCAGACGGCCGCACCTGCTGACGGCGATGGTGCTGCTGTCCGCGATCGTGGGCATCATCGGCTTCTACCAGATTCCGATCAACCTGTTTCCCGACGCCGAGTACCCGCAGATCGCGGTCGTCACCGTCTATCCCGGCGCGTCCTCGGCCGACGTGGAATCGGAGGTCAGTCGGACGATCGAAAAGGAGCTGGCGTCCCTGGAACTCGTGCGGAGAGTCTCCTCGACGACCAAGGACGAGGTCTCCGCGGTCACGGTCGAGTTCTCCTATCGAAAGGACCTCGACGCCGCCGCGACCGACGTGGCCAACGCGCTCGACCGCATTCGGGCCGCGCTGCCCGCCGTCATCCGCCCGCCGATGATCTTCAAGATCTCGTCGGCGACACCGCCGGTGATGACCCTCGCCCTCAAGCCGGCCGAGGGTTCCCCGCTCGATCTCGGCATGGTCCGACAGCTCGCGGACAACGAGATCCGCGAGCGCCTGCTCCGCCTGCCGGAAGTCGCGGATGTCGAGGTGTTCGGCGGCCACGAGCCGGTGGTCCGCATCCAGCTCGACCGCGACAGGCTCGAGGCGCACCACCTCTCGGCCGCCGAGGTGCGCGAGCGACTCCAGGCGTTCAATGCCAATCAGCCGATCGGCCTGCTGATCGGAGACGGCGAACAACTGCTGCTCAAGCGCATCGGCGAGGCCGTGAGAATCGAGGAACTCGGAGAGATCACCGTGGCCCGGGGCCGCGACGGAGCGGTCCACCTGCGTGACGTGGCCGAGATCCGGCGCGGCGAGAAGGAACCGCAGAGCGCCTACCATGGCAACGGCGAGCCGGCCATCGCGATCAACATCGAGCGGGCGCTGTCGGGCAACGCGCTGCGCACGATCGCGGACGTCGCGGGCGCCCTGCCGGAGCTCGAGCGGCGGTTTCCCGGCATCGAGTTCTTCGTCCCGGACACGCAGGGTGACCTGATCGAGCTGTCGGTGGGCAACATGATCGACGCCCTCCGCGACGCGGTGATCATGACGATCCTGGTGATCTTCCTGTTCCTCGCGGACAGCCGCGGCGCAGCCCTGGCCGCGATCTCGATTCCGTTCACCTACGTGCTGACGTTCGCGGCGATGTGGCTGATCGGCTACGAGTTCAACATGGTCACGCTGACCGCGGTGATCATCGCCGTGGGCATGCTCGTCGACGACGCGATCGTCGTGCTCGAGAACATCGACCGGCACGTCAAGGAACTCGGTCAGGGGATCCGCCAGGCGACGATCGAGGGAACCGGTGAAGTCATGCTGGCGGTGTTCTCGGGAACCGCGACGAGCATCGCGGCCCTGGTGCCGATCATGTTCATCGGCGGCTACGTGCAGCACATCCTGCGTCCGCTGACTGTCAGCCTGACCGTCGCCCTGGCGTCCTCGCTGGTGGTCTCGATCACCGTGATCCCGCTGCTGGCGCCCTGGCTGCTGCGCCGGCGGCCGGGTGCGCGGCCCAATCCGGTGGACCGGGTTTTCCTGGCGTTCGATCACATGGCGATCGATCCGCTGCGCCGTTTCTACGTGGCGCTGACCGCGCGCGCCCTGCGCCACCGGGCGCTGTTCATCGTCGTCGGCATCGT
>RFIB01000260.1 GCA_003695625.1 Acidobacteriota bacterium | reverse complement strand
GTCGTCGTCTGGCCGGTCCTCGTGCCGGGCGAGCACGATCGCGAGCAGTTCGTCCGGACCGCGCAGGCCCGCCAGCTCGACCCGCCGCGCCCACAGGGCATCGCGCTCGTCCGGGCGCCGGCAGCGGCCGAGCGCGTCGGCGAGCAGCGCGTCGGCCGCCTCGGGGCCGTCCCGGCGCGCGACGATCGTCGCCAGCGACAGCGCCGCGTCGTCGGCCGCACCCGCCGCGCAGTCGGCGTCGAGCGCGAGCGCGCGCCGCCAGAGCCGCTCCGCGCCGTCCGGGTCGCCCGCCCGCTCGCGCCGCGAGCCCTCGCGGACCAGCACGGCCGGGTCGTCCGACGCCTCGGCCGCACGGGACGTCGCCTGCTCGCCGCGCGCGGCGTCGATCGCGGCGACGATCGCCTCGGCGGACTGGTAGCCCTCGAGCCGGCGCAGCACGCGCCCGTCGCGCGGGTCGAGCAGCAGCACCAGCGGCAGGCCCTCGACCCGGTAGCGCCGCGCGAACGCCGTGCCGACGCCGCGGCGGACGTCGACCTCGAGCCGCAGCGGGACGGTCTCCTGCTCGACCACCCGGGCCAGCTCCGGCAGCGACCACACGTTGTCGTCCATCTCGTAGCAGAAGCGGCACCACGGGGCCCAGCAGTCGACGAGCACCAGGCGGTCGGTGTCCCGCGCCCGCGCCATCGCCGCGTCGAGGTCCGCATCGGCCCAGCGCACGCCGCGCCCCGCCGCGGACGCCGGCAGCGCCAGCGCCACCAGGCAGCCCG
Source organism: Acidobacteriota bacterium (assembly GCA_003695625.1). Lineage (GTDB taxonomy): Bacteria > Acidobacteriota > Polarisedimenticolia > J045 > J045 > J065. The sequence goes on along the minus strand of RFIB01000260.1, from coordinate 4,788 downwards.
CGACGAGCCACGGGCGCGTCATGCGAGCGCTCCGCGCACGACGAGGTCGTCCTCGAGCCGCTCGAGCCGCACGGCGACGACCTCGCCGCACGGCGCGCCGGGGACGAGCACCTCGACGTAGTTGCCGGTCAGCACGCGCGTCGCCCCGCACGGACCGTGGGCATGCAGGGCGAGCCCGTCGAGCGTGCGCCCGAGCAGCCGCTCGCGGAACGCGCGCCCCTTGCGGGCACCGAGCGCCCGCAGCCGCGTCGTGCGCCGCTTGATCTCGTGGGGTGCGACCTGGCCCGGCAGCTCCGCGGCGCGCGTCCCCGGCCGGCGCGAGTAGGAGAACACGTGCAGGTAGGCCAGCGGCAGGCTCTCGAGGAACCGCACCGTCGCGTCGTGCTCCGCGTCGGTCTCGCCGGGAAAGCCGGTGATCACGTCCGCCCCGAGGCAGATGTCGGGCACCGCCGCCGCCGCGGCGAGGATCCGCTCGCGGTAGAACGCCGTGCGGTAGTTGCGGCTCATCCGCGCCAGCACGCTGTCGGTCCCCGACTGGAGCGGGATCTGCAGATGCGGGACGAGGACGCGCGGATGCTCGCGCATCAGGGCGAGGATCTCGTCGGTGACCGTGCGCGGCTCGAGCGAGTTGAGCCGGATGCGCAGCCCGACATCGGCGCGGACGATCGCCTCGAGCAGGTCGGCGAGGCGCCGGCGCGGCGTCAGGTCGCCGCCCCAGGCGCCGACGTTGACGCCGGTCAGGCCGACCTCGCGCACGCCGCGCTCCGCGAACGTGCGGAGCTGCGCGACGACCTCGTCCGCGGGCACCGAGCGGCCCGGCCCGCGGACCTGCGGAATCACGCAGTACGAGCATCGCAGGTCGCAGCCCTCCTGGACGCGCAGCCAGCCCCGCGAGCGGTCGGCCAGCGACGGCGCCAGTGGCGCGGTGACGCACTCGTCGACGCCGAGCAGGGCCTGGGGCAGGCGCGCGCGGTCCCGGTGGCCGACGACCGCGTCGGCAGGCGTGACGCGGCGCAGCTCGTCGGGCGCACGCTCGGCGTAGCAGCCGGTGGCGACGATCCGCGCCCGCGGATTGAGCCGGCGCATCCGGCGCAGCAGCCGCCGCCCCTCGGCGTCGGCGCGGCCGGTGACCGTGCAGGTGTTGACGACGATCACGTCGGCCAGCCGGGGATCGTCGGTCGGCTCCATCGCCCGCGTGCGCAGGATCGCCTCCGACTGCGCGGAGTCGAACTGGTTCAGCTTGCAGCCGAGCGTGACGACGTGGAACCGGCCGGTCGGCTCGCTCATCCGTCCAGCAGCTCTCGCAGCGTCTCGCGCGCGGTCTCGGCGGCCTTCTCGACGCCCTCGGCCATCGCGCGCTTGTCCTCGGCCAGGCGCGCGGCGAGCCGCTCGTCGGACAGCGCCAGCACCTGGACGGCGAACAGCGCCGCGTTGGCCGCTCCCGAGCGCCCGACGGCCAGCGTGGCGACCGGGACGCCGCGCGGCATCTGCACGGTGCTCAGCAGCGCGTCGAGGCCGCCCATCAGCTTGCCTTCCATCGGGACGCCGAGGACCGGGCGCGTCGTGTGCGCCGCGACGACACCGGCGAGATGGGCGGCCATGCCGGCGCCGACGATGAACACCGCAACGCCCTGCTCCTCGCAGCGGCGCACGATCGAGACGGTGCGCTCCGGCGAGCGGTGCGCCGAGGTGACCTCGACCGTCACCGGGATCTCGAACCGCTCGAGCACGCGGACCGCCTCGGCCATCGCCGGCAGGTCCGACGCGGAGCCCATCAGGATCGCGACCTTCGGAGTGCTCATCGCGCGCTGCCCTCCTGCCCGGCGTTCGCCGCCGGGGCGACGTTCTCGGCGATGTCCTTGCGGTAGTGCATGCCGGGGAAGTGGATCCGCGACACCGCGTCGTACGCCTTGCGCCGCGCCTCGGCGATCGTCGGCCCGAGGGCGACGACGTTGAGCACGCGCCCGCCCGTCGTGCGGATCTCCCCGCCCGGCCCCGAGCGGGTGCCGGCGTGGAACACGATCAGGTCGTGCCGTCCGCCGAACTGCTCGACGCCGGTGATCTTCTTGCCCTTCTGGTAGTGGCCCGGGTAGCCCTGCGAGGTCAGCGTGACGCAGACCGACGCCTCGCGACGCCACTCGGCGCGCACGCCGGCCAGGTTGCCGTTGGCGGCGGCGCGCAGCAGCGGCACGAGGTCCGAGGCGAGCCGCGGCAGGATCGTCTGGGTTTCCGGGTCGCCGAAGCGGCAGTTGTACTCGAGCACCTTCGGCCCGTCGTCGGTCAGCATCAGCCCGACGTACAGCACGCCGCGGTACTCGGCGCCCTCCCGCCCGATGCCGCGGATCGTCGGCCCGACGATCCGCTCGAGCACCTCGAGCACCACGTCGCGCGTCATGTGCGTCGCCGGCGAGTAGCAGCCCATCCCGCCGGTGTTCGGCCCCCGGTCGCCGTCGAACACCCGCTTGTAGTCCTGGCAGGTGACCAGCGGGATGATCCGCTCGCCGTCGGTGATGGCGAAGAACGACGCCTCGCGGCCGACCAGGCAGTCCTCGATCACCACCGTCCGCCCCGCCCCGGAGAACGCCTTCTGGATCATCAGCCGGTGGACGGCCTCGCGGGCCTGGTCGCGGGTGTCGCAGACGAACACGCCCTTGCCGGCGGCGAGCCCGTCGGCCTTGACGACCATCGGCAGCGCGCGCGTCTCGACGTGGGCCAGCGCGGCCTCGGGGTCGTCGAAGATCTCGTAGGCCGCGGTCGGGATCCCGTGGCGGGTCATGAACTGCTTGGAGAACGCCTTGCTGCCCTCGAGCCGCGCAGCCGCGGCCACCGGGCCGAACACCGCCCGGCCGCGGGCGAGGATCCGGTCGGCGATTCCGGCGCACAGCGGCGCCTCGGGGCCGACGACCGTCAGGTCGATGCCGTGGCGGGCGACGAAGTCGGCCACCGCGTCGATGTCGGACGAGGCCAGCGGGGGGCAGTCGGCGATCTCCGCGACCCCCGCGTTGCCCGGCGAGCAGAACAGCTCGTCGACCAGCCGGCTCTGGCGGATCTTCCACGCCAGTGCGTGCTCGCGTCCGCCGCCGCCGATCACCAGCACCTTCATCGAGACGTCACCTCGGAGGCCCGTCCCCCGGGACGAGGCTCGCTACGGGAGGGTGGAACCAGCCAGGAACGCGGCATTGTCCCGTCAGACGCCGGGAGTGTCAAAAACGGGAACCGGCAGCGGGGCGGGCCGGGTCAGGCGCGATTTCGGGTCCAGCGGGGGTGCGTGATCTCGTACTTCTGGATCTTGTAGTTCATCACGCGGCTGCTGATCCCGAGGAACTTCGCCGCGTCCTTCTGGACCCAGTCGTTCATCTTCAGCGCCTCGATGATCGCCATCCGCTCGAGCTCCTCGAGCTCGATCCCCTCGGCGGGCAGCCTCAGGATGCTCGACCGCCGGGAGTGGTCCTCCCCGCCCTCCGCGTGGCCGCCGAGAGTCAGGTCCTCGGGCTCGAGCACGTCGCCGTCGGCCATCAGCACGGCGCGCTCGATGGTGTTCTCGAGCTCGCGGATGTTGCCCGGCCAGTTGTGGCGCTGCAGCACGCGGATCGCCGCCGGCGACAGGCCGCGGATCGGCTTCTTGAGGTCGAGCGCGAACCGCTGCAGGAAGTGCCGCGCCAGCGGGACGATGTCCTCCTTGCGCTCGCGCAGCGGCGGCATGCGGATCGTGACCACGTTGAGCCGGTAGTACAGGTCCTCGCGGAACTCGCCCGCCTCGACCGCTTCCTCGAGATCGCGGTTCGTCGCGGCGAGGATGCGCACGTCGGCGCGGATCGTCCGCGTGCCGCCGAGCCGCTCGAACTCGCGCTCCTGGAGCACGCGCAGCACCTTGGCCTGGGTCCCCGCGGACATCGTGCCGATCTCGTCGAGAAACAGCGTGCCGCCGGAGGCCAGCTCGAAGCGGCCGACGCGCTGGCGGTCGGCCCCGGTGAACGCGCCCCGCTCGTGGCCGAACAGCTCCGATTCGAGCAGGTTCTCGGGAAGCGCGGCGCAGTTGACCTTGACGAACGGCCCGTCGGCGCGGCTCGAGTGCCGGTGGATCGCCTGCGCGACGAGTTCCTTGCCGGTGCCGGTCTCGCCGAGGACGAGCACGCTGAGGTCGGTGGGGGCCACCCGGCGGATCACCCGGAAGACCTCCTTCATCCTCGGGGAGGACCCGATCATCGCCCCCTGGGCGCGCCGGCGCAGGGCCTCGCGCAGGTTGCGGTTGGTCACCTTGAGCTCGTTGAGCATGATCGCGGCGTGCATGACCATGCTCGCCTGGCTCGCCCACACCTGGAGGATCGCCAGGTCGTCCTCGGTGAACAGTCCGGTGACGGCATCGTTGCCCAGGTAGAGCACGCCGAGCAGGTCGTTCCGGTACAGCAGCGGCACGCACATGACGCTGGTGACCTTGAGGTCCACCACCGAGCGGGCGCGGGCGAACTTCCGGTCGTTCATCGCGTCGCTGACGATGACCGGCCGCCGGAGCTTGATCACCTGGTCGACGATGGTGTCGCTGATGCGCGTGATGTCGAGGCTCTCCTTCCCGACGTTGTGCGCGGCGGCGAGTTGGCGCTCGTTGTCGCGGAGCACGAGGACGAAGCCCTTCTCGGCCCCGGTGAGGTCGACGACGGCCTCCAGCAGCAGCTTGAACAGGCGCTCGGGCTTCTCCTCCCGCATGACCGCGCCGCTGAACTCGACGAGGCGCTTCATCGCCGCGAGGGCGTGCCCGGCCTCGTCGCGCTCGGCTGCCGGGCTCGGCCG
>RFIB01000007.1 GCA_003695625.1 Acidobacteriota bacterium | reverse complement strand
GCCCCAAGGGGCGCCGCTACGGCCAGCCGATCGGCTCGAGGTCGTGTTCGGTCATGAACGCGGCCAGCTCCTTCAGGCGTCCGGTGACCACGGCATCGATCCGAGCGGCGAGGGCGTCGAGTTCGCCGCGCAGCTCGTCCCAGCGCGCGTACGACGACGGGTAGGGCCGCCCGCCCGCCGATTCGATCACCCGCTGCAGGAACGCAAGCTGGTTGTCGAGCCCGGGCCGGAAATTGAGGATGTCCTGCGGCGCCTCGGACTTCGGCTGTGTCAGTTCGCCCTCGATCGCGGCCAGCTCGTCGCGGACCGGACCGGCGAGGCGTGAAGCCTCGTCGCCGATCCCGGCCGCGCCGGCGCGGCGCTCGAACAGATCGAGCTGCGCGCGCAGGTCGCGCACCCGACGCACGAGGTCCTGGGAGCGCGCGAGTCCCTGCCACACGGAGCGCGCCAGCCGGAAGCGCTCGACGAGGTCCTCGCGGGCGTAGCTCGTGCGCGGATCCTGCCGCACGCGCAGCGTCGCCTCCCGCGTGTCCTCTCCGAGCGAGAGCCGCAGCCGGTAGTCGCCGGGGGGCAGGCGCGGACCGCGCGGCCGGCCCCAGATCACCACGCCGTCGGCCAGCCGGACGTCGCCGAGCCGCAGGTCCCAGGCGAAGCGATTGAGCCCGCGCCGCGCGGGCAGCTTCCGCGGCAGGCGCCCGGCGCCCTCCGGCTCGGGCCACGGACTCGGCGCGCGGTAGTCCTCCTCGCGGCTCGAGAAGCGCCGCAGGACCTCGCCGTCCGCGCCGAGCACCTCGAGCACGAGCTCCGGCACGTTTTCGTCCTCCGGATCGAGCGTCTCGGCCAGCGACCAGTCGATCGTCGCCCCGTGCGGGCCCAGCGGAATCACCTCGCGCGGCTCGAACAGGTGCAGCGGCTCGGCGAGCATCGCCGGCGTGACCGAGCGCAGCGGCGTCAGGTCGTCCAGGATCCAGAACCCCCTGCCCTGCGTCGACAGGATCAGGTCCCCGTGGCGCACCGCCATGTCGGTGACCGGCGTCACCGGCAGGTTGCGCTGCAGGCGCTGCCAGTGCTTTCCGTCGTCGAACGAGACGTACACGCCGTACTCGGTGCCGGCGTAGAGCAGGCCGTGGCGCACGGGATCCTCGCGGACGACGCGCACGAAGTGCCCGTCGGGGATCCCGTTCGTCCCGTCGGTCAGCAGCGTCCAGTGCGCGCCCCGGTCGTCGGTGCGGAACACGTACGGCCGGAAGTCGTCCAGCCGGTAGCGGTGGACCGCCAGGAAGGCACGCCCCGGGGCGTGTGGCGAGAGCTCGATCGAGTTGACCGTCGCCCACTCGGGCATCTCCTTCGGCGTGATCTCCTGCCAGCTCGCGCCGTCGTCGCGCGAGAGGTGCACCAGCCCGTCGTCGGTCCCGACCCACAGCTCGCCGCGGGCGTGCGGCGACTCCTCGAACGCGAAGATCGTGTCGAACACCTCGACGCCGGTGTTGTCGAGGGTGATCGGTCCGCCGGCCGGACGCTGCTTGTCCGGATCGTTGCGGGTCAGGTCGGGGCTGATGATCTCCCACGTGCGCCCCTCGTCGCGGGAGCGGTGCACGAACTGCGAGCAGTGGTACAGGATCGACGGGTCGTGCGGCGAGAGCCGGATCGGCGCGTTCCACTGGAAGCGGTAGCGCAGTTCCGACGCCCCGCGGCCGACGGCGAGCTGCGGCCAGGCCATGATCTCGCGCGTCTCGCCGGTGCGGTGGTCGTGCCGGCTGATCGTCCCGCCGTAGCAGCCGACGTAGGTGATCTCCGGGTCGCGCGGATCGACGGCCACGTGCCCGCTCTCGCAACCGCCCACCGGGTACCAGTCGGCGCGCGTGATCCGCCCGCGCCGCGTGCGCGACGGCAGCGAGAGCGACGTGTTGTCCTGCTGCGAGCCGTAGATCCGGTACGGGAACCGGTCGTCGACCGTCACGCGGTAGATCTCGGCCGTCGGCTGGTTGGCCTGCGTGGTCCACGTCCTGCCGCCGTTCGTGGTGACGTTGGCGCCGCCGTCGTTGCCGTTGATCATCACGCGCGGATCGTCCGGGTCGATCCACAGGTCGTGGTGGTCGCCGTGCGGCGCGCGGACCGACGTCCAGCTCTTCCCGCCGTCGTCGGAGCGCCAGAGCAGCACGTTGGTCACCCAGACCGTGTTCTCGTCGCGCGGATCGGCGTAGACGTGCGTGTAGTACCAGGCACGCTGGAGCAGATTGCGATCGGCGGACACGCGACGGAAGTGCCGGCCCGCGTCGTCCGAGCGGTAGAGCCCGCCCTTGTCCGCGTGCTCGACGAGCGCCCACACGCGACGCGGATTCGCCGGCGAGACGGCGACGCCGATCTTGCCGAGGACGCCGTCCGGCAGGCCGTCGCCGAGCCGGGTCCAGCTGTCTCCTCCGTCGGTCGACTTGTAGAGCCCGCTGCCCGGTCCGCCGCTGACCATCGTCCACGGCAACCGGACGGCCTCCCAGAACGCGGCGTACAGGATCCGCGGATTGGTCGGGTCGAGGGCGAGATCGACGGCGCCGGCCTTCTCGCTGACGAACAGCACGTTCTCCCACGTTGCGCCGCCGTCCGTCGTGCGGAACACGCCGCGGGTGCGGTTCGGTCCGAACGCGTGACCGAGCACCGCGACCCACGCGACGTCGGGATTGTCCGGGTGGACGCGGATCCGGCCGATCTGCCCGGCGTCCTCGAGACCGACGTGGCGCCAGGTCTCGCCGCCGTCGGTGGAGCGGTACACACCATCGCCGGCCGACGTGTTGCCGCGGATGTCGACCGAGCCCATGCCGACCCACACGACGTTCGGATCCGACGGGGCGACCGCGATCGCGCCGACCGACGCACTGCCGAACACGGAGCGCGCGGCGGGGTCGTCGCGCAGCGTCTCGCCGTCAACGTCCGAGACGTTCTCCCAGCGCAGGCCGCCGTCGGTGGTGCGGAACACGCCGCCGCCGGTCGAGCCCATGAAGAACAGCCCGGGCCGGCCCGGAACGCCGGTGACGGCGGTCACGCGGCCGCCGCGCATCGGGCCGACGAAGCGGTAGCGCAGCCCGCCGAGGTCGGCCTCGGTGATCGTCGCGGGACGACGCGGTGCGGCGCGCACGACGGACGTGCCGGAGATCACGAGCCCGGCGGCGAGCAGGACGACGGTGGCAAGGCGGCAGGCGGGTGTCATGGAGGCTCTCCCTCGGTCGATGCAGGGCGGCGCGATGTTACCGGAACCTCGGCCCGTAGCGGCCCGTTCGCCTCTGGCGCGGCGCCCGGCATGGGGTAGCCTGACGGAGACCCGCCCGCCGCGGGTCCGCTTCCGGAGGAACGCTCATGCCGATCCGCGCCCTCGCCGCTCCCGCCGCCGGCGCTCCGTTCGAGCCGTACGAGTACGAGCCCGGACCCCTCGGTCCCGACGATGTCGAGATCGACGTCATCGCCTGCGGGCTGTGCCACTCCGACCTTTCGATGTGGAAGAACGAGTGGGAGATGAGCAGCTACCCGCTGGTTCCGGGCCACGAGGTCGTCGGCCGGATCGCGGCGGTCGGCGCCCACGTCACGCACCTGGCGCGCGGGCAGGTCGTCGGCCTCGGCTGGTTCAGCGGAAGCTGCATGGTCTGCGACTCGTGCATGCGCGGCGACCACAACCTGTGCGGCACCGCCGAGCAGACGATCGTCGGCCGGCCGGGCGGGTTCGCCGAGAAGGTCCGCTGCAAGGCGGAGTGGGCGGTCCCGCTGCCGGACGGGCTCGACGTCGAGCGCGCGGGACCGCTGTTCTGCGGCGGGATCACGGTGTTCAATCCGATCGTGCAGTTCGACGTGCGGCCCACCGACCGCGTCGGCGTCGTCGGCATCGGCGGGCTCGGGCACCTGGCGGTGCAGTTCCT
>RFIB01000036.1 GCA_003695625.1 Acidobacteriota bacterium | reverse complement strand
CGTGGCTCGCCGTCGCCGCCGCGCGCAACGCGGCCTACGACCGGGGCTGGCTGCAGGCCCACGATGCCGGCGTGCCGGTCGGCTCGGTCGGCAACCTGACCGCGGGCGGGACCGGCAAGACGCCGTTCGTCGCCTGGCTCGCGGGGGAACTGCGCCGGGCCGGACGCACCGTGGCCATCGTTTCGCGCGGTCACGGCGGTGCGCCGCCGGCGCCGGTAGTGGTGGTCGAGCACGACCCCGCCCGCCCCGGCCATGCGGCGCGCGTCGCGGGCGACGAGCCGGCGATGCTGGCCGCGGCCGGGGCGGCGGACCTGGTCGTCGTCGGCCGCGACCGTGTCGCCGCGGCCCGCCTGGCTGCCGCGCGCGGCGCCGACGTGGTCGTGCTCGACGACGGCTTCCAGCATCGCCGCCTGACGCGCCGCCTCGACATCGTGCTGGTCGACGCGCGCGATCCGTTCGGCGGCGGCCGGGCGCTGCCGGCCGGCCTGCTGCGCGAGTCGCCCGCCGGGCTGGCGCGGGCCGACCTGTGCGTGCTGACCCGCGCCGCCCCGGAGCTGGCCGCCCGCGACGGCTGGATCGAGCCGGACCGGCTTCCGCCCGAGTTCGCCGCGCAGCTCGCCCGGCTCGGGCCCGCCGCGCCGCCCGTGTGCGCCGCGGCCCTGCGACCGCAGGCGCTCGAGCTGCCCGACGGCCGATGCGTCGCCCCGGACGCGCTGGCCGGGCGCCCGGTGCTGCTCGTCTCCGGGATCGCCGGCCCGCAGGGCTTCGAACGGACGGTCGCCGCGCTCGGCGCCCGGATTGCGGCGCATCTCGCGTGGCCCGATCATCATCCGTTCTCGCCCGCCGACGCGCGCCGGATCGCGGAGGCGCTGCGCGAGTCGGGAGCCGAGCTGGTCGTGACGACGCGCAAGGATCGCATCCGCTGGCCGCAGGACGCCCCGCAGCCGGCCGTGCTCGACGTGGGAATCGAGACCGCGGCCGGACCGCGGATCGTCGCGCGCGTGCTCGACGCGATCGGGCCTCGGGAGCCGGACCGGCGATGAGTGACGCGCAGCGCGTCCCGGCGTGGCGGCGGCTTGAGGCGCTGGTGCTGCTCGGGCTTGCCGGCGTGCTGCGCCGAGCGGAGCCGCGGCGCCGCGCGCGCATCGGGCGGCGGATCGGCGGTCTCGCCTGGCGGCTGGCCGGATCGCGCCGACGGCTCGCCGAGGACAACGTCGCCGCCGCGCTGGGCCTGCCCGCGGACGAGGCCGCAGCGGTCGCACGCGAGGCGTTCCGGCACTCGGGCCGGATCCTCGCCGAGTGCCTCGCGATGCCGGCCTACGCGCGGCCGCACGAGCGGCGACTGTTCGACGTGCGCGGCCTCGGCCACCTCGCTGCGGCGCACGCCGAGGGGCGCGGCGTGATTGTGTTCTCGGCCCACTACGGCAACTGGGAACTCGTCGCACAGCAGCAGGCGCTGGCCGGGTATCCGCTCGATCTGATCGCGCGGCCGCTCGACAATCCGTACCTCGAGCGCCGCTTCCGGCGCTGGCGCGAGCAGTGCGGCAACCGCGTGCTCGGCAAGCACGGGGTGCTGCGGCGCGCCGTCGCGACGCTGCGCGCGGGCCGCGCGCTCGCGATCCTGATCGACCAGAACGCCACCGCGCGGCCGCGCCTGTTCGTGCCGTTCCTCGGCCGGCCCGCCGCGACGACGCCGACCCTCGGCCGCCTGGCGGTGCGCCTCGGCGCCCCGGTGGTGCCGGTCGTCTCCCGGCCCCGTGACGACGGGGGGTACCGGATCGACTACCATCCGCCCCTCGGGGCTCCGTCGGGACTCGACGACGAGGCCCGCGCGCGGTGGCTGACGCTCGAGGCGACGCGGATGATCGAACGCTGGATCCGCGAGGAGCCGGGCTGCTGGATGTGGATGCACGACCGCTGGAAGAGCCGGCCGGAGCCCGACGAGACCGTCGAGCCGGCGGAGGAGAGCGGATGACGCGAGCCGCCGTGTTCTTCGATCGCGACGGCACGCTGTGCCGCGAGGTCGGCTACGTCAATCATCCGGACCGGCTCGCGCTGATGCCCGACACGCCGGCTGCGCTGCGCGCGGTCCGCGCCCGCGGTCTGGCAGCGATCGTCGTCACCAACCAGGCCGGTGCGGCGCGCGGGTACTTTCCGTTCCACCTGATCGAGGAGACACACCGCCGGCTGGTCGACCTGCTGGCCCGCGAGGACGCCGCGCTCGACGGGATCTACTACTGTCCGCATCACCCCGACGTCGGGCCGCCGGGGCTGCGCCGCCGGTGCCGCTGTCGCAAGCCGGGCCCCGGAATGCTCGAGCGCGCGGCGCGCGAGCATGGCATCGACCTGGCGCGGAGCTGGATCGTCGGCGACACGTTCAAGGACGTCGGGGCCGGACGCGCCGCCGGGCTGGCCGGCGCCGTCCTGCTGCGCACCGGCTACGGTCGCGGCGAGCTGGTCAAGCACGCCGCCTGCGCCGACGTGTGGCCTGACGTCGTCGCCGACACGCTGACGGACGCCGTCGCGCACGTGCTCGCGCGCGTCGGCAGGGAGCACGGATGAGTCCGCGGTCCGACGGGAGGAGACCGACGCGCGAGCGGCTGCTCGCGCTGGTCGACGCGCTGTCCGGAGCCCGCGTCGTCGTCGCCGGCGACGCGATGCTCGACGAGTTCGTCTACGGCGAGATCGCCCGCGTCTCGCGTGAGGCACCGGTCCTGATCCTGCACCACCGG
>RFIB01000259.1 GCA_003695625.1 Acidobacteriota bacterium | reverse complement strand
CGGTGCGTCTCCAGGCGACGCTGGTCCATGCCCTCGGCTCGGCGGGACATCTCGACCGGGCCCGCGAGGTGGCCGACCGCGCGCTGGCTCTCGTGCCGGACAGTCCGCTGCTGCTTGCCGAGCGGGCGCGGATCGAGGCGCTGGCCGAGGACGACGCCGCGGCCGCGCGGTGGCTCGCGCGCGCGCAGGCGGCGGGGATCAGCGCGGGGCTGGCGCGGCGCCTGGCCGCGGAGCCGGCGTTCCGGGCGCTGGGCGAGGACTCGGCGACGATGCGGCTGGTGCAGAGCCTCGCACCGGCGGACTGACCGCCGGCTCGAGATCGGCGAGCCGCAGGTCGAGTGCCGGCGGACCGCGCCGGACGAGCAGCGGCCGCGGCAGCGCGCGCATCTCGGCGAACCCCTCGAGCGTCTGCTGGCCCATGATCACCACGGTGGTGATCGATCCGGTCCGCGGCCCTTCCGGCTCGGCGACCTTGTACGGAAACGGGCTGAGTGCCAGCTCGAGGCCCCCGTCGTCGGGCAGCCGGCGCGCGGCGAGGGACACGCGTCCGAGCCGCGAGGTGACCGCGGCGCCGTCCGCGGGGGCCTCGCCGGCGAGCCGGGCGACCTCGCCGAGGACGCGCTCGCCGATCCGCGCCGCCTCGGTCCACTGCGGATAGCGCCAGACGAGCGGCGAGCCGGGCAGCACCGCCAGCGCGACGGCGACGCTCGCGGCGACCGCCGCGGCGAGCCGCCAGGCCCCGGGACCGCGTCGCGCCGCGCGCGCGGCGAGCGCCGCGATCCAGCCGCCGGCGAGCAGCGCAAGCGGCACCAGGGCCGCCTCGACGTAGCGGCTGCGGAACCTCGACGACATGACGATCGCCGCGAGCATGCCGGCGATCCAGATCCATGCGCCGAGCCGGATCCGCCGCCAGCCCGCTCCGGCCGCCGGGGCGGGGGAGTCCTCCGCGCCGAGTCCCGCGAAGACCAGCGCCAGTCCGGCCGCGGCGAGCACCAGCGGCCACAGGCCGAACGCCTGGTGGTCGCACAGCGCGAGGAACGACGCCCACAGCGCCTCGCGGCGCGTCAGGTCGACCCAGGTCTGCTCGTATCCGCCGAGCGTGCCGAGCAGCGCGAGGCGCCAGGCGACGTGCACGGCAAGCCCTGCGCCGAGCACGGCGGCCCCCGCAATCGCCCGGCCGCGGCGCGGGTCGCGATGCCGCCACGGCTCGAGCACCGCGAAGCCGATCACCGGGGCGAGCAGGCCCGGCTCCTTGAACAGCGGGGCGAGCAGTGCGGCCAGCGCACCGGCCACCAGCGGGCCGGCCGAGCGCGCCTCGCGCGCCCCCGCAAGCCAGAACACGGTCAGCGCCAGCGCGAGGTTGAACAGACTGTCGGCGTCGCGGGCGACCGCCGGGATCGTCTCGACGCGCAGCGGATGCCAGAGCACCGCGAGCGCGGCGATGCCGAACGCCACCGCCGGACGTCCCCCGCGGCGGGTGGCGAGCGTCCCGACGAGCAGCGCCACCGCGGCGGCGAGCACCAGCCGCACGGCATGGTAGCCGGCCGCCGCCTCGCCGAACGCCGCCCACTCGATCGCGGCGAACCCGACGAGCCCGGGACGCCAGAACCGGGCGCCGTCCCACAGACCCTCGAGGTAGCGCTCGCGCAGCAGCACCGACGGATCCGACAGCGCGCGGCGCGCCTGGGCCAGGATCGGCCACACGTCGGCACCGGTCGCCAGCGGCAGGACGAGCACCCAGCCCCACGCGGCGAGCGTCGCCCCGGCGACGACGAGCACGGCGAGCAGGAGGCGCCGCCGCGCGTCGCCGGGGCCGGCGTCGGCGGCTGCGCTCACCGCGTCTCCGCGCGGGCCGCGCGTTCGCGCAGCCGGCCGGTCGCCGGATCGACCGGGAACGTCTCGTCGACGCGGACCGTGACCGCCGGCCCGAGAGCCCCGTCGCGGTCGAGCGGCACGACGCCGAGGCGCTGCCCCCAGTTGCCGAGCCAGACGACAGGGTGCCCCTCGAGGTCGATCGTGCCGCGAGTGAAGTAGGTCCCCGAGCTGGCGGCGACGAGATCGAACGGCGGCACCGCGCGCAGCAGCGCGCGCAGCGATCCCTGCAGCAGGGTCGAGAGCAGCACGACCGCGTCGACGTCGTCGCCGATCCGCGCGAGCTGCTCGCGCACCGCGCGCTCCGGGTCGACGGTCACCACCGTCAGGCCCTCGCCGGTGACCCACACCCGCTCGGGCTGGTGTTCGAGCACGGCGAGGAACGCGATCCGGCGCCCGGCCACCTCCCGCACCGCCACGGGCGCGACGAGCGGGCGGCCGGTCTCGAACTCGACGAGGTTCGTGGCGACCAGCTCGAACGCGTGGCGCCCGCGCAGCGCGCGGAGCCCGTCGGGGCCCAGCCGGTCGAGGTCCATCGCCCCCACGCCGACGACGGCGTACCCCGTCGCGTCGAGGTGGGCGAACGACCGCGCCGGGTCCGCGACCACGCCGTCGTCGAACTCGGGCAGCGTCGTCACGTTGCCCGTCGAGACCCAGAGCCGCGGCAGCGACGGCCACGACGAGGCGAGCCAGCGGTCGAGCGCGGGCCGGTACAGCGAGCCGCCCTCGTATCCCCAGCACCCCTTCGGCTCGACGTAGCCGCCGTCGGCGCCGGTCAGCAGCAGCAGGCCGCGCGCGCCGGGCGGCGGGGCCGGGAACGGGTCCGCGCCGGCCCCCGCGACGAGACACGGGACGGCGATCAGTGCGAGGACGACGAGACGGGGGCTGCGCATCGCCGCCTAGGATACGGCGCGCGCCGCGCGCCGTCCGCCCGGGATGGCGCGATCGGTCGGTCCGGACCAGAATCGTGCGGGGTCCGGAGCCGTCCGGACGTCCGCGGAGGGGAGCCGCGCCGTGACCGACGAGACCGGATTCGACACGCGGGAACTCGAACGCGCCCTCGGACACGTCTTCCGCGACCGCGCGCTGCTGCGGCGCGCACTGATCCATCGCTCGTGGGCCCACGAGCACGGCGAGGCCGACCACAACGAACCGCTCGAGTTTCTCGGCGATGCGGTGATCGGGTTCCTGGTCGCGGAGCGGATCGTGCGCCGCCGGCCCGAGCTCGACGAGGGCGCGATGACCCGGCTTCGCGCGCGGCTGGTCAACACGCGCGCGCTGGCCGACCAGGCGCGCCGCCTCGGACTCGGCAAGGCGCTGGCGCTGGGGCGGGGCGAGGAGCTGACCGGCGGGCGGGACAAGGACTCGCTGCTCGCCGACGCGTTCGAGGCGGTGATCGGGGCGCTGTTTCTCGACGGCGGCGTGCGGGCGGCGCGCCGGTTCGTCAACCGGCTCGTCGCGAAGGAGATCGACGAGTCGCGCTCGGGGCGCGGCGGACAGCGCGACGCGAAGACCGCGCTGCAGGAGCTGGCCCAGGCGCGCGGCTGGCCGCTGCCGGCCTACCACGTGATCGCCGAGCAGGGGCCCGACCATGCGCGGCGCTTCGTCGTCGAAGTCCGCCTGCCGGGCGGACGCAGCGGACGCGGCGAGGGGTCGTCCAAGAAGCGGGCCGAGCAGCGTGCCGCGCGCGCGGCGCTCGAGGCGATCTCGGGGACCGCGTCCGACACCGCGCACGGTCAGGGCTGACCGGCGCCCTCCTCGTACTCGCGGACCCGCGCGAGATAGTCCGGGCCGACCAGGCACGGACGCGGCTTGCTGCCGTCCGCCGGGCCGAGGATCCCGTTGGCCTCGAGCTGGTCGACGATCCGCGCCGCGCGCGAGTAGCCGAGGCCCATCTTGCGCTGCAGGAAGGACGTCGATCCCTGCCCGGCGGCGATGCACAGGCGGACCGCCTCCCAGTAGCGGCTGTCCTCGGCGCCGCCGGTCCCGCCGGTCCCGTCGCCCTCCTCGGCCGGCGGCTCGGCGAGCACGCTCTCGTCGTACTCGGCGGCCGCCTGCTGTCGCAGCCAGGCGACGACGCGCAGGCACTCGGCCTCGGAGACCCACGCGCCGTGCACGCGCGTGAGCCGCGCGCTCGACGGGTGACGGAACAGCATGTCGCCGGCGCCGAGCAGCCGCTCCGCGCCGGACGCGTCGAGAATCGTCCGCGAGTCGATCTTCGAGGCGACGCGGAACGCGATCCGGGCCGGAAAGTTGGCCTTGATCGCGCCGATCAGCACGTCGACCGACGGCCGCTGCGTGGCCAGCACGAGGTGGATGCCGACGGCCCGCGCCTTCTGCGCCAGGCGGGCGATCGCCTCGACGACGTCGGAGCCGGTGGTCATCAGCATGTCCGCCAGCTCGTCGACGACGATCACGATGTACGGCACCCGCTTCGCCTCGTAGCGGTCGTCCCCGTGGGCGAGCTTGAGTTCCTCGACCACCTTCTCGACGCGCTTCGGATCGCGTTCGAGCAGGCGGTTGTAGCTGTCGAGGTGGCGCACCTGGCAGGCGGCGAGCAGGCGGTAGCGCCGATCCATCTCCCGCACGGCCCACTTGAGCGCGTTGCCGGCGAGCTTCATGTCGGTGACGACCGGCACGAGCAGGTGCGGCAGGTCGGCGTAGACCCCCAGCTCGAGCATCTTGGGATCGACGAGAATGAACTTGACCTCGTCCGGGCGCGCGCGGAACAGGATCGACGCGATGATCGCATTGAGCCCGACGCTCTTGCCCGAACCGGTCGCCCCGGCGATCAGCAGGTGCGGCATCCGCGCCAGGCTCGCGCAGAAGATCTCTCCCTCCTGCGTCTTGCCGAGTCCGAGGGTCAGCAGGTCGCTGCCTCCGCGGAACACCGGCGACTCGACGACCTCGCGCAGCGAGATCAGCTCCCGCCGCCGGTTGGGCACCTCGATGCCGACCGTCGAGCGGCCGGGCAGCCGGTCGATGCGGACGTTCTCGGCCTCGAGCGCGAGCGCCAGGTCGTCGGTCAGCGCCGTGATCCGCGAGAGCTTGATTCCGGCGTTGGGCCGGAACTCGAACGTCGTGACGACCGGCCCGGGGTGGAACTCGCGGACCTCCCCCTCGACGCCGAATTCGGCGCAGCGCCGCTCGATCAGTCGCGCGATCGCCAGCAGCTCCTTGCGGCTGACCGGCGCCGCGTCCTGGGCCGGCTCGAGCAGGTCGGTCGGCGGCAGCCGCGCCTGGCCGGCGGCCGGCAGCTCGACCGGCAGGCGCGCCTGGCGGGGCGGGGTGCGCCTGCGCCGCGACCGGCGCGCGGGGCCCGGCGTCGCGGCGTCGTCGGCCTCCTCCTCGCGCGCGGCCTCGAGCCGCTCGCGGGCGCGCCCGGTGGCCTGGACCAGCTCGTCCCGCGTCGGCCGCGGCGCGGGATCGGGAGCGGCCGCCGTCCTGCTCAGCCGGCCCGCGAACCACGAGCGCCAGCGAGTCAGCGTCGCCCCGGCGCCGCGTGCGGCCGCGACGATCGTCCGGCCCACCGCGGGCGTGCGGGCGACGAGGCGCTCGACGGCTCCCCCGGCCAGCTCGGCGAGCGACGAGCGTGCCGCCAGGGCGAGACCGGCGAGCATCATCGTCACCGCGACGATCAGCGCTCCGACGCGGCTGACGACGGTGACCAGGCCGATCGCGGCGAGCCGGCCGACCAGCCCGCCGGCGTCGAGCGGCGAGCCACGCCACACGATGCGGTCGGCGAGCACCGCGAGCAGCACCGCCGTCGCCAGCGCGACGAGGCTGAGCCCGAGCACGGCGGAGCGACGCCACGGTTCGCGGCCCGGCCGGAACGCCCGCAGCGATGCGGCGAGCAGCAGCAGCGGGGTCAGCCAGGCCGACAGCCCGAGCGTCTCGAACAGCAGCGCGGCGACGTGCGCGCCGGCCGGACCGATCCAGTTGCGGACCGGCCCGGGACCTGTCACGAACAGCGACGGGTCGGTCGGCGTGTACGACAGCAGCGCGAGCAGCAGCAGGACGGTGGCGCCGAGACCGGCGATGCCCAGCGCCTCGCGGGCGCGCGGCCGATCGAACCAGGAGCGCACGCTCAAGGGGCCGGACCTCCGCACCGGGGCCACGGGCCGGCTCCGGCGGCGCCGATTGTAGCCCGGAACGCGCCCGGATCAGCCGCGGGCCAGAACCAGCAGCACGGCGCCGGCAAGCAGCAGCCGGTACACCGCGAACGGCGCGAGTCCGTGACGCGTCAGCCAGGCGACGAATCCGCGGATCGCCAGCGCCGCGCTGACCATCGCCACGACGAGGCCGACGACGAGGGGCACGACGCCGACCGACGCCATCAGCGCGTCGCCCGCGGTCCACGCCTTGTACAGCGTCGCGCCGCCGAGTGTCGGCAGACCGAGCAGGAAGGAGAACTCGGCAGCGGCTGCGGGATGCAGGCCGACGGCGATCCCGGCCAGGATCGTGGCCAGCGAGCGCGACGTGCCCGGGACCATCGCCAGGCACTGGGCGAGCCCGATCAGCAGCGCGCGTCCCGCCGTCAGCCGGTCGAGGTCGAATCCGCCTGCCGAGCGCCGCCGGCGCAGCGGCTCGAGCGCGAAGATCGCCAGCGCGCCGGCGGCCAGCGCACCGGCGACCGGACGCGGGTGGAACAGCACGCGCTCGATCGCGTCGTCGGCCAGCGGCCCGAGCAGCGCCGCGGGCAGGAACGCGATGCCGAGGTGGATCGCCAGGCGCAGTCCGTGCAGTTCGGCGAGGGGAGGCCGCCCGGGGCGACCGGCGGAGAGCAGGCGCCAGCCGTCGGCGATCATGCCGGCGACGCGGTGCCGGTACAGTCCGAGCACGGCGAGGATCGCGCCGGACTGCACGACGATGTTGAACGCGTTGAGCCCCGGATCGCCGGTCCGGCCGAGCAGCGCGGCGACCAGGATCAGGTGGCCGGTCGAGGAGATCGGCAGGTACTCGGTCAGCCCCTCGACGAGTCCGAGCAGCGCGGCCTCCCACGGGCTGACCGGTCCCGCGCTCACGAGCCGGCCTCGAGGACGACGACCGCCGGACGCGCCCGATGGCTCGCCTTGAGACGCGCCGCCACGCGGCGCTCGATCCGTTCGTGCAGCGGCTCGCCGGCGGGGGCCCGGCGCGCGAGTTCCTGCTCGACCACGCGGGCCACCTCGCGCCGCGTCGCCCGCTCGTCATCGCCGGCCAGCGCGACCCCGCGGACGTCGGCCAGCCGGGGCGGGCCGGCGCCGTCCCGCGCGAGCAGCACGACGACGAATCCGGCCTCCGAGAGCCGGCGGCGCTGGCGGACCACGTCGTACGGCAGCAGCCGCCCGGCGTCGTCGAGCGCCATCGGCGGGACCTCCACCGGTTCGAGCCGGGTGATCGATCGCGCGTCGACGGCGACGCGGCCGCCGAGCTCGACGATCTCGATCTGTCCGGGAGGGTGCTCGAGCCCGGCGGCCAGCTCGGCGCAGGCCTCGAGATGCCGGCGGTCCCCGTGGACCGGCATCAGCGCCGCGGGACGCACCGTGGCCAGCAGGCGCGCGATCTCGTCGCGCGCGCCGTGTCCCGAGCTGTGCAGCTCCGGCCGGCTGATCGAGTCCTCGACACGCGCGCCGAGGCGCAGCAGGCGGTCGACGAGGCGCGCGTAGTCGGTCTCGTTGCCAGGGATCACGCTCGCGGTGAACACGACCAGGTCCCGCGGCGCGATCGAGACACGCCGGTCGGAGTCCCACGAGAGCCGGACCATCGACGAGTCGGGTTCTCCCTGGCAGCCGCCGGCCAGCCACAGGCGGCGTTCCGGCGGCAGCCCCGCGATGGTCTCGGCGCGGGCGACGACTCCGGCCGGCGAGGCGACGAGCCCGAGGTCGCGGGCCTGCTGCCAGAGACGCTCCATCCTGCGGCTCAGGAAGCCGACCGTCCGGCGCCGACGCGCCGCGATCCCGATCACGCTCGCCAGCCGGTGCAGCTGGCTGGCGAACGTCGAGACGAACACCTGGCCGTCCGCGGACGCGATCACGTCGTCGAGGGCGCGGGCGACCGACGCCTCGGTCGTCGTGTGGCCGGGCCGCAGCGCCCCGGTGCTGTCGCAGAGCACCAGCCGGACCCCGTCGCGCGCCAGCGCGGCGAGCGCCGGCCAGTCGGTCCTCGGACCGACGACCGGATCGCCGTCGAAGCGGAAGTCGCCGGTGTGCAGGACGGTTCCCGCCGGCGTGTCGATCGCGAGCATCGTCGTCGAGGGCACCGAGTGCGTCACGTGGATCGCCCGCACCCGGAACGGCCCGATCGACGCGGCGTCGCCCGGCTCGAGTACCCGCATCGGCGGGGTCGCGGCGCCGGCGTCCTCGATGCGGTCCGAGGCGATGGCGAGGGTGAGCGGCGTTCCGTGCACCGGCGCGTCGCGCCACGGGGCGGGAAGGTAGCCGAGGGCGCCGACGTGATCGTCGTGGCCGTGGGTCAGCGCGATGCCCCGCAGCCGCGGCCAGCGCTCGGCGACCGCGCGCACGTCGGGGACCATCCGTGCGATGCCGGCGGGGACCCCGTGCGGGAAGCCGGTGCCGAAGTCGACGAGCAGCCCCTCGTCGCCGGCGAGATACAGCGTGGCGTTCATGCCGAAGCCGCCCGTCCCGCCGAGCGAGACGATCTCGAGTGGTGCCGTCACGTCGCCCCGTTCTCCGTGCCCGCGCGGTCGGGATCGGACGGTGTCACCGCCTCGAGCCGACGTGCGAGATCCAGCCAGTCCGCCGGCGGCAGCGCCTCGGCGCGCAGGTCGGGCGGAAGACCCCGTTCGGCGAGGAACCCGCGGACCTGCTCGCGGCGATCGGCAAGGTTACCCGCGAGCGTGCGGCGCCGCCGGGCGAATCCGCGGTGCAGCCAGCTTCTCAGCCACGGCACCTCCGCGGCAGGAAGCGGCGCGTCGGGTTCGAACGAGAGCGCGATCACGGCGCTGTCGACCCGCGGCCTGGGCCGGAACGATCCGGGCGCGATCGTCCGCAGCCGGCGCGCCCGGGTGCGCAGCGCGACGAGCACGGACAACGGGCCGTAGCGCCGCGATCCCGGCCCGGCGACGAGCCGGTCGACCACCTCGCGCTGCAGGACGAACTGGGCGTCGCGCACCGCGTCCGTCGCGAGCAGCCGGCCGACGATCGCCGTCCCGACGTTGTACGGCAGATTGCCGATCACCCGCAGCCGTGCGCCCAGCTCGCGTGCGAGCGCGTCCCAGTCGACGTCCAGGGCGTCGGCCCGGCGGACCTCGGCGTGCGGCCAGGCGGCGAGCGCGTCGCGCAGCGGGCCGATCAGCCGCTCGTCGATCTCCAGCGCGACCAGACGCCCGCAGCGGGGCGCGAGCTCGAGGGTCAGCGCGCCGCGCCCGGGACCGATCTCGACCACGACGTCGTCCTCGCGCGGGGCGAACCGGTCGACGAGCCACGCGGCGAGCGAGGGGTTGGCGAGGAAGTTCTGGCCGTAGCGGCGTGCCGGAGGAGCGGGGTCCATCGGCTACATTCTCGCCGACTCCACCAGCCGCGCGGGATCGATCACCAGCGCCAGCCCGCCTTCGGCGAGCAGCGCCGCGCCGGCCCACGGCCCGATCCGTTCGAGCGGCGCCCCGAGCGGCCGGACGATCATCTCGCGCTGCTCGACGACGCGATCGACGAGCAGGGCGACCGGCGCGCGGCCCGAATCGACGAGCAGGGCGTGCCCGGGCGGATCGCGCGGCGGCGGGAAGCCGAGACGCTCGGCCATCCCGAGCCGCGTCGGACCGGTCGCGGGATCGTCCGGGGTGCGCACCGCCCGCACCGGGGCGGCGAGCACCGCGAAGCGGCGGCCGGCGACCTCGACCAGCAGCGTCTCGGTGATCGCGAGCCGGGCCGGCACGAACAGCGTCGCCGTGAACCCCTGATTCGGGCGCGAGGCGAGCACGAGGCGTCCGCCGAGGCGCTCGACCGCCGCGCGGACGCTGGCCAGCCCGACACCGCGCCCCGCCAGCTCGTCGGCGCGCCGCAGGCGGGACATCCCGTCCCTGGCGAGCAGGGCGAGCGACGCGGCGTCGTCGAGCCGCGCGGCCTGCTCGGCCGAGATCACGCCGCGCCGGATCGCCCGCCTCCGCACGGCGGCGGGGTCGAGCCCGCGCCCGTCGTCGGCGACGGTGAACCGCAGCCGGCCGGCCTCGCGTGCGGCGCCGAGGGTGATCCGGAGCGTGCGCCCGCCGCCCGGGAGCGGCCCGTGGGCGATCGCGTTCCGGATCAGCTGGGTCAGCGGATCGAGCAGACGCCAGGCCAGTCCGCGGTCGATCCGGACTCCGGCCCCCTCGACCGCGAACGCGGTCGGGACGCCGCGACGCTCGCTCCAGCGGGCGACGAGCCGCTCGAATCGCGCCGCCAGCTCGCCGAAGCGAAGCAGCCGCAGATCGAGCAGCGCGCGACCGAGCGAGCGGGTCTCGCGCCGCAGGGCGTGCCGCAGCGCGAGGCTGCGCGGATCGGGCGGCGGGCCGAGGTGGTGCTCGAGACGGTCGAGGTCCGCGGCGACGCGCGTGGCCTCGTCGACGAGCCGGTCGAGCAGCTCGAGCTCGACGCGGATCGGGGGCAGGGCGGGAGCCGCGTCGTCGACCTCGTCCGCCTCGTCCGCCGACGCGCCGACACGCTCGGCGAGTCGTTCGAGACAGCGCGCGAGGCGGCCCCGGGCGGGCAGGGGGGCCGTCCGTGCCAGCTCCTCGGCCTCGTGGGCCAGCCGGGAGGCCTCCTCGAGTCCGACCGACGCGCACATCCCCTTGAGCGAGTGCAGCGCCCGGTAGAGTTCCTGGCGCCGGGACCCGGCATCACCGCCGCCGGCGGC
Organism: Acidobacteriota bacterium; assembly: GCA_003695625.1. Lineage (GTDB taxonomy): Bacteria > Acidobacteriota > Polarisedimenticolia > J045 > J045 > J065. The sequence goes on along the minus strand of RFIB01000259.1, from coordinate 5,891 downwards.
GAGCGCCCGCGCGCGGCGGACGAGGCGTGTCGCCTCGTCGTGGAACAGCGCGACGAGGTTCGATCCGCTCATCGACGGGAGGCCTCGCGGCAGGCCCGGGCGACGAGCGCCTCGATCCGGGCGAGCGTCCACGGAGCGGACGCGTCGCGATCCCCGGCGGGGACCGCGCCGGGCGGGTCGACGCGCGTGCCTTCCGGGGCGAACACCGCGAGGTGCTCGAGCGGAGGGGCGAGCAGCAGCGCCAGTCCGCCTTCGACGGCGGCCGCAGCGGGCGCCCCGTCGCCTGCGGCGAGATCGAGCAGCGTGACCACGCGACCGCCGGCCTCGGCGATCCCGCGGACGACCGGCGGCGCGAGCGGCACCGGAACGACCTCCGCCACCGGCTCGATCCGGCGCAGCAGTCCGGCCGCAAGCGTCAGCGTCGCGCCGCCGGGAACGCGCAGGGTCCAGCACGCCGTGCCGGTCATGCGCGCGGCTCCTCGCGCCGCAGCCGGAACACCGTGCACAGCTCGTGAAGCCGGTCCGCCGCGGCGGCCAGCCCGGCGGCGGACTGCGCCATCGCCTCCATCGACGTGGTCTGGCGCTCGGTGGCGCGCGACGTCTCGCCGGCGCCGGCGGCACCTTCCGACGCGATGCGGGAGATCTCCTCCATCGCGCCGACCAGCTCGGCGGTCGCGCCGCTCTGCCGCCGGGCGAGCGCGGCGATCTGCTCCATCCGCTCGAGCAGCGGCATCACGCCGCCGGCGATCTCCCGGTGCAGCGCCCCGGCCGATCCGATCACCTCGCTGCCCGCCCGCGCCGCCTGGCGCGCCTCGTCCATCGCGCCGCGGACCGCGCCTGCCCCCTCGTCGATGGCGACGGCCAGGGCGGCGATCTCCTCGGCGAAGCGCGCGGTCCGTTCGGCGAGCGCCCGCACCTCCTCGGCGACCGCGGCGAACCCGGCTCCCTGTTCGCCCGCCCGGGCCGCCTCGATCGACGCATTGAGCGCGACGAGGTGCGTCTGCTGGGCGATGCCGCCGATCAGCTCGACCGTGCGGCCGATCGACCGCGCCCTGTTCTCGAACCCCTCGGTCACCTCGGCGGTGCGCTCGACCTGCCGCAGCACGCGCGCCATCTCCTGCTCGGCGCGCTCCGCGGCCTCGGCCCCGCGCCGCGCGTCGTCGCCGCTGCGCCTCGCCATCGCGAGCGCCGCCTCGGCGTCGGCGCCGATCTTCCCGGCCGAGTCGGCGACCTGGCGCGTGACGTCGTAGGTCTGCTCGATCCGCTCGGCGGTGACACCCGATCCCGCCGCGAGCCGCCGCGCCGTCGCGGCGATCTCGTCCGTCGCCGACGACAGCGCGCGGGCCGTCTCGGACACGTCCCGCGCCGACGCGCGCAGCGTGTCCGCCGTCTGGGCGACCTCCGCGAGCACGCGCTTGAGCGAAGCCTGCATCTGGGCGAACGAGCGGGTCAGGTCGTCGATCTCGTCGGCCCCGCGTCCCTCGCGCGCCTCGGGGACCCGCCCCGTCAGGTCGCCGTCCGCGATCACCCGCGCCGTCTGCGCGAGCGCGCCGAGCCGGGCGACCAGCCGGCGCGAGAGCAGCACGGCGACCGCGGAGGCGACGAGCAGCACGCCGAACAGGCCGACGAACGTCGCCCCGGGACCGAGGCGCGGGGCGAGCTGCCGGCTGAGCAGGACGCCGAGCCAGGTCAGGGCCGCGACCAGGATCGTCGAGGCGGCGATCTTGCGTTCCATGGAGGACGCCTTTCGGCAGGAGGCGGTCGCTCCCGCACATGGGCGAATATAGGGACATGGCGGCTGCGGGCGACGCGCATCCCGGCGGGGCGGACGGTCCGTGGGCCCCGTGGTCCGATCCGGACCCGGGGCTGTACGTGCACGTGCCGTTCTGCGCGCGGCGCTGCGACTACTGCGACTTCGCGATCGTCGCCGGCCGCGACGATCTCGCGCCGCGCTTCGTCGCGCTCGTGGCGCGCGAGCTGGACCGCCTGCCGGAAGGCGCCGTGCGCGCGGCGAGCGTCCATCTCGGCGGCGGGACGCCGTCGCGGTTGCCTCCGGAGCTGCTCGGGCGCCTGCTCGACGCCGTCCGCGGCCGTTTCGAGGTCGCGCCCGACGCGGAGATCGGTCTCGAGGCGAATCCCGAGGACGTCTCGCCGGCGCGGGCCGCGGCCTGGCGCGCGGCGGGAATCGATCGCGTGACCCTCGGACTCCAGGCGCTCGACGAGGGCGGTCTGGCGGCGATCGGCCGGGAAGGGACCGTGGCCGAGGGGCTGGGGGCGCTCGCGACGCTGCGCGCCGCCGGTTTCGTGTCGCTCGGCGTGGATCTGATCTTCGGCCGCCCCGGACAGACGATGGAGGGATGGCTGCGCGAGCTCGAACGGCTCGCGGAGCTCGACGTGGACCACGTCTCGCTCTACGCGCTCGAACTCGACGGGCGGACTCCGCTCGTCCGCGCGATCGAGGGCGGGACGGTGCCGCGGCCCGATCCCGATCTCGCCGCCGAGATGTACGCGGCAGCGGTCGAGCGACTCGCCGCCCGCGGCCTGCGGCGCTACGAGATCTCCAACTTCGCGCGGCCGGGACACGAGAGCCGCCACAACCTGCGCTACTGGACCGACGAGAGCTATCTCGGCGTCGGGCCGTCCGCTGCGTCGTACTGGCGCGGTGCGCGCTGGACCGCCCCGCGCGGGTTCGGGGCCTGGGCCCGGGCGATCGAGCGGGGCGCGGGTGCGGGCGATCCGGAGCCGTGGGTGCCCGACCGCCGGGCGGGGGAGGCGATCGTCCTCGGCCTGCGCCTCGACCGGGGCGTCGACCTCGGGCGCGTTGCCCGCCGGCACGGACGCGCCGCCGTCGACGCCCGCCGGGACGCGATCGCGCGTCACCTCGCCGCCGGCGCACTCGTCCGGCAGCCGGACGGTCGGATCGCCCTGGCCGAGTCGAGCCGGCTGATCGCGGACGAGGTGTTCGTCGACCTGCTCTGACCCCCTTGGACGCGCCCGCGCGCGCCTTTATGATCCGGTAAGACCGGCCTTCCGGCGCCGGTTCGATCCGTTCCCGTCCCTGCGCGGGACGACCGAGGAGCAGCACCGTGGACTTCAGACCGACCGAACAGCAGGAGCTCGTGCGCAAGGCGGCGGCCGAGTTCGCCGCCCAGCAGATCGCGCCGTCCGTGCGCGAGTGGGACGAGAAGGCCGAGTTTCCCGTCGACGTGTTCCGCCAGGCGGGCGAACTCGGCTTTCTCGGCGTGCTCGTGCCGGAGGAGTACGGCGGGGCCGGGATGGGCTACCTCGAGTACGTGACGATCGTCGAGGAGATCGCCCGCGTCTGCCCCGCGATCGGGCTGTCGGTGGCCGCGCACAACAGCCTGTGCACCGGACACATCGAGCAGTTCGGCAACGAGGAGCAGAAGCGCCGCTTCCTGCCGAAGCTGGCGTCCGGCGAGTGGATCGGCGCCTGGGGGCTGACCGAGCCGACCGCCGGATCGGATGCCGGCGGGACCCGCACCACGGCGGTCCGCGACGGCGATGCGTACGTGCTCAACGGCAGCAAGACGTTCACCACGCACGCGTCGGTCGGCCAGGTCGCGGTGGTGTTCGCCAGCACCGACCCCTCGAAGAAGCATCACGGGATCTCGGCGTTCATCGTCGAGAAGGGCACGCCGGGGTTCAGCGTCGGCAAGCACGAGGACAAGCTCGGCATGCGCGCCTCGGACACGTCGGAGATGGTCTTCTCCGACTGCCGGGTGCCTGCGGCGAACCTGCTCGGCGAGGAGGGCCACGGATTCAAGGACGCGATGAAGGTCCTCGACGGGGGCCGGATCTCGATCGCCGCCCTGGCCGTCGGCACCGCCGCCGGCGCCCTCGAGCACGCGCTGCGCTACGCACGGGAGCGCGAGCAGTTCGGGCGCCCGATCGGGTCGTTCCAGTCGATCCAGAACAAGCTTGCCGACATGGCGACCGAGGTCGACGCCGCGCGCCTGCTCACGCAGCGGGCCGCATTCCTCAAGCAGCTCGGCCGCGAGACGACGCGCGAGTCGGCGATGGCCAAGCTCTACGCCAGCGAGGTGGCGGTGCGCGTCGCCAACGAGGCGGTGCAGATCTTCGGCGGCTACGGATACGTCAAGGACTATCCGGTCGAGAAGTACTATCGGGACGCCAAGCTGTGCACGATCGGCGAGGGGACGTCGGAGATCCAGCGGCTGGTCATCGCGCGCCAGCTGCTCGGGCGCCTGTAGGGCGCGCGGACGCGGCGCGGCGGGAGGCGGCGTGAGCGGGCAGCGGGTCGAGCGGATGGAGCACCTCGGAATCGCGGTCCGCGACGCGCGTTCGAGGCTCGCCTTCTGGGCCGATGCGCTCGGCCTGGAGGTCGAGCACGTCGAGCGCGTCGAGGGGGAGGGCGTGCGGACGTGGTTCCTCCCGGTCGGGGAGAGCCACATCGAGCTCCTCGAGCCGCTCGGCGACGAGGGGCCGATCGCCCGGGCGCTCGAGCGCCGCGGCGAGGGGATCCATCACGTCTGTCTCCGTGTCACCGACCTCGACGCCACGCTCGCCCGGCTCGCGCGGGGCGGGTTCGAGCTGGCCGGCGACGTGCGCGAGGCGGCGCGCGGGCTGCGCGCCGCGTTCGTGCACCCGCGCTCGACCGGCGGCGTGCTGGTCGAGCTGGTCGAGGATCCGGCCGGCGCGCCGGCCGGGGGCGGGCAGGCGCCGTTCGGCCCCGGCGCACTGGTCGTCGCGTACCTGCGCGACCCGCGCGAGCGGCTGTTCGGCGTCGTGCGGAGCCTGGACGCGCGCGGCCTGGCGCTCGAGGGGCTCGATCTCGACGCCTGGGAGGACTGGCTCTCGCAGCGTTCGCGGGGCGAGCGCGGGCCGATCGCCCCCTCGCTGCAGTTCTTTCCGATCGGGCGGGTTGAGAAGCTGCTGGCCGACAGGGACGAGCCGGGCCTACCTTCTTTTGCGAGGCGGTTCGCCGAGAGGACCGGCTCCGACCTCCGTCTCGCGCTGGGCGAGGACGGGGGCGGGGACGCGGCGGACTGACCCCGGAGAGCCCTGCCGGTGGCCCGTCGTGATCGCCAACCGGACCTGCCGGATGCCCCGTTGCCGGGCTCCGAGCGGACGGGATCCGGCCCGGGACAGGCCGGCACGGAGACCGTCCTTGTCCGGACCCGCTCGGGGGAATCCGGCTGGGCCTGTGCCGAGGCGGCGGGGGACGACCTGGCGCGGGTTCCCCTGCCCGAGGGCTGGGAGATCACCCTCGACATCGTCAGCGGTCCGCAGTCCGGCCGGAGCTTCCGCGTCACCCGGCCGCGGATGATCCTCGGCCGGGGCGGGGCCGACCTGCCGATCGACGACGCCCACGTCTCGCGCCGCCATGCGAGCATCGAGGTCTACGGAGCCGCCTGCGTGCTGCTCAAGGACCTGGGCTCGACCAACGGGACGCTGGTCAACGGCACGCGGGTCGTCGCCGCGGAACTGCAGGACGGCGACACGATCGAGATCGGCACGACGCGGATCGCGGTGACGATCGGCACACCGCCCTGAGCCGTCGCGGCGTCGCCCCGCACTCCCCGAATCGGCATAATCGCGGACCCGTCCCCTGCGGGACGGCGAGGCGGAGACGACTGTGCTCGGACGCATCGGGGTGGCGGTCCTGCTGTGCGCCGCACTCGCGGCGCCGGCCGCGCACGCGGCGGGACCGAAGGTGGAGTTCGCACGCTTCGACGCGGCGGCGATCCGACGCGCTCTCGACGGGGACCGGCTCGTGCTGCTCGTCCTCGACGTGCCGTGGAGCGGATTCGCCCGGCGCGCAGATCAGGAGCTGTGGACCGATCCGGCGATCGTCGCGGCGCTGGCGGAAGGCTTCGTCGCGGTGCGCGAGCGCGCCGACCTCAGACCCG